>QHUU01000054.1 GCA_003222155.1 Gemmatimonadota bacterium | reverse complement strand
GAAGGCGCGGCGCTCGCGGGGAACCTGGGAGAGGAGTCGTTCGTCCTCAGTGATCGCCGTCCGTGGCGAGCTGCTCGAGCGCTGCGACATGGTCGTCCTGCACGTTATAGAAGAAAGGGGAGAGGCGCACGTGCCCCGGGCGCGCGTCGGCGACGATGCCGGCGGCGGCGAGGTGTCGGACGCCCGCCGCCGGATCGACCGCCGGCAGCATGACGATCGCCGAGCGCTCGTCGGCGCGCGGCGCGACCTTGGGCCGGAAGCCGAGCTCGCGCGCCCGCCCGATCAGGTCTTCGGTGAGCGCGGCGGTCGCCCGCTGGATCGCCGGGACCCCGATCTCCTCGATGTACTCGAGGCCGCCGAGCTGGGCGTACACCGCCGCCAGCGACGGCGTGCCGAGCTCGAACCGGCGTGCGTCCTCGTGCAGCTCGAGGGCGCGGGGATCGAATGCAAACTGGTTCTTGTGGCCGAACCAGCCGGCGATCTGCGGGGCGAGGCGCCGCGCCAGCTCCTCGCGCGCATACAGAAACACGATCCCCGGCCCGCCCAGCAGCCACTTGAGCCCGCCGGCGGTCAGGAAGTCCACGCCCGCGGCCTTCACGTCCACGGGGATCTGTCCCACGGCTTGGTAGGCGTCGACGAGCGTCAGCGCGCCGCGCCGGTGCGCGACCTCGGCGACCGCCTTGATGTCCTGAATCGCGCCGCTCGTGAAGTACACATGGGACGTAGCCACCAGCGCCGTCCGCTCGTCCACGGCCCGCGCGATCGCCTCGACGGGCACCGAGACGCGGTCGGGGCTCTCGACCACCACGAGCTCCACACCACGCGGCCGCTTGGCCAGCCACTGGTAGGCGACCGTCGGGAAATCGAGCGACGTGACGACCACGCGGGGGCGGCGGGTGTAGTCGAGCGCCTCCGCCACGGCCGAGAGTGCGACCGAGATGCTCGGCGCGAGCGCGATTTCCGCCGGGCCGGCGTTCACGACGCGCCCGTAGCGGGCGCGGAGCTCCCCCAGCGCCTCCCACCAGACGTCGTACCAGGCGGACGCCCCCCGTCGCTGCCAGACATCCAGGAATTCGGCAGCGCGGCGGCGCGTGCGCTCGCCGAGGGCACCGAGGGAGCACGTGTTCAAGTAGATGCCATCCCGAAAGATCGGGAACTCGCTGCGGTAGCGGGCGAGCGGGTGCGTCCCGGTAGAGGTGCCGGTGTGACGGCCGGCGAGCGTCATAGGCGGTCAATATACAGGAGGAAAAGCGCGCCGGGCACACCTCGCGAGTAAATTGCCTCTCATGCCGCCACGCGCCGGTTGGCCGGCGCTCACGGCGCGCCTCGCCATGCGGGCGCTCGTGAACCCGCGCCTGGCACTCGACCTCGTACGACTCGCCTGGAGCTACCGGGCGCGCGATTGGTACCGCCGGGCGCCGTTCCTGCCGTTGCCGCCGCGCGAGTACGTGCGGTGGCGGATGTTCACGGCCTACGGCGACTCCGCGGCCGTGCCGCCGCTGGAAGACGTGGTGCGGTTCGCGAGATGGCGTCGCGAGACTATGCACTTATGAGCGACGTCACGCAAAACCGTCACGCAAAGGCGTCACGCGACACCGTCGCGGTGAAGCGTCGAGCGCTCGATCTGGGCTTCGACGCCGTGGGAGTGGCGAGCCTCGAACCGAACGCGCACGCCGACGAGCTCGGTCAGTGGCTCGCGGCCGGTTACGCGGGCACCATGGCCTACCTGCATCGTCAGGCGGAGAAACGCAAACACCCTGCCCGCATCGTGCCCGACGCACAGGTGGCGGTGGTCACCCTGACCAACTACTTCCATGGCCCGACTGACCCCGGGCGCAAGCCCCGGGATCCCGGAAACCCCGGGCTTGCGCCCGGGGTCAGTAGACTCGCTGCATCCGCCCGGGTCGCTCAGTACGCCTGGTCCGCCGACTACCACCACGTGATCGGCCGCCGCCTCGAGCAGCTGGCCACCGCCGTGCGCGAGATCGCGCCCGGCGCGAGGACGCGCTGCTACGTGGACGCCGGTCCGGTCCCGGAGCGCGAGCTGGCGCAGCGCGCCGGGTTGGGGTGGATCGGGAAGAACACGATGCTGATCAATCCGACCATCGGCTCGTTCACGTTCATCGGCGTGATCTTCACGGATGCCGAGCTGGTCCCCGACCTCCCCTTCCAGGCCGACCGCTGTGGCACGTGCCGACGCTGCCTCGAGGCCTGTCCTACCGATGCCTTCGTCGAGTCTCGGACGCTCGACGCGCGGCGTTGCATTTCCTATCTCACGATCGAGCACGCCGCCCCGTTCCGCGACGACGAGCGCCGGCTGCTGGGTGACTGGCTCTTCGGGTGCGACGTGTGTCAGGATGTGTGCCCCTGGAACGTCACGTTCGCGGAGGCGACATCCGACCCCGAGCTCGCGGTGCGCCCCGAAGTGGCCGCGCCGGACCTGGCCGAGCTGCTCGCCCTGGCGCCCGATGAGTTCGAGCGTCGCTTCGGCGACACGCCGTTCGAGCGTCCGGGTGCAGCCGGCCTGCGCCGCAATGCCGCCGCCGTTTCGGCGAACCGCGCTCGGGCAGCCCCGTGACCGAGCTCCCCATCACACTGTCCGAGCAGGCCACCGCGATCCGGCACCGGCTCAGCGAAGGCCTCGCGAAGATCGATCCACACCATCGTCTGTACGGGCGCCCGGTGGCCTACCGCATCATCGACGGCACCATGCTCGAGATCGCGTACCGCGATGTGCCGGGGATTGCAGAGGCGGAGGTACTGGGCGTCAAGCGTTTGATCGGCGCGGAATGTTTCTGCACGGTGGCGCCGCAGACGGCGGAGACCGTGATCGTCAGGTTCGTCGTCTCCCTCAAATAGCGCGTTACGCCGCGGTCAGCCGCAGCACGGGCAGCTCCGGCGGATTGCGCCACCGGGGAATGGCCGCGCTTCCGACCCCCGCCGACACGTAAAGCCACGTCTCCCCGGCGCGCTTCAGTCCGTGCAGGTATTTCCGGCCGAACTGCGACGGCGCAATGATCGGTCCGACCAGTGGCAGGTGTGCCTGGCCATTGTGGGTGTGCCCCGAGAGCATCACGTCCACACGCAGCCCGGCGGGGAGATACTCGATGAGATCGGGATTGTGCGACAGCAGCACCCGTGGCACGTGGGGTGGAACGCCGGCGAGGGCGTCGTCCGGCCGCACTGCACCATGGCTGAAGTCGTCGACTCCGGCGACGGCGAGCGCCGCCGCCCCGCGGCGGATCAGCTCGTGCCGGTTGGTGAGCAGGCGCGCGCCGGCGCGCTCGACGATCCGGCTCACCAGGTCGGGATCGACCCAGTGGTCGTGATTGCCGAGCACGGCCACGCTGCCGTCGCGGGCGCGGAACCGCGCGATGATCGCATCCAGGCCATCGAGATCGCTGCGGGCGTGGCTCACGAAGTCCCCGCCCAGGGCGACGAGATCGGGCGCGAGGTCGGCTACGCGATCCGCCACGCTCGCGAACCAGCGCTCGGGGACGGCGGGCCCGTGATGCAGATCCGTCACGAGCGCGATGCGGTAGCCCACGAGCCGCGGGTCCAGGTCGCGCACCGGGAGGGCGATCTCGGGACTCTCGAGCCGCGCACTCTCCCACCGCGAAAACGGGGCGGCGAGGCGCTCCACCACCCAGCCCACGCGGGCCTTGGTGAGCCGCTCGAACACCGGCGGACGCCGCTCCCGCGCCGGCGGGTGGCGGCGCGGATGCAGGAAGAGCCCGATCACTTCGCGACGACGCGCGAGACGATGTCGTACACGAAGTGCACGCCGAACGCGATGTCGTCGAGACTAACCCGCTCGTCGTTCCCGTGAACGCCGCGGGACTCGGTCTGGTTGAGCGGAAACGGCGACACCCCATAGCTCGCGATCCCGAGCTGCCGGAAGTAATGGCTGTCGGTGAACCCGGTGAGCGGCGGCGTGGTAACCAGAGCATTCGGCGTTCGCTCGCGCGCCGCGGCCATGATGGAGCGAAACAGCTCCGTGTCGGTCGGACTGTCGGTGGCCGGCCAGGTGGGGCCGAGCGGCGTGATGGCGACGGCCGTGTCCCCGACCACGCGCACGAGCTCGGCCAGGAACGCGTCCGGGTCCTGTCCCGGCAGAAGCCGCACGTCGAGCCCGGCCCTGGCCACCGGCGGGATCACGTTGGTCTTGTCGCTGCCCGTGAGCCCGGTGATCGAAATCGTGTTGCGGAGCAGCGCGTTATAGGTGAGGTCTCCGGTGAGGGCGCGGACGGCCGCTGAATCCTTGAGCGCCGCGCGCACGTCCGCGAGCCAGGTGCGCCGCACCGGGTCGGGTTCGATGGCCGAGAGATCCCGCAGGTACCGCTCCACCGCCGGCGTGACCACGAGCGGCGTCTGATAAGCAGCGATCCGATACAGCGCCCGCACCAGCCGGTGCACGGGGTTGTCGGGGGTGGGGCGCGAGCCGTGTCCCGCCGTGCCATGGGCGGTGACCTCGAGCCAGAAGGGTGATTTCTCGGTGGTCCCCACGCCGTAGTACTCGATCCGCCCGGTGGGGCCCGCGCGGATCGTGCCCCCTTCGTTGAGCAGGAACTCGGCGTCCTGCACCAGCTCCGGATGATGCTCGACCATCCAACCCGCCCCCACGCCGGCGCCCACTTCCTCGTCCGCCGTCGCGAGGAAGATGACGTCCCGCTTGAGCGCCACGCCGGCGCGTTTGAGCGTGAGCAGTGTCATGAGCTGCGTAATCGCCTCGCCCTTCATGTCGAGTGCGCCACGCCCCCACAGATAGCCGTCCTGCACCGTCCCGGCGAAGGGGTCGACCTTCCAGTATTCCGGGCTCGCGAGCACCACGTCCATGTGGTTCAGCAGGATGAGCGGCCGCGCGCTGCCGTCGCCGCCGAGGCGCGCGTACAGGTTCGCCTTGCCGGGCTTGGGCTCGAAGATCTGCGCCTTGATCCCCTCGCGCGCGAGCACCGCCTTGAGCCACTCGGCCGTCTTGAGCTCGTTGCCCGGAGGGTTCGTTGTGTTGATCGCGACGTACTGCGACAGGAGCGCCGCCGCCTCCCGGCCGACGGCGCGCCAATCGGCGTCGGAGCGCGGGAGGCCGGGCTCACCGAATCGCGGCGGCAAGAGCACCGGCTGACTGGACGGGCCGAACAGGCCGGGCTGGGGCGGCGTGATGGCCTGGGGCGGCCGGGCGCAGGCGGCCGAGACGACGAGGGCGAGCAGCGGAGTGCAGCGCACGAGTCCTCCCGACAAGGGAACGGGGGAACCCGCAAACTACGGGCCGGGGAGGCGCGCGGCGAGCCCCCCGGGTCAGTGCACGGTGATCGTCGCCTGGCCCGTCTTGCCCTCGGCGGAGGCGCGGAGCACCGCCATCCCGGCGGAGCGGGCCCATACCAACGCGAACGTGTCCCCGCCGAACGTATGGAGCTCGATAGTCGTGCTGTCAGCCGTGAACCACGATACCGAGCGGCCGGACAGGAGATTACCCGCCGAATCGCGCAGCTCGGCGTAGAAGTTCAGACTGTCTCCGATGGCCGCGGTAACGCTCCCGGGCACTACCGTGACCGTGGCCACGGGGGCCGGGGCGGCGACGCTGATGCTCGCCTCGCCGGTCTTTCCTTCGCTGATCGCGCGCACCCGCGCGGTTCCGGCGCTCAGTGCACGAACGGTCGCGGAGGCACCGGCCGTACTCGCAATCGACAACACCGACGGGTCGGTGCTCGACCATGACACGGCCCGGTTGCTGAGCGCGTTCCCGGCGGCGTCCCTGACGTCCGCTGCGAAGGTGGCGTTGTCTCCCACAGTGAGGCTGGCGCTACCGGGCACGACCGTAACCGTGGCGACCGGCGCCGGCACTGCCACCCTCATCGTCGCCTGCCCGGTCTTCCCCTCACTCGTCGCGTGGAGCACGGCCGTTCCCGCCGCCCGAGCGAGGACAAGGGCCGCGGTTCCGTAGGCATAGACTTGAATGACCGTGCTGTCGGCGGTGTACCAGGACACCGATCGATTCGACAGGAGATTCCCAGCGGCGTCCTTGAGGTCTGCACGGAAGGCCAGGCTGTCCCCCACGGTGAGGTTAGTGTCCGCCGGTACAACCGTGACGGTCGCCACGGGCGCCGACGAAGCGGTTATCTGCACGCGATGCATGTCGCTGAGACCGTTGCTCGTCGCCGTGATCGTGGCGAAGCCCTGCATCCGACCTGTGACGCGCGCCGAATCGCCGAACCCCGTCACGCTGGCCGTGTCGGCTGGGCTGCTCGTCCATGTGACCGACGGATTCTGCACTGGATTGCCGCTCGCGTCTCCCACGGCAGCGAACAGAGTGATCGTCCCGCCCACACCGACGGAGGTCGGACCCGAGATGCGCACGTACGCCCCCCCGCCTGAACCCGCGTTGGGAAGCAGGACCGACAAGGGCGTCGTGTTGCCAGCTGTCACCTCCACGCCCGACGTGGTCACCGAATCGAGGTTTGGCAGGAACGGCTCTTCGATGCGCACGACATAGGTGGCCGGTGGCAGAAACGCCACCTTATAACGGCCGTCGCCGTCGCTCCGACCCGTGGCCTCCAAGTAGGTGAGGTCCGCTCTGCCGGGATAAGTGCCGTACACCGAGACCTGCGCGTTCGAGACCGGCTGGGTGGTACCGTTGGCGCCCTGTGTCACGACCCCGGCGATCGCGCCCGCCGCCGCCGAGTTGATCGCGCGCAGCTGAGGTGTGAAGTCGAACTCGTTGTTGCTGTTGTAAAAATTGAACTGGAAGCTGCGGCCCACGTCGAAGTCGAGCACGATGTCGGCGCCCTGCGTCGGCACGTTGACCGGATACTCGACGAACGCCGAGATCGTGGACCACCCATGCCAATTCACCTGCGCCGGCGTCTGCGCCGCATCGTTCCAGGTGATCGAAGACAGGCTCGTGTCGAGGGTCATGCGGACAGAGTGGTACTGGCCTGCGGGCATCTCGCCCTCACCCAGGAGCGCCGTGGTCCCCTGCTGCAAGGCGAGCAGGTCGAAGCTCTTGTGGGGCTCCGTAATGAGCTCCCACTGGCCGTCGACGCTCGTGTCCTGCGCCGTGTTGGCTTCGATCCGGACCACGTAGATCGTGACGCTATGGAGCGAGTCGTAGGGGAAGGGAGCGTCGGTGAGCCGGACCGTGATGCGCGGCTTCAGGCCCTGTGGGGCGTTGGCCGTGGCGTCGTCCTGGTAGCAGCCCCCTGCGGAGAGCGCGACCGCCAAGATCCCAGCGAGTGTGGCACGCGTCGACATGGACCAGCTCCTGTGGCAGCAGACTTGCAGGTCGCCTTCGTGAGAGATACCTCTGCTCTGGACCGCGGCGTCACAAGCGCCGTGGTCGGAGGACAATGTGACGCCCCGGGGGCGCGCGTGGGTATAGACAGCGTGGGGACGAGCGACGCGGAGGTGGTGCGCCGTGTACTGGCCGGCGACACCGGGGCCTACGCCGCACTCGTCGCGCGGTACCGTGACCGCCTGGCCCGCTACGCCGTGCACATGCTCGGCAATCGCGAAGACGCCGAGGAGGCGCTGCAGGACGCCTTCGTCCGGGCGTATCGCTCGCTCGAGCGGTGTGACGACGCGGCGCGTTTCGGGGCCTGGCTGTATGGCATTCTGGTGAATCGGTGCCGTACGACGGGCGCCCGGGCGGCGAAGCGCGGGCGTGTCTTCGTGCGCGACGACGCCGCGCTCAACGGCGTCGCCCACGCCAGCGCGGCGGAACAGACCGAGGGGGAGGATGTGGTGCGCTGGGCGCTGGCGAGGCTGACCCCGGAATACCGGGAGGCGTTCCTCCTCAAGCACGTCGAGGATCTCGAATACGAAGAGATGGCGCGGCTGACGGGTGCGGGCGTGTCGGCGCTCAAGATGCGCGTGAAGCGCGCCCGCGAGCAACTGCAGGTGATTCTCAGGGAGGCGGAGCGTGTTTGAGGCGGATGAGGAGCTCGTCGGGCGCGTGGTGCGGCACTTGCGTCGCCCCGTCACGGTCGATTCGGCCCTCGACGAGCGGGTGATGGAGCAGATCGCGCACCTCCCGGCGCACCGGGGGGGAGGGACGGCTCGCGCCGCCTGGCGCTGGCTCACCCGGGCGCGGACCGTCCGGCTCTCGCCGTTGGGCGCCCTCGCGATCGCCGCGGCGTTCGTGGTCGTGGCGCTGTCGCGTCCCGATCGATTCTACCGCGCCGCGCCCGCGAGCGCGCGCGAGTTCGGCTTCGTCGTCGTCGCGCCGCGCGCCGCGACCGTGTCGCTGGTAGGGGACTTCAACGACTGGGATGCCGCGCGCACGCCGATGCAGCGTGCCCGCAGGGACGCGTCCGTGTGGACGGCCGTCATTCCGTTGACGCCGGGCCGCTATCGGTACGCGTTCCTGGTGGACGGCGTCAGCTGGGTGGCGGATCCCGCGGCGCCCGTCGCGCGCGACGACGAGTTCGGCACACCCAGCTCGGTCGTGACGGTGGGGGGCTCGTGACGCTGCACTGGCGCGGGCTCGGCTCCGGCCTGGTCGTGGTGACTCTCGCCGCGGGCTCCGCCGCCGCCCAGCAGGTCGATCCGCGGCTCGAGCGGCTCGACTCGGTCACCCGGCCGATCGTGGCGGCGCTGGTCGATTCGGCGCGCGCGACCGCCCTTCCCACCGAGCCGCTCGTGCAGCGCGCCCTCGAAGGGGCGACCAAGCGGGCCGCCGCCGACCGGATCGTCGCCGCCGTGCGCCGGCTGGCCCTCGACCTGGGTCACGCGCGCGACGCGCTCGGCCCCACCACCTCGCCACCCGAGCTCGCGGCCGCGGCCGCGGCGCTGCGCGCCGGGGCGCCCCCCGCGATCTTGACCGAGCTGCGGCGCCTCCGGCGCGAGTCCCTCACCGTGCCGCTGGCCGTGCTCACGGACCTGGTCGCGAGCGGCGTTCCGGTCGACAGCGCCGCGGCCGCGGTGCTCTCCCTCGCCGCGAAATCGCGAGACACGGATCTGGTCGAGTTCCGCCGCGCCGTGGAGCGCGACATCGCGCTTGGTGCGCCACCCGCGTCCGCGACCGCCGCCGCCGCCGCGGTCACCGCCGCAGCCGTCCAGGTGAACGCGGGGGCCCGCCAGCAGCGCCCCGGTCGTCCCTGATACGTGCGGCCGCCCATGGCCGCGAGACATCCGTGGGCCGCGTTCGTCACCGCGGCGTGGTCGCTCCTGGGCGTCCGTGCGCCGGCGGCCCAGGCGACCGGTACCGTCGACGTCGGCCTGTCGTCCGTGCGTTACGACGGCTTCCTCCCGTCGGCCGCAGCGTCCGTCTCCCCCGCCGTGCGCTGGGAGCAACCGACGGGCACCCTCACCGCGCGCGGCACGTACCTGCGGTTCGAGAGCGGCCACCGGAGTCTGCAGGGCCTGCTCGCCGGCTCGTTGCTCGTACGACCCCCCGTGCGCGGTTGGCGCGGAGAGCTCGGCGCCTCGTTGGGCGCGAGCCGCTATCTCGACTTCGCGAGCTTCTGGCACGCGACCGCCGACGCGCGGCTGCATGTCCTGGGAGCGGATCGCGGCGTGTGGATCGGAGGCACGGGGGGACGCACCTCGTTCGGCAGCGCGGCGCGCCCGGTGGCGGTCGCGGCCATCGGAGCCTGGGCGCGGCGCTCCCACGTGATGCTGGCCGCGTCGGCGACCCGCTCGTTCGTGGGCGACACCGCCTACAGCGATTTGGTGTCAACCGCTCACACATTGCGCGGGGCGCTCGCATTCGACGCGTCCGTGGGAGCCAGGTTCGCGAGCCGGGGAGGCGGGCGCGGCGTGTTCGGCGAGGCGAGCGCGACGCTCGCGCTCGGCGAGCGAACGGCGCTGTTTTTGAGCGGGGGCCGCTACCCCACGGATCCGGTCAGCGGCAGCGTCGCGGGTCGCTACGTGAGCGGCGGCGTGCGGCTGCGCCTTGCCAACCCGGCGCCGCTCGTGTCGCGCAATTCCGCGCCGACCGCATCGCCACGGCGGATGCCGGACGACGGCGATCCCGTCGCAAGCGTGCGCCTCGAGGTGCTGCCGCGGCCCAACGGCGCCGTCCGGGTCGTGCTCTACACCGCCAACCCGGCGGCGGACGTGGAGCTCGCGGGCGACTTTACGGACTGGCAACCGCGGCCGCTGCGCCGCACCGCGGACGGAATGTGGGAGACCGTGCTGCCCATTCCCAGCGGCACGCACCGGCTCAACGTGCGGATCGACGGGGGCGCGTGGATCGTTCCGGCGGGCCTGACTCGTGCGGCCGACGACTTCGGCGACGAAGTCGGGATCGTGGCGGTGCCGTGACGGCTCAGAGATCCGTCGGGTGGTCCAGAAACGCCCAGGGGAGGTCGAACTCCGCGCAGAGCCGCTCGGCCAGGGCCTTGACGCCGAACGTTTCCGTCGCATAGTGCCCCGCGTAGAAGACGTTCAGCCCCAGCTCCTCGGCGTCGAAAAACGTGTGGTGCGCCCCTTCACCCGTGATGTAGGTGTCGAGGCCCAGGGCGGCGGCCTGCCCGATCATCGAGCCCGCCGCTCCCGTCACGATACCCACGCGCTGCACGCGCTCCGGCCCAAACGCCATGAGACGAGGGCGCCCGCCCACGACATCTGCGAGACGCTGCGCCAGGGCCGCGCGCGGGACGTCGACCTCTCCCCACACGCCGATCCGCATGCCGTACTCCTCCCCGAACTCCCCCCGCCGGGCGACGCCGAGTTGGCGCGCCAGCACGGCGTTGTTGCCGACCTCGGGATGCACGTCGAGAGGAAGGTGCGCGCTGTACAGCGCAATCTTGTGCTCGATGAGTCCCGCAACTCGCCGATACGCGCGACCCGTGAGGGGCTCGAGCCCGCCCCAGAAGAGACCGTGATGCACGAGCAGCAGGTCCGCCCGCTGCTGCGCCGCCATCTGCACCGTGGCCGCGCACAGGTCCACGGCGGCCGCAATGCGGCTGATCGTTCCCCCGTTCGCTACCTGGAGCCCGTTGAGCGCGTTGGGAGCGTCCGCCACCTCGCTGATCCGGAGGTAGCGGTCGAGATACGACACGAGCACGGCCAGATCGGTCGGGCGCATCAGGCGCGCCGGCATGGAGACATTATCTCACCAGATTATCGACAGTGACGTGAGATTCTCACGTCACCACAACAGGTAAGATAGTTATTGACAACGACATACAAAATCCACATGGGAGGGGTGCGGAGTGTGGATATCCCTGTGGGGCGGTCTAGTACGACCGCGCCGCGCTGACTTTCTCGCCGGCTTCTTCTTCGAGCGCCGCTTCGCCCATCCGCACGACGCCGTTGATCTCACCACCTTCCTGTACCAGCAGCCGCTTGGCCGCCACGTCGCCATGCACGACGCTGGTGGACTGGATTTCGATGCGCTCTTCGGCGCGGATGCTGCCGCGTACTTCCCCGCCGATGATCGCCTCGCGCGAGATCACGTCCCCCTCGACCTCACCCCCCTGCCCTACCAGCACCTGCCGGGCGGCGCGCACCGTACCCACGACGGTGCCCTCGATCTTGACGACGCCGTCGGCGGTGATGTCTCCGACGACGCGCATCCCGGTGCCGATGATCGAGAGTCCGGCTTCGGACTCGGGCGCGCCCGGCCCTTTCTCGGTGAACATCGCCATGTCAATTCTCCTGTTTGACGACCGTGAGGGGGTCGAGTGATTTCCCCTCGCGGCGAATTTCGAAGTGGAGGTGCGGCGCCGTGGATCGTCCCGAGTTGCCGGACAGCGCGATGACCTGTCCCGCCTGCGCCGAATCGCCCTCGCGCACCAGGATGCGTGAGGCGTGACCGTACATCGTTTCATAGCCCGCCGCGTGCCGCAAGAGGACGAACTGCCCGTAGGCGGGGTCGGTGCCCGCCGCCTCGACGACGCCGCCGCCCGCCGCGCGCACCGGGGTGCCGGGGGGCACGGCGATGTCGATGCCGGGGTGAGACTCGGCGGGATCGCCCGGCCGCACCTGGCCCCGAGTGAGGAAGCCCGGGATGTCGAGCGGCCAGTGCGTCGGCTCCGACGTCCCGCTCTCGTAGCGCAGCGGCGCCGAGGGCGGTCGCGCCCGCACCGCGGTGCTGCGCATCAGGTCGAGGCGGAGGACGACGACGCCCTTGTCGGGGGGCGCCTTCACGCCGAGCATGGAGCGCAGCTCCTGGTAATTCGACTCGGCGCGGTTCAGGGCCGCGGCGAGCTGTTGCACGCGGCTGTTCTCTGCTTCGAGGCGCGCGATTTCCCGCTCCAGCCCGGGCACGCGGGCCGCCGCGCGACCGATCGGCCCCGCGAACGCGAAGAACAACACGATCAGCAATCCGATCACCAGCGCGCTCCACTTTCCCGCCTCGAAGGCCCAGAGGGGCAGGCGGTACTGACGGGAGGCGAGCTCCCCGTCGGTATGGACGACAACGGTGACGCGGCGATCCTTGTGCCTCATCCGTCGAACGGCGCACCCAGAATCAGCTCGAGCAGGCGCGCGAGATCGTCGTTGGAGTAGAAGTGGACGTGCAGCTGGCCTTTGCCCTTGGCGCGGAGCGTCACCCGGACGTCGGTGCCGAGCCGGCGCCGCAGCGCGTCTTCGATGCGACGCACCTCGGGCGCCTGGCCCTGCCCTTTTTTCAATCGAGGGCGTCTGACCGGCGCCCGCCCGCCGCGCACCCGGTCCTCGACGTCCCGCACCGACAGCCCGGCGTCCACCGCTTCCTTCGCGAGGGACGTCGCGAGGCGCGCGTCGTCGAGCGCGAGCAGCGCGCGGGCGTGACCGACCGATAAGCCGCCGTCGTGCAGCAGGGCGAGCACCGCCGCCGGGAGCTTGAGGAGGCGGAGGGCATTGGCGACGGTCGAGCGGTCGCGTCCCACCGCGTCCGCCACGTCCTGCTGCGTCAGGCTGAACTCGGCGATGAGTCGTTCGTAACCGCGCGCTTCGTCCACGGGAGAGAGGTCGTCGCGCTGGAGGTTCTCCACCAACGCGAGCGTCAGCACGGTGCGGTCGTCCACCTCGCGCTTCACGGCGGGAATCTTCTCCCACCCGAGCGCCTGGCAGGCGCGCAACCGCCGCTCACCGGCGATCAGCTCGAACCCGCCGTCGACGCCGGGGACGGGGCGCACCACGACGGGCTGCAGCAGACCGGCCTTCCGGATGGAGGCCTGGAGCTCTTCGAGCGCCGCGGGGTCGACGTCACGGCGCGGTTGGTAGGGGTTGGGGCGGATGTCGGCGATGGCCAGCTCGACGAGACTGCCCTCGCGCTCCGCCTCCTCGCGCGTGGGTCCCAGCAGGGCTTCGAGGCCTCGGCCGAGACGACGGCGACTCGTGATGGTTTCCGTCATGCGGTCACCTCCGGCTGCGGTTCGGCAGCGGGCGGGGCAGGAGAGGCGGAGGAGGCGGACGCGGCCGCCAACCCGCCGCGTTCGACGCGCCGGATGAGCTCCTGCGCCACCGCCAGGTAGCTCTTGGCGCCCACCGACTGCACGTCATACAAGAGGATGGGTTTTCCGAAGCTCGGGGCCTCGGCCAGACGCACGTTGCGGGGAATGGTGATCCCGAACATCTGGGACCCGAAGTACTCCTTCGCTTCGTCCGCGACCTGCTTGGAGAGGTTGAGCCGGGCGTCGTACATGGTCAAGAGCGCCCCGTCGATCGCCAGGGCGGCGTTGAAGTTTCGTTGCACCAGCTTGATGGTATTGAGGAGCTGCGACAGACCCTCGAGCGCATAGTATTCGCACTGGATCGGGATGAGCACGCTGTCGGCCGCCGTGAGCATGTTGAGCGTCAGGAGCCCGAGCGACGGCGGACAGTCGATGATCACAAACTGGTACTGCTCGCGCAGGTCGCGCAGGGCGCGGCGCATCACGGTCTCCCGGCCCTGCTTGTTGACCAGCTCGATCTCGGCACCGACCAGGTCCTGGGTCGCCGCCACGACGTCGAGGTACGGGAAATGGACGTGCGTGAAGCGCGCGTCGGCGAGCGCCCGGCCGTCGAGCAGCGCGTCGTACAACGAGTGTCTGATACGGTCCCGCTCGATGCCAACACCGCTGGTCGAGTTGGCCTGCGGATCGGCGTCGACCAGGAGGGTCTTCCGCTCCGCGGTCGCAAGCGAGGCGGCGAGATTTACGGCGGTGGTTGTTTTTCCAACGCCGCCCTTTTGATTGGCGATCGCGATGACGCGTGACATCTCTATAACATGTTGAAAATAAATGTTTTACATTGCTAGATCGCTGGAATGGCCCCAATATAGGGGGCTGACGGAGTGGCGTAAAGGCCGAGTTTCACGTGAAACCGATGCCACGTTTCACGTGAAACAAGCGCGACGGCGCTTGGACTAGGCCACGCGCCGGCGCCAGCGCGCCGTCTCGACCACGAGATTGTGCAGGTCGCTGGGCGAGACGCCGGGGATGCGCGCTGCCTGCGCCAGCGACGTCGGGCGGATCCGATCGAGCTTCTGTCGCGCCTCGGTCGCCAGACTCTTGAGCTCGAGATAAGGAAGCTCCAGAGGCAGCGCGAATGCGGCGAGCTCGGCCAGCCGCGCCGCTGCTTCCCTCTCACGCGCGAGATAGCCGTCGTACTTGAGCTCGATCTCGGCGCTGGCGACGGCGTCCGCGTCCGCCGTCACCGTCACGCCCGCCGCTGCGAGCAGCGCGCGCAGCGACGCACCCGGCCGGCGCGCGACGCTCGCCACTCGCTCGGGCTCCGCCAGCGTCGTCCCCGTGGGGAGGAGCACGGGAGCAGCCGCCGCCGGCGCGATCGTCGTGGCGCGGGCGGCGGCGACCACGCCGTCTTCTTCCGCCCGCCGCCGTTCCGCGGTGCGCAGCTCCGCCGCGGTCAAGAGACCGAGCCGCTCCGCCAGGGGTGCGAGCCGGCGCAGCGCGTTGTCCTGCCGCAGCAGCAGCCGGAACTCGGAGCGGGAGGTGAACAGCCGGTACGGCTCGTCGACGCCTCGAGTCACCAGATCGTCGACCAGTACGCCGATGTACGCGGTGTCACGCGCGAACAGCACCGGCTCCTGCCCGCGCAGCCGACGCACAGCATTGATTCCCGCCACCACACCCTGGCCGGCGGCCTCCTCGTACCCAGTCGTACCATTGATCTGCCCGGCGAAAAACAGCTGCTCCACCGCCTTCGTCTCGAGCCAGGGGGTGAGCTGAGTGGGCGGATAATAGTCGTACTCGATGGCGTAGCCCGGGCGGGTCATGTGCGCCCGCTCGAGCCCCGGGACGGCCCGGAGAAACTCGAGCTGCACCGGCACGGGCAGGGAAGTGGACAACCCGTTCACATACAACTCATGGGTGTCGAGACCTTCGGGCTCCAGGAACACCTGGTGCCGCTTGGCGTCGGGGAACTTGACGATCTTGTCCTCGACCGACGGGCAGTACCGCGGCCCGCGGCCGCTGATGGCGCCCCCGTACAAGGCCGACTCCGCCAGGTGAGCGCGGATGATCGCCTTCACTTCCTCGCCCGCCCACGTGATCCAGCACGGCACCTGGCGCGGCAACACCGCGCGCTCGTAAGAGGAGAAGCGGTATTCGTCCCCGTCGCCGTCTTGGCGCTCGACCTTGGACCAGTCGACGCTCCGGCCGTCGACGCGCGGCGGCGTCCCGGTCTTGAAGCGCAACGCTGTAAGTCCAAGTGATTCAATGTGTTCCGCGATAGCAACGGCGGGCTGATCGCCTGCTCGACCAGCGGGGATCTGCGTGTCGGTGCCGAGGTGAATGCGTCCGCGCAGGAAGGTCCCGGCCGTCAGCACCACGGCGCGGGCGCGAATGCTGCGCCCGTCGGCGGTGCGCACTCCGGACGCCCGCGCGCCGTCCAACAGCAGTCCGCTGACCATCCCCTGCACGAGCTCGAGCGTCGGAACGCCTTCGAGCAATGCGCGCACGGCGCGGCGGTACAGCGTGCGATCGCACTGGGCGCGCGGCGCCCACACGGCCGGTCCCTTGGAGCGATTGAGCATCCGGAACTGAATGGTCGCACGATCGGTGGCCCGCCCCATGATGCCACCAAGCGCGTCGGTCTCCCGCGCCACGGTGCCCTTGGCGATTCCGCCGATGGCGGGATTGCAGGACATCTGGCCGATCGTGTCGAGGTTGGAGGTGAGGAGGAGCGTCTTGGCGCCGAGGCGGGCGGACAAGACGGCAGCCTCGCAGCCGGCGTGGCCGGCGCCCACCACGATCACGTCGTAGTCGAAGGACATGCGACAATAATAGACGCCTAGACGCCCAGACGCCCAGCGGGTTCTAGCGACCAGGTGGGAGGGATTTCGCTGCGCTCGCGCTGATCTTCCGCAACAGCCCGAACAGCGTCTTGCCCGTCTCCGTCGCGACGGCTTCCAACCGTCCGAACTCGGCCGGCTCGAGGTACCCGAGCTCTCGAGCGAGCCCGAGCGCGGTTTCCACCTCGGCGAGCGACGCATTTGCCGTGTCAAGGAAACGACGGTACTCCCTCGTTCCGCGCCGCGCGCTGCCCTCGGCGATGTTCAGGACGACGCCGTACGCCGCTCTGCGGAGCTGATCCGCAAGACTGTTCTGCTCGTAGTCCGGGAATCGAAGCGCGGCTTTCGCGCACTCGACGGCGAGCCGTTGGGCGTGTTGCCAGGCCTTGAGGGTTCGGTAGGGAGCCACGGAGCCAACCTACGAAACCTGAGGCGGAGGTACCGCACCGAAACCACGCAGGTCGAAGCTTTCCTATGCCTCTCGCTGTACGCTCACCGCCGCTGGGCGTCTAGGCGTCTCGGCGTCTGCTTGGTCGTTCATGCCGTTCGGATCCAGCGCACCAGTTCTTTCAGGTTCGGCCGCTTCCCCGTCATCAGAATCCCCACCCGATAGATCCGCGCCGCGATCCATGTCACCCCCCCGATCGTCGCCACCAGGATCGCCAACGAGAGCGCCAGCTCGGACGCCGGCAGGCTGCCGGCGGCCCACCGGACCGGCATCGCGACGGGTGAGCTGAACGGGATGAGCGAGAGCGTCACGGCCACGGTCGAGCCCGGGTCGTTCAGCATGGCGAACATGCTGATGAACGACAGCACGAGCATCCACGCCACCGGCTGCTGCGCCTGGCGCGCCTCCTGCTCGGTGGACGACATGGCGCCGACCGCCGCGAACATGGCGGAGTACAGAAAGAAACCACCCAGGAAATACGCCATGAAGACCGCGAACGTCGCGCCCGTCACGTGTGGCACCTGGAACAGCTCGTCCGCCCCCGCCCCTCCCGCATCGCCCCCCCCCGCGAGGGGCGCCCGGCGCGCCAGCAGCAGGCGGCCCGCCACTCCCCAGATGAGGAACTGGAAAATGGACACCGCCCCGACCCCGAGCACCTTGCCGAGCAGCAGCTGGAAGGGGCGCAGCGACGATACCAGCACCTCCACGATGCGGGTCGTCTTCTCCTCGAGCACGGAGCTCATGACGTTGATGCCGTACAAGAGGATCGCCGTGTAGAGGATGATCCCCATGAAGTAGGCGAGGGAGAACGACTGCGCCGCGCTCTCGCCGCACGTCGTGCCACGCGAGATCTTGCACGTCTCGAGACGCAGCGGGATGCTCGCGCGGGCCACAAGCCGGGGATCCACGCCGGCCCGCTGCAGGCGGACCACCGTCAGGGCCTCGCCGACGGGGCGCTGCAGGGCCCCTTTACCTGCAAAGACGTTGGACCCGCGGTACTCGACTTTGCCGGAGTCGAGCGCGGCGTCGGTGACGATCAAGAAGCCGTCGAGCTGCTTGGCCCGAACCTGGGCAGTCAGTGAGTCCACGACGCCGATGGCCGCGGGCACGCGGATCGCCCAGTCCCCGCTCCGGCCGAGCTGCTCGGCGATGCGGGCACCCAGCTGTGTCGTCGTGCCGTCGACGATCGCGATCCGCTTCAGTCCGCCGCCGCGCCCCAGCTGTCCGGAGAGGAAGAAGACGGCACCGAACAGCACGGGGCCGAGCAGCGCTCCGATCCAGAACCACCGGGTCCGCACCCGCTCCACGAATTCGCGCCGAACGATCGCCCAGATCTTATGCATCGGGTCGCACGCCGGCCTGCGCCGCCTCCGGGCCTACGAGGTCGATGAAAATCTTCAGGAGCGAAGGCTCGCGCAGCTCGAAGCGCGCCAGCCTCGCCCCCGATCCGACCAGGTCGCGCAGCACGCGCTGCGGGTCGGCCCCGGGGGCGAGCTCGACCTCGGCGTACTGACCGTAGTCATCCACCTTTTTCACGAGCGCTGCGTCGGCAAAGACCTGTGCCGCCGCCCCGACGCTGCCATCGAACCCGACGACGAGATGGTGTCCGCCGCGGGTCCGCTTGATGTCGCCCAGCGGGCCGTCCACCAGCTTCCGCCCGCGCGCGATGATACACACGTGCTCGCACAGCTTTTCGGCCTGTTCCATGATGTGGGTCGAGAACAGGATGGTGGCGCCGCGAGCGCGCAGTTCGAGGACCGTGTCCTTCATCACCTGGGCGTTGACCGGATCGAGGCCGGCGAACGCCTCGTCCAGTACCACGAGCGCGGGCTCGTGCAGGATGGTGGAGATGAACTGCACCTTCTGCTGCATCCCCTTCGACAGCTCGTCGATGCGACGCAGGCGCCACTGCGCCAGGCCGAGCCGCTCGAGCCATTCGCCGGCGCGTTGGCGCGCGCGCCGCCGCTCCATCCCCCTCATCTCGCCGAGGAACACCAGCACGTCGAGCACGCGCATCTTGCGGTACAGGCCGCGCTCCTCGGGGAGGTAGCCGATCCGCTCGGCGTACATCCGGTCTCCGGCCGGCGCGCCGAACAGGCGCACCGAACCCGCATCGGGCTGGAGGATGTCCATGATCATGCGGATGGTGGTCGTCTTGCCGGCCCCGTTGGGACCGAGCAGCCCGTAGATCACCCCCGGGGGCACGGCGAGCGACAGATCGTCGACCGCGATGTGGCCCGCGAACGTTTTGCGGACGCGGTCGAGCACCAGGATCGGGGTCGGGGAAGGGGCGGGGGCAGGGGACATCATGGGTGCGAGGCTAATGTAGCCTCGTCACGCCTTCAGCGCGTCCGTCAATGCATTCCAGGGGAGGAGGGCGCACTTGATGCGGACCGGAAACTTGGCGACGCCGGCGAGCGCGCGCAGCTCGCCCAGCGCCTTGTCGCGCGCGGCGGCCTCGTCGCCGTGCATCATGGCGCTCATCCGGTCGGCCAGCGCCAGGGCTTGAGGGATCGACCTGTCCTTGAGGAGCTGCGTCATCATCGACGCGGCCGCCTGGCTGATCGAGCAGCCCCCGCCGATGAAACGCGCCTCCCGGATGACGTCGCCGTCCACGCGCAGCTGCAGATCGATCTCGTCGCCGCACAGCGGGTTGTTGAGCGACACCGAGTGCGTGGCGTGGTCCAGCGTGCCCTTGTTGCGCGGGCGCCGGTAGTGATCGAGGATCAGCTCTTGGTAGAGGGCGCTGAGCTGCGGATCAGGCGGGGACGTATCCAAACAGGGCTCCCGCCTTGACGAGCGCGCCGGCGAGGGCGTCGACCTCGTCCAATCCGTTGTAGAGATAGAACGAGGCGCGCGCCGTGGCGGGGACGTTGAGTCGTCGCATCAGCGGCTGGGCGCAGTGGTGCCCGGCGCGGATGCAGATGCCGTCCTGGTCGAGGATGGTCGCGATGTCGTGGGGGTGGATGTCGCCGTACGTGAACGAGACGACGCCCGCACGGTGATCCCGCGGGCCGTACACCGTCACGCCCTCGATCTGCGTGAGCCTGTCGATCGCCGCGGCCGCGAGCGCCTGCTCGTGCTCCGCGATCCGCTCGGGGCCCACTCCCTCCAGGTACGCGACCGCCGCCGCCAGCCCCACCGCCCCCTCCACGTTCGGAGTCCCGGCCTCGAACTTGTGGGGAATCTTGTTGTAGGTCGAGTGGTCGTCCCACACGCGCGAGATCATTTCTCCCCCGCCGTGGTACGGCGGCATGGCGTCGAGCAGCTCGGGCTTCGCCACCAGCGCTCCCGAGCCCATGGGCCCGAGCATCTTGTGACCCGAGAGGGCGTAGAAGTCGCAGTCCAGCGCCTGCACGTCGACCCGCAGGTGCGGCGTCGACTGTGCCCCGTCGACGACGACGACCGCACCCACCGCGTGCGCCAGCCGCGCGAGCTGTGCGGCGGGGTTCACCGTGCCGAGCGCGTTCGAGACGTACGGGAACGCGACGATCTTCGGTCGCCGCTCGAGCGCGCGCCCATAGTCGGACAGGTCGACCCGCCCGTCCTCGCTGATCTCCACCATGCGCAGCGTGGCGCCCTTTTCCTGACACAGGATCTGCCATGGGACGAGGTTCGAATGGTGGTCCATGGCGGTGACGACCACGGTGTCGCCCGCGCGGACATGGGCACGGCCGTAGGCGCCCGCCACCAGGTTGATCGCCTCGGTGGTGCCGCGCGTGAACACCACACCCTCGGTCGCCCAGGCGTTGACGAACCCCGCCAGCTTCGCGCGCGCCGCCTCGTACGCCTCGGTGGCGCGGATCGCCAGGCCGTACGCCCCGCGGTGCACGTTGGCGTTGGTGGTCCGGTAGTAGTCCGCGATGGCCGTGAGCACCGCCTCGGGCTTCTGGGTGGTCGCGGCGTTGTCCAGGTACACCAGCGGGTGGCCGTGCTCCCGTTGGCGCAACAGCGGAAAATCGGCGCGCAGCCGGGCGGCGTCGAGCATCACGCGAGGCGCTCCCGCACCAGCCGGTCGAGCCGCTCCCGCACCGCCGGGCGCCGCATGCGGTCCAGGATCTCGGCGCCGAATCCGTACGTGAGGATGCTGCGGGCCGCCTGGGCGGACAACCCGCGGCTGCGGAGATAGTACAACTGGTTCTGGTCGATCGGCCCCACCGTGGAGCCGTGGGTACACTTCACGTCGTCCGCGTAGATCTCGAGCTGCGGCTGACTGTCGGCGCGGGCTTCGGTCGAGAGCAGCAGGTTGTTGTTGGTCTGCTTCGAATCGGTCCGCTGCGCCCCCGGCCGCACGATGATCCGCCCGTTGAACACCCCGTGCGCCCGCTCGGCCAGCACGCCGTTGAAATACTCGTGACTGGCGCAGTGCGGCTGGGCATGGTCGATCACCGTGTGGTGGTCGGCGTGCTGGCCGGCGCGCAACAGGTACAACCCGTTGAGAATGAGCTCTGCGCCGGCGCCGCCCAGGACCGCGGTGATGTCGTGGCGCGCCAGCGCGGCGCCGAGCGTCAGGACGTGCACTCCCAGAAGGCTGTCGCGTTCCTGTCGCGAATGTGTCGTTGCGACCTGGAGGCCGCGTGGGCCCTCCCGCTGCACCCGGTACAGCTCGACCCGCGCGCCTTCGCCCACCACGATCTCGGTGACCGCGTTGCTCCAGTACACACCGTCCCCGAGCCCGGCGTACGTCTCGAGCACCGCGGCTTCCGCGCCCCGCTCGATCACGACGAGGCTGCGGGGATGTGACACGGTCGGGCCGTCGGCGCCGGGCCGGCCGCTCGAGAGGAACAGCAGCTCGAGCGGCTGCTCGAGCGTGACGCCGGCGGGCACGTGCACGAACGCGCCGTCCGCGAGGAACGCCGTGTTGAGCGCCGCAAAGGCGCTGTCGTGCCAGCGCGCGTGGCGCGCCAGATGCTCGCGAGCGAGCTCGCTACTGGGGCCGTCCGCGACCGCGGACGCGAGGCTGCCTACCCGGACACCGCTCCGCTGGTCGGCGGCCGACGACAACTCCGGCGCGTAGCGCCCGTCGACCAGGACGACGCGGGGCCCGGGCCCGATGAGCAACGACCCGATCTCGGTGAGCCCGGGGTGCGGGATGCGGGAGGCGGGATGCGAAAACCGCGTGTCCACGATCGGCGCGACGCTGGTGAAGCGCCACTCCTCCTGCTTCGTGGTGGGGAAGCCCAGCTCCGCGAAGCGGGCGATCGCGCCCTCGCGGATCTGTTTGAGCCACGGGGGGGCGCCGGCCGCGCCGTTCCCCACGAACGCTTTGAAGTCGGCGACGTAGCGGTCGGTGACGTTCACGCCACCGCCGGTTCCGTACGGAGCCAGTCGTACCCCTTCTCTTCCAGCTCGAGCGCCAGATCCTTCCCGCCCGACTTCACGATCCGGCCCGCCGCCAGCACATGCACCAGGTCGGGCTGGATATGCGTGAGGATCCGGTAGTAATGCGTCACGAGAACCGTGGCGTTGTCGGGTCGGCGCAGCTTGTCGACCGTCTGCGCCACGGTCTTCAAGGCGTCGATGTCGAGACCCGAATCGGTCTCGTCGAGGATCGCGAGCTTGGGATCGAGGACCGCGAGCTGCAGGATCTCGTTGCGCTTCTTCTCGCCACCCGAAAAGCCGTCGTTCACGGGTCGGGTCAAGTAGCTCGAGTCCCAACCGATCGCCGTGAGCTTCGCTTCGAGCGCGTCCATGAATTCCACGGGCCCGAGCTCCTCGACGCCTTTGTGCTTGCGGATCGCGTTCACCGCCGCCCGCAGGAAATACGCGTTGGTGATGCCGCGGATCGCGACCGGATACTGGAACGCCAGGAACACGCCCTCGCGGGCCCGCTCCTCCGGGGCCATGGCGAGCAGGTCCTTCCCCTCGTACAGCACCTGTCCGGCGGTGACCGAGTACGCCGGATGGCCGGCGAGCACCTGGGCCAGGGTGCTCTTCCCCGAGCCGTTCGGCCCCATGATCGCGTGCACCTCGCCGGTCCGGACCGTCAAGTCGACGCCCTTGAGGATCTCGCGACCCTCGACCGATGCGTGGAGGTCGCGGACCTCGAGCAACACCTTTCCCGTTTCCCGTTTCCCCTTTCCCGTCATCCCACACTCCCTTCGAGGCTGATCCCGAGCAGCCGCTGCGCTTCGACCGCGAACTCCATCGGGAGCTCCTTGAAGACTTCCTTGCAGAAGCCGTTCACGATCATCGACACGGCGTCTTCGGCGGAGAGACCGCGCTGCTTGGCGTAGAAGATCTGGTCCTCGCCGATCTTGGACGTCGAGGCCTCGTGCTCCATAATGGCGGTGCTGTTGCGCACGTCGATGTAGGGAAACGTGTGCGCACCGCACCGGTCCCCGATCAGCATCGAGTCGCACTGCGAGTAGTTGCGGGCCTGCTCCGCGCCCTTGAGGATCTTCACGAGCCCGCGGTAGGTGTTCTGGCCGCGGCCCGCCGAGATCCCCTTCGACACGATAGTCGAGCGCGTGTTCTTGCCCATGTGGATCATCTTGGTGCCCGTGTCCGCCTGCTGCCGCTGGTTGGTCACGGCCACGGAGTAGAACTCGCCGATCGAATCGTCGCCCTGCAGGATGCAGCCGGGATACTTCCAGGTGATCGCGGAGCCGGTCTCCACCTGGGTCCACGAGATCTTGGAGGCCCGGCCGCGGCAGGCGCCGCGCTTGGTCACGAAGTTGTAGATCCCGCCCCGCCCCTCTTCGTCGCCGGGGTACCAGTTCTGAATCGTGGAGTACTTGATCGTCGCGTTGTCGAGCGCCACCAGCTCCACGACGGCCGCGTGCAACTGGTTCTCGTCGCGCACCGGAGCCGAGCAGCCCTCCAGATAGCTCACGTGGCTCCCCTCGTCCGCGACGATCAGCGTACGCTCGAACTGACCGGTCGACTCCGCGTTGATACGGAAGTAGGTGGACAGTTCCATCGGGCAGCGCACACCCTTCGGCACATACACGAACGAGCCGTCCGTGAACACCGCCGAATTGAGCGCGGCGAAGAAGTTGTCGTTGTATGGGACGACGGATCCCAGATACTGCTGCACCAGGTCGGGATACTCCCGGATCGCTTCCGAGATCGCGCAGAAGATCACGCCGTGCTTTTTGAGCTCCTCGCGGAACGTGGTCGCCACGGATACCGAATCGAACACCGCGTCCACCGCGACGCCGGCCAGTCGCTTCCGCTCCTCGAGCGGAATGCCGAGCTTCTCGAACGTCTCGAGCAGCTTGGGATCGACCTGATCGAGGCTATCCAGCTTGGGCCGCTGCTTGGGGGCGGCGTAATAGCTGATGGCCTGATAGTCGACCGGGCCGTACTGCACGTTGGCCCAGTGCGGCTCCGGCATCTTCTGCCAGTTGCGATACGCCTTGAGCCGCCACTCGAGCATCCAGGCCGGCTCGCCCTTCTTCTGCGAGATGAGCCGGATAACGTCCTCGCTCAAGCCGGGGGGGACGGTCTCCGACTCGATGTCGGTGACGAAGCCGTACTTGTAGGGCTGGAGGACCTGGGCTTCGATGCCGCTACTCATAGACACTCCCGAAGTCCTTTGCGCGTCGCAAGTTGCAGAGAGGTACCGGGACGAACGGAATCCTACAGGAATTACTCGGGATTGTCAACCAAAGACAAGGGGCGAGTTGCACGTGGGCGCGAAATCGCCAAATTGGCGCTCCCATGGCCGTCCGGCGCATTCGCCTGTTGGGCGATCCTATCCTGCGGGTCCGCTGCGAGCGGGTCCAGAACGCCAAGTCCGCCGCGACCCGGTTGGTCGCGGATGACCTGCGGGACACGCTGCGTGTGGCGAAGGAAAAGTACAAGATGGGCCGGGCCCTGGCCGCCCCTCAGATCGGCGCGCCGGTGCGGATCGTGTTCGTGGCAATCGACAAGCAGCGCTGGACCATGGTCAATCCGGAGATCACGGATGTGGGGCCGGACGACTTCCTGGTGTGGGACGACTGCTTTTCATTCCCCAATCTCTACGTGCGGGTGAGTCGCGCCTACCAGATCAGCGTGAGCTACACCGACTTGAAGGGCAAGCAACGCACCCTGCCGGTGGAGGGTCCGATGGCGGAGCTGCTGCAGCACGAGATCGACCACCTGGACGGGATCCTGGCGCTCGATCGCCCCAGCGGCGTGGACCCGTTCGCCTTGCGCTCGGAGTGGGAGAAGCTGCACGAGCCCGGCGACCGATACAGCACACCCTCGCCGCGGGAGGTGTGAGCGGGGTTCGGGGTTCGGGGTTCGGGGTTCGGGACTCGGGGCTCGATCCGTGGCGTAGCCGTGTTGGGCCGTCTAAATTCCCATTCGACAGGGGTGCCCGCCAAGCGCTGCGATGAGGCGGGCTGAGATCACACCCTTTGAACCTGATCCGGTTCGCACCGGCGAAGGGAGCTCCGTATGACCTGCCTCACTCAGATGCACCTCGCCCGCCAGGGCACGATCACTCCCCAGATGCAGCGGGTCGCGGGGCGGGAAGGGCTTCCCGTCGAGCTGGTGCGCGACGAGGTGGCCCGCGGGCGGTTGATCATTCCCGCCAACGTAAACCACCTCGCCGGGCGGCTCGATCCCATGGCGATCGGCAAGGTGGCGCGCGTGAAGATCAACGCCAACATCGGCAACTCCGCCGTCGAGTCGAATATCGACCAGGAGCTCGAGAAGCTGCACCACGCGGTCCACTACGGCGCCGACACGGTCATGGACCTCTCCACCGGGGGCGACATCGACGCGATCCGCCAGGCGATCGTCGACGCTTCGCCGGTCCCCATCGGGACCGTGCCCATCTACCAGGCGGTCACCGAGGTGAAGCAGGTAGAGGACCTGACAGCCGACGACCTGCTCGACATGGTCGAGCACCAGGCGCAGCAGGGGGTGGACTACGTCACGGTGCACTGCGGCATCCTGCGGGAATACGTGGGGCTCGCGCTCGGCCGGGTGACCGGGATCGTGTCGCGCGGC
Organism: Gemmatimonadota bacterium; assembly: GCA_003222155.1. Classification (GTDB taxonomy): domain Bacteria; phylum Gemmatimonadota; class Gemmatimonadetes; order Gemmatimonadales; family GWC2-71-9; genus AG41. Next base: position 107,202 of record QHUU01000054.1, on the reverse strand, counting down.
GGCTCCCTGCACGCCTACTGGATGATGCACCACGACAAGCAGAACCCGTTTTACACCCATTTCGACCGCATCCTCGAGATCGCGCGCAAGTGCGATGTGACGCTCTCGCTGGGCGACGCGCTGCGGCCCGGCTCGGTGGCGGACGCCAACGACCGGGCGCAGTTCGCCGAGCTCGAGACGCTGGGGGAGCTGACCACGCGCGCGTGGCAGCAGGACGTCCAGGTGATGATCGAGGGGCCGGGCCATATCCCGATGCACCTGATCGAGGAGAACGTCCGCAAGGAGAAGGCGATCTGTCACGAGGCGCCGTTCTACACGCTGGGGCCGCTCGTCACCGACATCGCGCCGGGCTACGATCACATCACGTCGGCGATCGGCGCGGCGATGATCGGGTGGTATGGGGCCGACATGCTGTGCTACGTGACCCGCAAGGAGCACCTCGGCCTGCCCAACGCCGAAGAAGTGCGCGAGGGGGTGATCGCCTACAAGATCGCCGCGCACGCCGCCGACATCGCGCGCGGCCGGCCGGGGGCGCGCGATCGGGACGACGCCCTGTCACGGGCGCGCTATGCGTTCGACTGGAACGAGCAGTTCCGCTTGTCGCTCGATCCCGACCGGGCGCGCGAGCTGCACGATGAGGCCCTGCCCGCCGAGTACTTCAAGAGCGCCGAGTTCTGCGCGATGTGCGGGCCGAAGTTCTGCTCGATGCACATCACGCGCGAGATCGAGCGGAAGGCGGGGCTGCGGGAGCCGGAGAAGAAGCCGACAGGCGAGGCGGTGCCGGCGGACTGATGGCTTGCTGTCGGGATCGTGTCACCACGCAATCCCGTAATCCTCCCCATGGTTCGACGACCCGCCCCAGAACGATCCGTGCTTCCAGTCGAAGAAGATGGCGTTGATGGGGCCCGAGGTGCGCTCCTGGAACTCGAGCCTGTAGCCCATATCGCGCAGGTCACGCCGCACCCAGGGCGGCGTGTCGGACCGCAGGGTGAGCCGGCCGGGCTGGGACTCGTGCTCGCCGAACGAGTTCCGCATCTGGTAGCTGGTGATGTTCGCCGCCTCGACGGCCTCCTGCACGGTCATCCCGAACTCGACCATGTCGAGAAAGCACTGCAGCAGGTTCTGGTCCTGGGTGTCGCCCCCCTGCACCGCGGACGCGAGGAACGGCTTCCCGTCCTTGAGCGCGAGGCCCGGCGTGAGTGTGACGCGCGGGCGCTTCCCCGGCGCGATCACGTTGAACGGATTGTCGAGCGAATCGACCACGAACTGCTGCGCCCGCTGGCTCACGCCGATCCCGGTGCGACCCGCGATTACGGCGGGGATCCATCCCCCCGACGGCGTGATCGACACGACCCATCCCGAGGTGTCCGCGGCCTCGATGGACGTCGTTCCGCGAGTGAACGCTGAGTCGAACGCCGCCAGCGCCGCCCCCTCCAGCTGTCGCTGCCCCATCTGGCTCCCGCCACCCGATGTCGTTGGAGGGCGCGCCGACGGGGGCCAGCTGCGCAGCAGGTCCAGATACGGATTCGTCCCTCCCTGGAAGGGATAGGGGTCCCCCGGCTTGATGCCGGGGTCGTTGCGGTCGGGGTTGATCAGCCGCGCCCGCTGCCGCGCGTAGTCCTTTGAGAGCAAGCCCCGGATCGGCTCCTCCGGGGGGAACGCGGGGTCGCCGTAGTAGAAGTCGCGGTCCGCGAACGCGAGGCTCATCGCCTGGTACAGCGTGTGGATGTAGCGCGCGCTGTTGTAGCCCATCGCCTTGAGATCGAAAGTCTCGAGGATGTTCAGCGCCTCGAGCATCGCGGGACCTTGCGACCACGGCTGCAGCTTGTAGACGTCGATGCCGCGATAGGTGGTCATGACGGGCTCTTCGATCTTCACCTTCCAGCCCGCCAGGTCGGGCAGCGTGATCAGTCCGCCTTCCTCACGTAGTCCGCGGACAAATTCCTGCGCGATGTCGCCCGTGTAGAACCGGGCGTAGGCGGCCATGATCGCGTCGCGCCGGCTCTTGCCCTGTCGCAGCGCCTGCTGCTCGGTGTCGACGAGCTTTCGCAGGGTGGCCGCGAGGTCCGGCTGCCGGAAGATCTCTCCCGCCTCGGGCGCCTCCCGTGCCTCAGCTGCGTGCGGCAGCATCACCGCGCGCGAGTAGCGCCATTGCTTGAGCCAGGTCTTATTGCGCTCGATCGAGTTGGCCGTCTCTTCCTCGATGGGGTAGCCGTCGGCCATCCGGATCGCCGGCTCGAGCACCTCGCGCAGGCTCAGTTTCCCGTACTCGGCGAGCATCGTCATGAGGCCGCCCGGCGTGCCGGGCGTAATGGCGGCGAGCGGGCCGTACTCGGGCGGGAAGTGCATTCCCTTCGAGCGGTAGAAGGCCGGCGTGGCGCCGGTGGGCGCGACGCCGAGGGCGTTGATCGCGATGACCTTCTTGGTCTGCGGGTTGTAAATCAGCGCCTGCGTTTCGCCGCCCCAGGAGAGCACGTCCCACATGGTGGTGACGGCGGCGAGCATGGCGCACGCCGCGTCGACGGGGTTGCCGCCCTTCTGGAAGATCATGGCGCCGGCGGTGGCCGCGAGCGGCTTGCCGGTGATCGCCACCCAGTGGCGACCGTGCAGCGGAGGCTTCTGAGTGCGCTGGCCCGCGAGCGCGACCGGCGAGAGAAAGAGGACGAGCGCGAGAAAGCGGACGGGCATAGGGGCTCCGACGGAGAATCGAATTCGGGAACTTATCGTTCCATCATGGAGCTCGCCATCGTGCCGCAAACCGGTGCCGTGCTAGCGGTCCACCATCGCGAACGCCCGCACCGGGAAGCTCCCCATCCCCCGCACCTTCACCGGCACGGCAAAAAACCGAAATCCACCGTCGGGCAGCTCCCCCAACCCGCACAGGTGCTCCACGATCGGGATGCCGGCGCCGAGCAGCAGCGTGTGAGCGGGCCGCGCGCCGTCGCTCGCGTCGTCGATGTTGAGCGAGTCGATGCCGACCAAGGCCGCGCCGCCGGCGACGAGATGCTCGGCCGCCGCGCGCGTCAGGAAGGGATGGCCGGTGCCGTACCGCTCGGTGCGCCAGTGCACGTCCCAGCCCGTGTGTACCAGCACGGCCTTGCCCCGCAGTTCTCGCCCGCGGAAGACGCCCGAGTCGAGCGCCTGACCGTCGCGCTCCGTGGCCCGGACCACGACGCCCTCCAGATCGGCGACCGCTGCGAGTGGAAAATCGGCGACGTCCTTCCCCCGCTCGTAGCGATGGGACGGCGCGTCGATGTAGGTCCCGGTGTTGGCGACGAGTTCGATCTTGCCGATCTGAAAGGTCGTGCCCGGTGCATAGCGCGTACCGGACGCCGCGCGTGACAGCCAGTCGCCGATCACCGGCGCCGGCAGCCCGGGGTAGGTCACCATGCCGTGCTCGACCGTATGGCTCAGGTCGATCAGCCGACCCCGTGAGCGCGTCACGAAGGGGGCGGCGGCGTCCACCGCGCGGGGTCCTGCCGGTAGAAGCGCTTCAGCTGCTCGTACAACTCCGGATGCTCCCGCTCCAGCTGCACAGGCTTCTCGAAGAACGTTTCGGTCGCGACCGCGAAGAACTCGGCCTTATTGGTGGCGCCGTACTCATCCAGGACGGATTGCCGGTCATGATCGACATCCCGGCGCAACCGATCGTGCTCGTCCGACAGCACGCGCCCCCACGTGCGGAGGGCACTCCCCGGCAACACCGGGGCCCCATCGCCGGCGCCGTCCTCTTCGTCCAGTTGGTGCGCGAACTCGTGGAGGACGACATTCTCCCCGTCGAGCGGGTTGCCCGCCCCGCGCACCACGTCGTCCCACGAGACCACGACCACGCCGTCCTGCCACGATTCCCCGATGAGAGGAGCCGGGGTCTCGGGGATCTCCCCGGTCTGGGGCGACCGGGCGATCTTGGGCACGAATCCCCGCGGGTACACCAGCACGGTGCGGAGTGCCGGGTAGCACGGGCCCTCCAGATGCAGCAGCAACAGGCACGCCTCCGCGGCGATCGTGACTTTCATCTCGTCGCTCACGGTGAGACCGCCGCACCCTTCGAAATGCTTGTCGGAGAGAAACAGCTGCACCAGGCGCAGCAGCCGCTGCCGCTCGTCCGCGCTCAGGCTCCGCGCGAGCGGAACGTTGGCGTCGACGATGCCGGGCCACGCGGCGGGGATCGGGTCGCTCGGCAGGCACAGCGGCGCCGCGGGGATGCGACGCAGCACGGCGGAGACAAGGAGGTAGCCGAATCCCAAAATCGCCGCTGCGGCCAGGATGACCGTCATCGGACGGAAGCGTGCGCCGCCGGCAACACGCGGCCGAGCGCTTTCAGGAGCTGCCCGTCGGGTGACCCGCCGTCAGGCGCCTCGGTCAGCACGACCGCGAACCGGCGACGCAGCAGCGGGTCCCGCATCGCCTGCGCCGCAAACTGGATGGTGAGGGGGATGAACCAGGACGCCTGACGCGCCCCGGCGCCGGCGCGTGCGACCGCGGCGTATTGCTCGAACAAGGCGAGCAGAAAGCCGCCTTTCGAGGGAAACTGCCGGTAGATGGCCCCCTTGGTGAACCCCGCCGCCTGGGCGACCTCGTCCAGGGTGGCGAGCTCGATGCCGCGCTCCGCGAACACACTCAGACCGGCCTGCAGCAGCAGCGCGCGCGTTTCGGCCTTGCGCCGCTGTCGTACGATACCCATGGGAATCAATGATACCGATAAGAATCAATCTGGGCAAACGACCTCCTGAATCGCCCGCTAAGATACCCGTGAGTATCTATTCCAGCCTCAGAACCCGTTTCTGATTGCGTCATGCGATTCGACTCCCGAAGATTGGGCCCGCGGCCACCACCCTGTCCCGAGGAGGCAAGCCCGTGACCGACCCAGCCGCCGGAAATCCCGCCGACCGCAGCCTGCAGTTCGATCGCGTCGAGCGCGCCGACCAGACTCCCGGCCTGACGTGCTCGATCTGCCGCCAGCCGATTGCCGGATCGTACTACGAGATCAACGCCAAGGTCACGTGCCTCGGCTGTCGCACCCGCATCCTGGCGGCGTGGAATCGCGGCTCCCCCGCCCGGCGTTTCGCTAAAGCGTTGGGATTGGGCGCCGCCGCGGCGGCGCTCGGTGCCGGCGTCTACTTCGGCATCGAAGCACTGACGGGCTACGAATTTGGCCTCGTCGCAGTCGTGGTCGGCCTGCTCGTGGGAACGGCGGTCCGGAAGGGGTCGAGCGGCCGAGGTGGCTGGCGCTACCAGCTGCTGGCGATGTTCCTCACCTACAGCGCGGTCGTGGCGACGGACTCGACGCTGATCGCGCGCGAGCTGCGGAAGGAAATCCAGGCACGCGCGGACTCGGGCAGCGCGACACTCGACTCGAGCGGCCCTCGGGCCGGCTCCCCGGCCGCGACAGCGGGGGCCCTCACCACGGCAGCGAAGACCGGCCACGCCCGGCCGGGACCGCTCGCGCTGCTCCTGGGAGTTGTTGTCCTGCTCGCGCTCGCGTTTGCCGCCCCGGTCATGATCGGCATCAGCAGCCCGCTTCATCTGCTCATCGCCGGTTTCGCGTTGTACGAGGCCTGGAAGCTGAACCGGGGCGTGGCGCTCAGGGTGACGGGACCGTATCAGGCCTCTCGGGCCGCGTCCGCCTGATCCGCTCGCCGTGAGCGACGCTCCTCGGGGGGCCCCGTCGAGGTGCCCCCAGTGCGGCACGGACGTGGCGGCCGCACTGCTCGCGTGTCCTTCCTGCCACCGCCTCGTCCATGCGGACGAACTCAAACGCCTGGCCGCTGCCGCAGAGCGCGCCACGCAGGCTGGCGACCGGAGCTCGGCGCTGGCCGCCTGGCGCGAGACGCTCGACCTGCTGCCCGGAGACTCGACCCAGCATCAGGTGATCTCCGCCCGCATCCTCGAGCTGAGTCGCGCCATCGATCGGGAGCCGCGCGTCGCGAAGCCCACCTCGCGCGTGGGCACGAGCGCCGCGGGACTGGGCGCGCTGGGCGCCCTGCTGCTCAAGTTCAAGTTCGCCCTCGTCTTCCTCCTCACGAAGGCCAAGCTGCTCCTGCTCGGACTCACCAAGGCGAGCACGTTCTTCACGATGCTGCTCTCGGCCGGCGTCTATTGGACCATCTGGGGATGGAAGTTCGCGCTGGGCGTCGTGCTGTCCATCTACGTACACGAGATGGGCCACGTCCAGGCGCTGCAGCGCTACGGCATCAAGGCCACGGCCCCGATGTTCATCCCGGGTGTGGGCGCGGTGGTCCGGCTGAAGCAGTATCCCGCCGACCGACGCGAGGACGCGCGCGTCGGACTCGCGGGCCCGATCTGGGGCCTGGGCGCCGCAGCGGTGGCCTATGGTGTGTACCGCGCGACGGGGAGCGCGATCTGGGGCGCCATCGCGCACTTCGGCGCCTGGGTGAACCTCTTCAACCTGCTTCCGGTGTGGCAACTCGACGGAGGGCGGGGATTCCGGGCACTCACCCGGGGCCAGCGTTGGATCGCCGCAGCAGTGATCGGCTCGATGTGGCTTCTCACCGGCGAGGGGCTGCTGGCCCTGCTCGGCATCGCCGCGGTGGCGAGCGCCGGCTTCGCCGAAGCGGCGGATCAACCCGATCCGACCATCCTCGTGCAGTACGGCGTGCTCGTGGTCGTTCTGTCGCTCCTGAGCTGGAGCGCCGTTCCGACCGGCGCCCGGTAGACAACCGAATGCGCGCGCGGGACTTGACTGCACTGGGCCCTAATCGACTATGTTTGCCGTTCGGCCGTGAATCCATTGGAGCGCCGGGATGACGTACATCATTGCAGAGCCGTGCATCAACCTAAAAGACCGATCGTGTGTGGATGTGTGCCCCGTGGACTGCATCTACGAGGGGGAAGACCAGCTGTACATCCACCCGGACGAGTGCATCGACTGCGGCGCCTGCGAGCCGGAATGCCCCGTCACGGCAATATTTCCCGAAGAGGACACGCCGCCGCAGTGGAAGTCTTACATCGCGAAGAACCGGGACGTGTTCCAGGGTGCGAGCCCGCCTGGTAAGCCGCAGCGCAAGGGATCGTAGAACCGACCCCGGGCCCGACAGCCCGGGGTTCTCGTTTTTCAGGGCAGACCGCTCAGAAAATCGGCCAGCAGCCGACCGGTGGCGAGTGGCTGCTCGAGCGGCGCGAGGTGGCCCGCCGCAGGGATCAGGTGACATCGGGCGCCGGGGATGAGCGCCGCCATGGCGTGGGCAGCGTCGGGGGGCGACACCTGGTCGTCCTGGCCCACCACGATGAGCGTCGGGACGCGCACGGCACGGAGCGTGGCGGTCGAATCGGGCCGGTCGCGCAGCACGCGCAGCGCGCCGACCAACCCGGGCACGGTCCAGCGGCGCGCCATCTCGCGCACCTGTGTCGCCACTTCCGGCTGCGTGGCGAGCGTGGCGGGGGCGAGCAGGCGCGGCAGCAGTCGATCGGTCACGGCGTCCTGCCCCTGCTGCTCGGCGACCGCCGCGAGCTCGTCCCGGGCGCGCTTCCCTTCCTCGGAGTCCGCCTCCGCCTTCGTGTCCGCCAGGACGATTGCCCGGACCCGCTCGGGATGACGCCGCAGCAGCTCGAAGACGACGTACCCGCCCATCGACAAGCCGCACACCACCGCCGCCCCGATGCCGAGTGCGTCGAGCACGGCCACGAGGTCGTCCGCGTAGCGGGCCAGGGTATAGCCGTCGCTCGCGGGCGCGCCCGAGGCACCCACGCCGCGCAGATCGGGCGCGATACGTTTGACGCGCGACAGCGTAGCGAGCTGGTGACGCCATACCGTGTGGTCGAACGGGAAGCCGTGCACCAACAGCACGGGCTCACCCTCGCCTCGCACGTCGACGCCGAGCTCCACGTCGCCTGCGGGCACCCGGACGGGAGCGTGGCCGCCCGAGGACCGGGGCCCGAGAAACCGGACGATCTCCTCCGGAATCGGGGTCGCGCGCCCGATGCGGTCGATGCAGACGAAGACCATCTCCGCTTCGGCCACGAGCACGTCGTCGGCGAGACGCCGGACGGCGTGGCGCAGCGTGAGGCTGGTCGTGCCCCGGTGGGTGACCGTCGTCTCGATGCGCAGCACGTCCCGGGACAAGGCCGCTGCCTTGTACTCGACGACCGCCTTGCGCACGGCCGGCCAAACGCCGTTGCGCTCGAACAGATCCATCCCCGGTCCACGAGCCAGCGCATCCCAACGGGCCCGCTCGAGCAGCGTCAGCAGGGCGGCCTGGTTCAAATGGCCGAACGCGTCGCATTCGTACGGATAGACGGTCAGCTCGACGGTCGGGAACGGAGTCATGGGAGAGCAAACGTATGCCAAAAAACGACGCGTTGCACGTCGCCACTGGCCAGTCGCATGAGGTGGGCGAAGGCCTTGGCGCCGTATGTGGCATCCAGGGTCAGCCCGTGTTCGGAGGCGAGCCGACCCGCCGCCTCCCCTTCCGGCGTGGGGTGGCCGTAGCCCCGCCCCAGCCCATCCACTACCACCAGGGGGAAACGGGAACCGGGAAACGCGATGCGGATGCGATGCCGTGCGAGCAGGCGTGCGGCCCGCAGCGCCAGCGACATCGTCCGCCAGCGATTGGCCACGATCCTTGGCGCCACCCGGACGCCGACGACCCGGGTCGGCCAGCCGAGTGCGGTGACCGCCAGGGTCACCCCTGCGGCAGTCCCGCCTGTGCCCAGGGGGAGGACGATGGCGTCCGGGGGCTCGGCCATTTGGGTGGGGAGCTCCAATCCCGCGAGAAACTGTCCCACCACCGCTCGCGGATGGGCCCCGCCGCCGGGAATCCAACGCCGCACGCCGAGCGTGCCGGCGCGCCGCCAAGCGGCCAGCACGGCGAGTGGAAGGGTCGCGGGTCCGCGCGCGTGTACGATCAGCGCGGCCCGCCGGGCGCAGGCCGCGGCGACGGCGCGGCTCTCGACGGTGTCGGGCTGGCGGAACTGCGCCAGCACGGTGCGGTGTCCCAGAGCGGCCGCGTGCACCGCGGTGCCGAGGCAGTGCGTCGAGCCCGTGCCGCCCGCTGTGACGAACACCGTTCCCGGGGAGACGCCGGCCAGCAGGAACTCGAGCCCGCGCACTTTATTGCCGCCGCCCTGCGCCGCGGCCCGGTCTTCGCGCTTGAGGCAGAGCCCCGCCACGCCGAGCGCGCGTGCCAGCGCGGGCGCCGGCTCGAGCGGCGTGGGCCACGCGCCAAGGCGACAGGGCGCGAGCGCCGCGCGTATCTTTTGACTGAGCAGCGCCGGATCAGACACCTGGACCCCGATCCCGAGGATGCCGATGCAGGTTGCCACCGACTACATCCGCCACGCCGCGCGCGCCGCCCGCAAGTACGCGGGCGACCCGCTCGGGGGCCCGCCTCCCTCCCAGCCGCCAGACGCCGAATTCTACAAGACCCTCGCCAAGGCGCTGGAGGAGATCGCCGCGGGCCTGGACGCGCTCAGCAAGCAAGAGTGACCTACATCCGTACGCCCGCGGAGCTCGCCGACGCCGTCGCGACGCTGCGGCGCGAGCCGCTCGTCGCCGCCGACACCGAGGCGGCGAGCTTTCATCGCTACCGCGACCGAATCTATCTGGTCCAGCTATCGAGCCCGACGCTGACGGCGATCATCGACCCGCTCGCGATCGCCGACCTCTCGCCCGTGGGCGGGCTGCTCGATGACCCGCAGGTCGAGAAGATCTTCCACGATGCCGACTACGACCTGCGGATCCTGGACCGCGACTACGGCTTCCGGGCGCGCCGGCTGTTCGACACCCGTATCGCCGCCCAGCTCGCGGGCGAGCCAGCGGTCGGGCTCGCCGCGCTGCTCGAAAAGTACGTGGGCGTGAGGCTCGCCAAGGAGCACCAGAAGGCCGACTGGTCGCGCCGGCCGCTGCCCCCCGCGATGCTCGCGTACGCCGCCGCCGACACGCAGCACCTGCCGGCGCTGCGCGAGGCGCTGCGCTCCCGCCTCGCGGCTCTGCAGCGGCTCACGTGGGCCGAAGAGGAGTTCACCCGTCTCGAGGACTTGCGCTGGACCGGGACCTCGGACGGCGCCAGCCCGGACGCGTTTCTCCGCGTCAAGGGTGCGAAGGTGCTGCCACCGCGCCAGCTGGCGGCGCTGCGGGAGCTGTATCGCTGGCGCGAGACGGTGGCGGCGGAGCAGGACCGGGCGACGTTCCGCATCATCGGAAACGACGCGCTGCTCGCGGTGGCCCGCGCCCTGCCACGGTCGCACGCGGAGCTGGAGCAGGTGGACCAGGTACCCCCCGCGCTGGGCGCGCGCCACGGCGCCGCCCTGCTGGATGCCGTGCGCCGCACACTCGACCTCGACGAGGCGGACCTGCCGCACGTGGAGCGCACCCCGCGGACGCCACGTGACCCGAGCGTCGAGGCGCGCGTCGAGCGTCTCAAGGCCGCCCGCAACCGCGTCGCCCAGGAGCTCGGCCTCGACCCCGGCGTGCTGTGCGGCCGCTCGACGCTCGAGGCCGTCGCGCGCGCCGCACCCCTCCCAAACGACCGCGCCGGGCTCGCCCGAATCGGGGAGCTCCGGCGGTGGCAGATAGCAGCGCTGGGAGACGCGCTGTTGGCGGCGCTCGGCTAGGGCGCGCTAGAGGCCCATCAGCGCCCGCACTTTGGGGTCCATCCGCTCGGGACTCCAATACGGCTCCCACACGATCTCGATGTCTACGTCCTTCACCCCCTCGAGCCCACGGAGCACCCGGTAGGCGTCGTTGGTGATCATCGGACCCGCGGGGCAGCCCGGCGAGGTAAGGGTCATATTCACGCGCACGTCGCCCCCCGCGATCTCGACGTCGTACACCAGGCCGAGGTCGATGATGTTCATATCGAGCTCGGGATCTTTCACCTGGCGCAGCGCCTGACGCACCGACTCTTGCGTGAGTTCCGCCGGCACGGTCATCAACCAGCTCCTTCCGTCTCCTCGTTCCGAACCTAGCGGGCCGCGTAGCCGCGCACCAGGCAACGGCGGCGCCGCGCGATCCAGCCGTACAGACGGCGCGCGAGCGGCAGCACCCCCGGCAGCCGGAACGGCCACGCCAGCCAGCGGCGCCGTGGCAGCAAGCGGAGGATCTCCGGCGCCGCGTCCGCGCCCGCGAACACCCGGCCGTCCGGCGGCGGAAGCACCAGGTGCATCGCCGCCGCGAGGGCGGGAAGCGGAATGCCGAACGTCGCCACCCGCGTCTGATCCTGGAACGGGACCAGGGCAATCCGCTGTTCCCGGTCCCAGCGCCGCACCAGATCCGCCGCCTCCCGGCAGAAGCCGCACTCGCCGTCGTAAATCAGGGTGGCCTGGTCAGGGCGCATCGGAGGCTCGAGCCGCCGCGTCCGCGATGCGCCCGCGCACGCCCTTCAGGATCGTGAACGGGCGGCGGGCGCGCGGCGCGTACGCGCGGTTGGTGAGCAGGACGACGAACAGATCGCGGTCCGGATCGATCCACAACGACGTGCCGGTCCACCCGGTGTGGCCGTAGCTGCGTGGCCCGAAGCGCGTTCCCGCGCTCGACACATTCTCCCCGGTCGGCAGCGCCTGCCAGCCGAGGGCACGCGCCTCGCTCCCGCGTCCGAAGTCGGCGGTTTTCGTCGTAAACAGCCGGATGGTCGCCTGCTCGAGCAGCCGCCGCCCGTCCGGCAGCACGCCCTCGCGCAGCATGAACTGCGCGAAGCGCGCCACGTCCGTCGCCGTGGCGAACAGGCCCGCATTGCCGGACACACCCCGCAGTTTGAACGCACTGCCGTCGTTCACGACGCCCGCCACCGGATGCCCTCGCCATACGCCGGTCGGGGCGATCCGGGGCCTGAGGCGTACGGGGGGGCGGAACATCGTAGACCCGAGTCCCAGCGGGGCGAAGACCTCGCGCGTGGCGAAGGCGTCCAACGGCTCCCCGACGACGCGATGCACCACGGCGCCCAGCAGGATCGCGTTCAAGTCGCTGTAGATCACCCGCGTGCCGGGCGCCACCCGAGGCGCTTCGGACAAGACGCGTCGCATCACGGCCGCGCTGTCGCGGAGCGCCTTGAGCTCGGGGTCCGGGATGTCCGCCCGCAGACCGGAGGTGTGGGCGAGCAGCTGGCGCACGGTGACGCGGGCCGTCGGCGTTGCCTGGAGCTCCGGCAGATAGGTCGCGACCGGCGCGTCGAGGCGCACGCGCCCGCGCTCGACGAGGAGCATCAGGGCGGGGGTGGTCGCGATCACCTTGGTGAGCGACGCCAGGTCGTACATCGTGCTCTCGGGATCGACGGCACGACTCGTAGCCGACCAGGTGAGGTGCCCGTAGCCCTTGGCGAACAGCACCGTGTCGCGCCGCCCCACGACCAGCGCGGCGCCGGGGTAGGCCCCCTGGCGGATGCCATCCAACACCGGCGGGTCGAAGCTCGCGGCGCCGAACGAGGGCCGCGCGGGTGCCGCCGACGCCGCTTGTAGGAGGAAAACCAGTCCTAGCACCACACGCCCGGGATGCGCCGCCCGCAGGCGGGGCAGCGGCCGTCCGCGCCGACCCGCTGCCGCGTGATCACGTACCCCGTCCGCTCGATCAGCAGATCGCCACAATCGGGACACCAGGTGTTCTCCCAGCGGCCCACCCGGCCCGGGGCGTTCCCGGCGTAGACGAAGTTGAGGCCCGCCGCCGACCCGATCTCACAGGCCCGGACGAGCAGCTCCGGGGTGGTGTTGTCCGGGTCGGTCATGCGGTAGTCCTTGTGGAACGCGGTGACGTGCCATGGGATCTCGGGGCTCACCGAGACGATATAGTCGGCGGCGCGCTCGAGCTGGTCGGTGTCGTCGTTGAAGCCGGGCACGACGAGCGTCACGACCTCGAGCCAGAAGCCGCGCTCGTACACCAGTCGGATTGCGTCGAGCACGTGCTGGAGCACGCCGCCGAGCTCGCGGTATCGCCGGTCGTCCATCGCCTTGAGGTCGATCTTGTAACAGTCGGTCCAGGGACGGATGTAGTCGAGCACCTCGGACGTGGCGTTGCCGTTGGAGATGAACGCCGTCTTCAAGCCGCTTGCTTTCGCCACCTTGAACACGTCCACCGCCCATTCCGCCGTGATGAGCGGCTCGTTGTACGACGAGCCGACGAGCCGGGCCCCGTGGCGCAGCGCCAGCCGCACCAGGCCGTCGGGCGTCACGTCCGTCGGGCGCACTCCCGCGGCGGCGTCGCGCAACGCCTGGCTGGTGAGCCAGTTCTGGCAATAGCCGCAATGGAAGTCGCACCCCAGCATGCCGAACGTGAGCGTGTCCGACCCGGGGAGGGCATGGAAGAACGGCTTCTTCTCGGTGGGATCGCACTGCAACGCGGCAACGTATCCGGCGGGGGCGTACAGGGTTCCGTCCTTATTGAAGCGCACCTTGCAGATGCCGCGCCGACCCGGTTTGACGAGACAGCGATGCCCGCAAGCGAAGCAGCGAACTGCGCCGTCCGGCAGCCGCTCGACCAGCTCGCCCTCGCGCACCCTGGCGTCGAGGGCCTGGGACAGCGTCGCGGCCCCCCCGTCGGGTGCTGCATGTGTGAGCAACGAGACGATGCCGCGGTGCGTCATAGACCTGCCGCCTGCCTCCCTTTCATCAATATAGCCCGATCGGCGCGGACTCAGCCGCCCACGCGGAGCGGGCCGGGCGCGAGCTGGTACAGGAGCAAGGCCGTGGCGATGTCTCGCGGCGACAGCTCCCGCACCTTCGGCGCCGCATACATGAGGTCGCCGGGATCGTGGGAATGATCGAGGCCGATGAGGTGTCCGATCTCGTGCATCGCCATCACGCGCACGTCGTCCGGGCCGAGCGGCTGCCCCTTGGGATCGAAGGTCGCGAGCGTCACCACGCCGCCCGTCAGCCGCCCGTCCTCGTCCCACTCGAGGTCGGTCTGCCCCGTCCGCTCGCCTTCGAACTGGATGCGCCACTGGAACCGCACTTCCGCGGAAGCCGAATCGGCGTCGAGCGCGAAGCGCACGGGCACCCCCGCCTCCCCCCAGCGCTCGAAGGCGCCACGGACGGCATCGAGGAACGCGGGCTGGAAGTTCGCGACCGTGGCCGCGGTCAGGAAGACGCGCACCGGAGGCGTCGTGCGGTTGTCCCAGCGATGCAACGCCGAGTCCGCGCTGGCGGCCACGATGTCGTTCAAGTAGGTGAGCCCCGCGCTCGCCCGGATGCGACGGCGGATCTCGGAGCGTGCGAGCAGCACCATGTAGCTCGGGCCACCGGGGTCGGCCGGGGGCGGGGGGGCGGGCGACAGGGACGTGGGCGCGACGGGGGCGGCGCCAGGGGGGGACGACGTCGCGCGGGCCGCACTGTCGCGCGCGGCGGTGGCGCTGTCCGTGGGAACGAGCACCAGGGGCGCGTCGGGCGCGGGACCGGCACGCACGCGATGCGCCGGCCGCATGAAGGCATTCCACAGCACGGTCAGCAACGCGAACGCCACGGCTGCGGAGACGATGATGGACAAGCGACGCTCGACGACCATGCGCGCAATATGCGAGCGGCCGGCGTCGCGCCGCTAGCTTTGCCTCGCCGGCGTCTCTATGATTGTGACCTGCTTATGCTTGGCCGGTAAGTGATCGCGTTACCCGCGGCCCGCATCATCCGCTGGCGTGGGTGGGTGCTCGCGGCGTGGGCGGCTCTGTTTGCGCTGTTCGCGCCGCGGGCGTGCCGTGTACAACAGGTCCTCGCACTTCGGGGGGGCACGAGCGAGGCGACCGAGGCAAGTCGCGCCACGGAGCTCCTCAAGGGGGCGTTCCGGACCCCGTTCGCCGATTATGTCGGGATCGTCGTGCACGGTCCCGTCCGCTGGACGAGCCCGCGGTTCGAGACGGTGCTCGACACGCTCACGGCCGCGGTCGAGCGTCGCAGCTACGTGGGTCAGGTGATCTCCGTCCGCTCCATCGGCGAGTCGAGCTTCGTGAGCCAGGACCGCCGTACCACGTTCCTGATCGCGGCGCTCACCCCGCAATCGAGCCGCGACCTGAGCAGCAGCTACGTCCCCGACCTGCGCACCACGATCAGCGACGCGCTGGCGCGCGTCCCGGGCGCCGAGGACTTCGACGTGATGGTCACGGGGTTCCCCGCCCTGGATCACGACGTGCGCACGGTCAGCACCGAAGACACGGAGCGCGGGGAGCAGCGGGCCCTGCCCCTCACGCTCCTGGTGCTGATCGTCGCGTTCGGGGCGCTCGTCGCCGCCGCACTGCCGGTGATTGTGGGCGTGTTGGCGATCACCATCGCGCTGGGACTCGTCACCATCGCCGCGCGGTACACGGCGATGTCGGTGTTCGTGCTGAACATCACCACCATGGTGGGGCTCGGCGTCGGAATCGATTACTCCCTGCTCATCGTCACGCGATTTCGCGAGGAGCTGAATCGCGGGCTATCGTCGGTCGACGCCGCGATCCGCACGGTCGAGACCGCCGGCTCGGCGGTCGTGACGTCGGGTCTGACGGTGGTCGTGGGGTTCGCGGCGCTCGTGGCCACGCCGCTCTCCGACACTCGATCGGTGGGCGTCGGAGGCTTACTGGTCGTCGCCATGGCAGTCCTGCTCGCCACCACGTTCCTCCCCGCGGCGCTCGCCATGCTCGGACGCGGGATCGACCGGCCGCGGTGGCTGGCGCGGCCGCTCGCACGGTTTCACGCGCCCACCGGGTGGGAGCGCTGGGCACGCTGGCTGGGGCATCGCCCGTGGCGCGCCGTCGCCGTAGGCGGCGCGGCGATCGCGCTGCTCACCTTTCCCGTCACGCAGATCCGCCTCGGCCTCCCCGCCACCAACTGGTTTCCCCCCGAGTCGGAGTCGGCCCGGGGACTCGAAGCCCTTCGCGAAATGGGCGCGAGCGGCGTGATTCAGCCGGTGCGCGTCGTGGTACAGCTCCCCGAAGGCGAGTCCGCCCTCTCCGCGCGCCGCCTCCCCGGGCTCAAGGCCCTCACCGACTCGATCCGCAAGGACCCTCGGGTACGCGAAGTCCGTGGCGTGGCGAGCGTGAAGGCCGCCATGTCGTCGTTGCAGCTCGCCATCTACTACAGTGATCCCGAGCAGGTACGGGCCAAGAACCCGAAGTTCTTCGACGCGTACTTGAGCGCCGACAATCGCGTCACGCTGCTGGACGTGATCCCGGCTGACACAGTCTCCCTCACGGGGCTGATGGACGTCGTGCGGCGCGTGCGCGGCATCGTGGGGCACAGCATCCGGGGTCTCGCCGGAGCCGAGATCCTGGTCGCGGGCTTCGCCGCGTCGAACGTCGACACCCAACACCAGTTGATGCGCCAGTTCCCGAAGACCGTGGGCCTGGTGCTGGGCATCACCGCCTTCATGCTGTTCTGGGCCTTCCGCTCCCTGCTCGTCCCCGTGAAAGCGGTCCTCTTGAACTTGCTCTCCGTCGGTGGCGCGTTCGGGCTCACCGTGCTGGTGTTTCAACACGGCTACGGCGGACGGTTCTTCGGACTGGAGGGGCCCACGCAGGCGATCTGGGCCGTCGTGCCGGTGCTGGTGTTCGCCATCGTGTTCGGCCTGTCGATGGACTACGAAGTGTTTCTGCTCACACGCGTGAAAGAGGTGTTCGATAAGACCGGCCGCAACGACCACGCCACCATGGAAGGCCTGTCCGCCACGGCGTCCACCATCACGAGCGCGGCCCTGATCATGATCCTCGTGTTCGGGACGTTCGCATTCACGCGCGTGCTCGCGGTGCAGCTGATTGGTTTCGGCCTGGCCGCCGCCGTGCTGCTCGACGCCACTCTGATCCGCATGGTGCTCGTGCCGGCGATCATGCACATCGCCGGAAGATGGAATTGGTGGCCGGGCGTGCGCGCACCGAAACTCGAGCGGCAAGCAGACGGCTAGACCAGGCGTCTCAGTCGTTCCCCCCACACATCCCAGTGCCACGCCGGCACGCGGACTCCTGTCCTGGGATCCTTGAGCGGCTTGTACTGCAGCCAAGCGGGTTGGAGCCCGAGCGCCTCGCCGAGCGCGAGCAATCGCTCCTTGTCGGCGCTCACGAGGTGGACCATGCGCTCGCCGCGCATGGTGTGGCGGTGAAGCCACACGCCGCCGTCGAGGGCGAAGCACATCCCCTCGCGGCGGCGTGCAAATTCTCGATAGGGCGGCGGCGCTACTGGCAGCTGATACGCCCCTCCGCCGTGGCCGGTGGCACCGGTGTCGCAGCTCCCGAAAACAGGGCGCATTGCCGTCCCGGCGCGTAGAGGCTGGTCGTAGTGGCGGACCACCCCGATGCCGTGGCCTCGTTTATTGTCAGCGTGATGCCCACCGAAGAGGCAAAGTTGGCCATCAGCGCAAAACTCGTCGTGTACTTTGCGCTGTCGTAGAAAAAGGCCTCCTCCGCCGTCGCCAGGTTGCGCAGGTCGGATTTCATGGCGCCGACGTAGGCCTTCTCTTTCGTGTTGGAGAACTTCGGGATGGCGATTGCCGCCAAGAGCCCGATGATCACCACCACGATGAGCAGTTCGATCAGTGTAAAGCCGCGTCGAGACATCACCTGCGTACCCCCCGGGCGCGAAGGGGCGCCGAGCGGTTCACCACCACCCGGTGCCCCAGAATAGTGAGCCCGGACGGCTGTTCCTGCAAGAGCCATGCTTATCCCTTGGCATCGACCCAATTCATTCCAACGCCTATAGTTACGACCAGAGGCACGCGCAGATCGGCGGCGCGCTCCATATGGCGTTTTACCAGCTCAGTGGCGATTACCGCCTCCGCCGCTGGCACCTCAAATACAAGCTCATCATGTACTTGGAGGATCATGCGGGACGCTAGACCACCCTCCTGGAGAGCGGTCGCGATGCGGACCATGGCGATCTTGATCAAGTCCGCCGCCGATCCCTGGAGCGGAGAATTGGTCGCCGTGCGCTCGCCGAACGCACGGATGTTGTAGTTGCGATCCTTGAGCTCGGGAACGTAGCGGCGTCTTCCGAACAGTGTCTCGACATACCCCCTGGTGCGCGCCTCCGCAACGGTGCGGTCGAGCCAGGTGCGCACGCCGGCGAAGCGGGTGAAGTACTCCTGAATGAACGCGCGCGCGTCCTCCTGGGTGATGCCCAGCTGGCGGGCGAGCGCGAACGGTCCCTGCCCGTAGATGGTGCCGAAGTTGATCGTCTTGGCGCGCGCGCGCATCTCGGGTGTCACCTGCTCCTGCGGCACGCCGAAGATGATCGCCGCGGTCTGACGGTGGATGTCACCGCCCTGTTCGAACGCCTGGACGAAGGCCGGGTCGCCCGAGAGGTGAGCGAGCAGGCGCAGCTCGATCTGGGAGTAGTCGGCCGTGAGGAGGAGCGAGCCCGGGGGTGCGACGAACGCACGCCGGATGGCCTCGCCGCGCGGGGTGCGCACGGGGATGTTCTGGAGGTTCGGGTCCGAGGACGACAGCCGTCCCGTTGCGGCGCCGGTCTGGTTGAAGCTCGTGTGGATGCGCCCGGTATTGGGATTGATGAAGCCGGGCAGCGCGTCCACGTAGGTGGATTTCAGCTTGGAGAGTTCGCGGTACTCGATCAGCAGCCGGGGCACGTCGTGCCCCGCGGCCGCGAGCTGCTCCAGGACCTCGTAGTCGGTCGAGGGACCCGTCTTGGTCTTCTTCAGTACGGGGAGCTGGATCTTCTCGAACAGGACGTGGCGCAGCTGGGGAGTGGAGTTGATGTTGAACTCGGTCCCCGCGGCGCGGTAGATCGATTGCTCGAGCTCCGCGAGCTCACGGGTGAAGCCGCGGGAGATCTCGCCCAGGCGTTCGACGTCGATCCGCACCCCATGCCACTCCATGTCCACCAGCACGGGGAGGAGCGGCAACTCGATCCTCTCGAGCAGCCGGACGAGCTGGTGATCCTCGAGCTCCGGTTGGAACGCCGCGCGCAGCCGCAGCACCATCTCGCTGTCGGCGGCGCAGTAGCGCGCCGCCTCCGCCAAGGGCACCGCCGCGAACGGTCGCTGTGCCTTGCCGCGCCCCACGAGCTCGGGGTAGGTCCGCATGACGAGCGACAGGCGGTCGCGCGCCAGTTCGTCGATCGCGTGCGAGCGCCGCCCGGGGTCGAGGACGAAGCTCGCGAGCATGGAATCGTAGGTCACGCCCGCGAGCTCCACTCCCGCCCGGCGCAACACCAGCCAGTCGTACTTCACGTTGTGTCCGGCCTTGGCCACACCAGGATCGCTCAGCAACTCGCGGAGGGAGGCGAGGCCCGCGCTCGTGAGCGGTGGTAGGTTGCGCGGCGGCGCTCCGCCGGCGAGCTCACCGTCGGGCGCGACATGCGCGAACGGGAGGTACCAGGAGCGTCCCGGCGCCACCGCCAGTGACATCCCCACCAGGCCGGCGCGCATCGCATCGAGCGACGTGGTCTCGGTGTCGAGCGCGACGAGCGGGGCGCGGCGGCACTCCGCCACCACCGCCGCCAGCAGCGCCGGCTCGTCCACGATCGTGGGCTCGGCGGGCGCTGCCGTGAGCGTCGCGGGCGCCGGGGGTCCCGCGACGGCGGGTGCCCGCTGGGCCGCCGGAGCGGACGTGTCCGGCGTCCCCGCTCCAACCTCCTGGAGTCCCTCCAGCTTCGGGATCAGCGACCGGAACTCGAGCTCCGTGAAGAGCTCCGTGAGCCGCGCGACATCGGGAGCGCGGACGCGCAGCGCCTCGAAATCGAGCGGCAGCGGGACGTCGCGACGAATGGTCACCAGGTCGCGCGACAGACGGGCGAGCTCCGCGTGCTGCTGCACCGCCTCGCGTGCCCGCTTGCCGGAGATCCGCTCGGCGCCGGCGAGAATCGCGTCGAGATCGCCGAACGTCTTCAGCAGCTCCAGGGCGGTCTTTTCGCCGACACCCTTCACCCCGGGGACGTTGTCCGACGTGTCCCCCACGAGCGCGAGGTAGTCCACCACGCGCTCGGGGGGGACGCCCAGCCGCTCACCGGCGTTCGCCTGATCCACCCAATGCTCTTCGACGGCGGCCGGACCGCCTCGCCCAGGATTGAGGAGCGCGATACCGGGCGCGATGAGTTGGTAAAAGTCCTTGTCGCCGGACACGATCACCACCTGCAGGCCGCGGGCGCTCGCGGCGGTCGCGAGCGTGCCGATCACGTCGTCCGCCTCGAAGCCTTCGACTCCCACCACCGGGACGCGGAACGCCTCGAGAATCTGCTCGATCCGCTCCACCGAGCGATCGAAGTCCTGCTGCAGCTCGGCGGTGAGCTTCTCGCGCGTGGCCTTGTACGCCGGATAGGTCCGGTGCCGGAACGATTCGCCGACGTCGTGCACCCAGGCGAGATAGTCGGGACGCCGGCGCTCGAGCAGGCGCAACAGAAAGTTGGTGACGCCCCACGCGGCCGAGGTGTTCTCGCCGCGGCGCGTGGTGAGCGGCCGCGCGATCATCGCGAAGAACGCGCGGTAGATGAGGGCGTACCCGTCGACGAGATAGAGCGTCGGCATGGGGCGAAGAATAACGCGGCGGGATGCTCGCGAGAAACAAAAACCCCGCCCGACGAGCGCGCGGGCGGGGGTGACGCCGAATGGCGCGGAGGCCGACTAGACGCGAACCACGTTCGCGGCGTGCAACCCTTTGTCGCCAGCCTGCACCTCGAACTCCACCACCTGCCCTTCAGCGAGCGTTTTGAAGCCGTCCATCTGGATGGCCGAGAAGTGCACGAACACGTCCTCGCCGCCCTCCTGTTCAATGAAGCCGTAGCCCTTGGCATCATTGAACCACTTCACCTTTCCCTTAGTAGCCATTCGTTCTGCCTCCGGCGGAGTCATGCTTTTCTGGTGGGGCGCTGTGGCACCCGGCCCGGCACCGATGTCGGGCGCGCTATGAAATGACGCGCTACGGAAAACGTTGTCAAGAAAGCCCGACGGCCACGCGGGCGATCGCGCTAAGTCTCGGGCCGTCAATTGGTTGGGACGACGTACAGGGCGCGATACAGCTCGCGGTTGCGCAGCACCGAGCGGACGTAGCCGCGCGTCTCCTGGTACGGAATCGATTCGATGAACTGGTCGGGGTCCTCGGCTCCCGGACGCGCGAGCCACCGCATCACCGGCGTCGTGCCCGCGTTGTACGCAGCCACGGCCGCGTCGACCCGACCGGCGAAGCGCTCCAGCAGCTCCTGCAGGTGCGCTGCGCCGAGGTGGAGATTCAAGTCGGGGACGGTGATCCACTCCGGATAGAAGATCACGTCGAGCCCGCGCGCCGTGAGCGCGGCGGTGCCGGGAAGCAGCTGCGCGAGCCCCCGGGCGCCCGCGGGCGAGAGGGCCTCGGCATCGAACACGCTCTCCTGGCGCACGATCGCGACGAGCAACAGTGGGTCGACGCGGAACTCCGCCGCCTCGGCCTCGACGGCGCGGCGGTTCGGCCACGGAAAGATGGCGCGCAGGACGCGTGGGTCGTTGGGCGCCTTGAGCGCGGCCTGCCACCCGAGCCGCACGGCCGCCGGCCCGAAGCCCCGGCGTGCGAGCCCGTCACTCCACGCCAGCAGCGCGTCGAGCTCCTGCTGCGCCGCCCGCCCGAGGACAGTGCGGACCTCGGCCTGCGCCGCCGTGTCGAGGCCGGCGAGCAGCAGCGTGTCGACACGGCCGAGCGCGGCAGCGATCGCGGCCGAGGGCGCGGGCGCCGGCGCCGGCGCGAAACGGAGCGGCGGCAGGTCGACCTCGCGCCGGGCGCGCAGTCCGTAATAGCCGATCGAATCCTCGCGCGCGAGCGTGAGCCAGGTGGCACGCGCGCCGGCGGTATCGCCGAACAGGAGGGCGAGTTTGCCGAGCCAGAATCGCGCGCTCATGCGCTGCGGGGCCGCCGCCGCGACCTCGGCCCGGAACAACGCGCTGGCGCTGTCCCGCAGGCTGTCGCGCAACGCCTGCGCGGCGAGGCGGAAGCGGGCCAGCGAGGCGCGCAGGTCCGCAGGATAGCGGGCGATCAGCTCGTCGAACCAGCGCGCGGCCCCTCCCCAGTCGCCCCGGTCGGCCAACATGTCGCCCAGCACGTAGAGGGCGGTGGGCGCCGCGGTGTCGGCAGGAAACGACTGCGCGAAGCCGGACAGGGCCTCGGATGCCCCAGCGTCCCCGAGCCGCGCGAGGATGCGCGCGCGGCGGTAGATCGCGAGCGCCCCGAGAGCGGAGTCGCGGGCGGCGGCGCGATACGCCCGTTCCGCGTCGCGGTAGCGACCCGCGCCGGCCAGGAGCTCACCCGCAAGCACCAGCGTGGCGGCGCTCGAATCACCTTGGCGGAGCGCACGCTCGACTTCGAGCCGGGCGTCGGCGGCCCCGCCGTGCGACTTCATGGCGCGCGCGATCGCGACATACTCGGGAGGCGTGCGCGGCCCGAGCCCCGCGAGCGCCACGCCGACTGCGGCTGCGGCGTCGTCCGACTCGGGCGCCCGCGCCATCAGCGCGTACAGCGCGTCCCGCGCGCGACCCGAGTCGCCCAACGCCCGGGCCAGTCGCGCCACGTCCAGCGAGCGACCCGCCTGGGCCAGGGCCTCGAGCGCGGCGGCAGAGTCACCCGCCGCGAGCAGCGCCTGGGCCCGCGCCGCGCCGGCCTCCCGTGCCACGGCGGGCGGCAGATCCGCCAGCAGCCGGAACGCGGCCGCCGTGTCGCGCGTGACCCGCGCTTGCCGCACCCGCAGCCACGGATCGATCGACGACAACCCCGCCGCACGGGCCGCGGCGTACGCGGCCGCCGCCGAGTCGCGCTCCCCCGCCACCTCCCACGCCAGCCCCTCGCGCACGGCGAGCAATGCCGCCCGCACGCCGCCCGCGCGCCCGCGCGCCGCCGCGTAGTGCGGGGCGGCAGTGGTCAGCCCGAGCCGAGCCTCCGCCTCGGCGAGCACGGCGAGGGCCTCGCCGCCGGCGTAGTCCTCCAGCCAGGGCTGCCCCACGAGCAGGCTGCGCGCGCGATCGTAGCGGCGGGCGTGCAGCTCGGCCTTGGCCCCTTCCACGATGAACGTGGCGTTGAGGCGCGGCTCCCGCGCGGCGGCAGCCAGCAACGTCTCCGCCGCGTGCCACGGCCGGCCGGAGAGCCGCAGCGACTCGGCGCGCTGAGCGGCGAGGTCGGGAGTGGTCTGCGCGGCCGCCGGCGGAGACACGCAGAGCACGGTCGCGGCGCTGAGGACGAGGACCGCCCCCCGCGTCACTGGCGGCGACGCACCTGCGCCGCGGCGCGCTGGAATTCGGCCCGCGACAGGGGTGTCAGACGGAAGCGGCCGAAGCCGTTCGGATCCTGAAAGAAGAGCGTCAACCGTAGCGAGTTGTAGGTCCACCGGATGCCACGCACGCCGGCGCGCGAGGCATCCGTGCTGAAATCGAATACGTCGTCCGGCTCACCCAGCGTGACGTACACCTCGCCGCGGTCGGTGAGCCAGCCGGGATCGCCCGACTCGCGAAACCGCTGGTTGGCGAACTGGACCCGCCGGAAATACGCTTCCAGCGCCTCGTTCTCCGGCGTCGCCTCGACCGGGTCGGTCGCCGTATAGAACTCGCGCCACACCACCGGACGCTGCTCGGCCGGGGCCTGGCGCAGCTTGTCCACCCAGTCCTGCCGCTCGAAGTAGCGCAGCAGGCTGATCATCTGGTCGTAGTTGGTGATCGCCCATTGGTCCGAGAAGCTGACGAGGAAGGGCGTGGAGCGCGCCGCTGCGGCGGACGCCACACCCGCGTCGAGCGTGCTCACCTCGAACCGGCCCTGGCCCACGGGCAAATCGCCCGGGCGCAGCACGGCGAGCGCGCTGGCGAGGGAGTCCGTCCCGGTCAGCGCCACCGTGTCATGCCAAACCTCGTGCCCAGTCTGATCGAGAGCGCGCACGGCGAGGCGGGCCCCGCGGGGCACGCCGTACGCCTCCACGTAAAAGCGCATCGAGTCGGCGCCGTAGGAGAGCGCGGCGCGGGGGTTCGCGAGGAACTTGGGCACGTCGGCGAGCCGGGTCCGCCCGGGGCCCTGATACACGGCGAGTGGCTCGCTCATCCCCTGCCCTGCCAACCGAGGCACGGTGTCGGCGCGCTGGCCGTGCGCCACCGCCGGTGCGTTGCGGTCGCGGACCGTCACGTCGACGTGATAAACGCCGGGGCGCACGGCGATGAATTGCTGGTAGATCACGCTCTCGTCGGCTCGGACCGTCTCCTGCAGGGTGCGGACGCGCACCGTCTCGTCGGTGGCGAACTGTCGTGTGGTGCCGCTGTCGGCACGGAACGCCACTTCAACGTGATACTGAGCGGCGAAGCCAGAGCCGTCGCGCTGGAAGGTGAGCGCGTGGTTGGCGAGCGAGAGCGCGAACAGGGCCAGGGTGGAGTCCGGCGCGGCATCGGCGAAGTAGCGCACGGTGGCGACGAACGGGAGCGAGGGACCGCCGACCAGGAGTCCCATGGATCCGTACACGCTGCCCGCGTCGAACAAGGTGGAGACGGCGGCACCGGGATCGGGGCGCGCGCCCGCCGGCCGCGGCGCGGAACTGCAACCCGCGGCGCCGCACAGGAGAACTGCCACGACCGTTGGTCTCACTTGCTCAACCTCAAATCCGGGCGTTAGTTTCGCGCGTTCCCAATGCCCAGCGAGAACCTCGCCGGTCGAACCATCGCCGGCTACCGCCTCCTCGAGCGCGTCGGCGAGGGAGGCACCGCCGAAGTGTACCGCGCAGAGCACCCCGAGCGCGGTGCGTGTGCGTTCAAGGTATTGCGGTCGCGGCTCGCGAGCGACCCCACGGTGGTCAAGCGCTTCCTGCGGGAAGCGGGCTACGGCTCGCGCGTGCAGCACCCCGGCGTGGTGCGCACCTACGATTACGGGGAAGCGGACGGCCTGTATTACCTCGCGCTCGAGTGGGCCGACGGCAAGTCGCTGGCGGACTACGTACACCGCGCCGGTCCGCTCGCTCCGCCCCTGGTCGCCAACGTGGTGCGGCAACTGGCTGCCGCGCTCATGGCGGCACACCAGGCAGGGATCATCCATCGAGACTTGAAGCCGGAGAACATCGTGTACGACGCCGGGCAGCAGGCGGTGAAGCTGCTCGACTTCGGCATCGCCCGAGACGCCGAGCTGCCGCCGGAGGAGCGGCTCACGCGCACCGGATTCTTCGTCGGCACGCTCAAATACGTCGCACCGGAGGCGCTGTCGGGCGAGCTGGTGGACGGGCGCGCCGACATTTACAGCCTCGCGACGATCACATACTGGCTGCTCACCGGCCAGCACCCCCACACGGGACGCACGCCGCGGGAGCTGTTCCAGCAACTGCTCACGCAGCCGCCACGGCCGTTGAGCCAGGCGGCGCCGGACCGGCGGTTCCCGCCGGGCCTCGAGGCCGCCGTGATGCGCGGCCTGGAGCGCGATCCCGCGAGGCGGCAGCCCACCGTGGCAGCGTTCGCCGACGAGGTGACGGTGGGCGTCACGGCGGGCCCGACCGGATCCGGTCTCAAGCTCGGTTGGTTCGACGCGCTCAAGCGTGTCGTCCGGCGTGACACGCGGTAGTAGTAGCATATGCTACTACTGATGGCTCTATGACTGCAGTAAGGGACCTCCAGCGACGCCTCCGCGAGCTCCTGCGGGAGCGATCGGTCGCTCACGGCGACTTCACGCTCGCCTCGGGGCGCAGGTCCAGCTTCTACATCGATGCGCGCCGCACCACCATGTCGGGGGAAGGCTTCGCCCTCATCGGCGCTCTGGGGCTCGAGCGCCTCGACGCCCGGGGCTGGGCGCCCGCCCTGGTCGGGGGCCTCACGCTCGGCGCCGATCCCGTGGCCTACGCCATCGTCGCTGCCGCCCACGCCCAGGGCCGACCGCTCGACGCCTTCACGGTCCGCAAGCAGGCGAAAGCTCACGGGACCGGACAGCGTATCGAAGGGTGTTTCACGCCCGGAGCCGCCGTCGTCGTCGTCGAAGACGTGATCACCACGGGCCACTCGGCGGCGGACGCGATCGCCGCCGTCGCCGCTGCGGGGGGCCGTGTGCTGGGCGTCCTCGCCGTGGTGGACCGGGAGGAGGGTGGGCGGGCGGCGCTGGAGCAGGCGGGCCATACCGTCGAAGTCCTCGTCACCCCCCGGGACCTGGGCGTGCGATGACCACGTCCCGCGACGTCACGCTGCTCGTGGTCCGGTTGAGCGACTCATTCAGCGACTTCTGGCCCGCCCTGGCGCGCGAGCTCGGCGTGCTGCTCGCGGAGTGGACGCCCGGCGAACCCGGGCCTCCCCCCGCGGGGGCCGGCGCGGTGCTCGTCGCCGCGGGCGGGCACGAAGCCGACGTCGCGGCGCTGCTCCCCCGACTGGCGCCGCCCGGGGACGTACCCGTCATCGTCATCGGCGCGGCGGCATCGCACCGGCTGGCGGCGCAAATCGTGGCCGCGGGGGCGGCGGACTATTTCGCGCTCCCCGACGACCGCGACGGGCTGCGCGACACCCTGGCTGCGGCCGTGCAACGCCGCCGCGCCTCGCTCGGCCGCGCCGCGCTGGCGCAACTCGAAGCGCAGGCGCACGCCTTCCGCGACATCGTGGGCGATAGCCCGGCCCTCGCGGCGGCGCTCGAGCGGGCGGCGCGCGTCGTGCCGCATGGCGATGCCACCATTCTGATCACAGGTGAGACCGGCACCGGCAAGGAACTGCTCGCCCGCGCGCTCCATTACGGGGGACCGCGTGCGGCCGCTCCGTTCGTCGAGCTCAACTGTGCGGCCCTGCCCGCGCCGTTGCTCGAGAGCGAGCTGTTCGGACACGAGCGCGGTGCGTTCACCGACGCCAAGACCGCCAAACCCGGTCTGTTCGAGGTGGCGCACGGCGGAACCATGTTCCTCGACGAGGTCGACCATCTCGCCCCCGAGCTCCAGGGCAAGCTGCTGCGGGCGCTCGACCAGAAGAGCGTGCGGCGCCTCGGTGCCACGGTCACCCGCACGATGGACGTGCGGATCGTGGCGGCAACCAACACCGACCTGCCTGCCGCCGTCCACGCGGGGCGCTTCCGTGAGGACCTGTTCTACCGGCTGAACGTCATCACGCTCGAGCTTCCCCCCCTGAGGCAGCGCGGGGACGACGTGATCCTGCTCGCGGAGTTTTTCCTGAAGAAGTTCGGGGAGCAATACAAGCTGCCCCAGCCGAGCGTCACGCCCGAGGTGCGGCGCGCGCTGCTCGCGCACGCCTGGCCGGGGAACGTCCGGGAGCTGCGGAACGCGATCGAGCGCGCCGTGCTGCTCTCCCCGCCCGGGACCCTCGCCGTCCCCGAGCTCGCACGCAGTCCGTCCCCGCCGCCGGGCGCGGGGCCCCTGCCCTTCCCGGCACGCCTCGCGGAGATCCAGCGGGCGGCCGCGCATGCCATGCTCGACGCGACGGCGGGCAACCGTTCCGAAGCCGCGCGCCGGCTCGGCATCTCTCGCTCGCGGTTGCAGCGCCTGCTCGAGGGGAAGGATACAGAGGATGCGGAAGCTGACCCGAATTGAGCCACGTGCCTCGACGCGAACCAGGTTGTGGCCTGCATCACGTTGCGCAATAGTGACTTACCATGGCCCGGCCCTTGCCCTCTCAGGCCCTAACCTCGAGCCCGGAAGGATCCACATGCGACGGCTGCTATTCGCGTTCGTGACGCTGGCGCTGGCAGGAGCGTGCAGCAATTCGAGCGGCCCCGGCACCCCGCCCCCGCGCGCGACGCTCAACTTCGTGCGTCAGGATTCCACCTACAAGCCGCTGCTCTCCGCGCGGGGCACGTTCTACGCAAAAGTCGGAGAGGCCCGCAGGGTGCGCTTGGTCTATCAGGGGAGCACCCCGGCCGACTCGGGCGCGGAGTTCCTCCGCTTCGAGGTGCCCGGTGACGGGCTCTATCGGAAGCCCGACGGCACGGCGTTCGCCCCGGGGGACTCCATCCAGATCACGGTCACCGTCATCGACCCGAAACAGTTCCGGTTCGACTTTCAGCCGTCGCGTCTCCAGTTCAATCCGAACGATCCCGCCCGACTGAGGGTGGAGTACCACTACGCCGACCCCGATTACAACGGGGACGGCAGTGTCGATTCGAGTGACGCGGAGATCGAGGGGCTCCTGTCCCTGTGGCGCGGCGAGCCCCCGGACTCGCTGTGGTTCAAGATGGCGGCGGTGAAGTCCGTGGAGCTCTCGGAGTTCGACGCCGACGTCTTGCAGTTCTCCCAATACGCCGTTGCCTGGTAGGAGATGAGGGACCCGTCGTGCTGAGCTCGCTAGCCGACGAAGCGACACTGCTCGCCGAGCTGCGCACCCTCGTCGAGCGGGGTCGCCACCGGGAGGTGTTGGACCGGCTCGAGCGGCTCCCGGCCGAGGCGATCGCCACACGGACGCCCTTCGCCCTGCTGGCGGCGGAGGCGCACGGGCGGCTGGGCGCCCATCACGAAGCAGCACGGTGGGCGGCAGCGGCCCTGGCGGTGGCCCGAGAGCGAGGCGAGCGTCACGCCGAGCTGCGGGCGCGCAACTACCAGGGCGCCATCGCCTTGGAGGGCGGGGACGTGGACGGCGCCGAGTCGCACGTCGCCGCGGCGCTCGATCTCGCTCGTGCCTTGGTCGACCACGCGGCAGAGGCACGCTGTTTCAACAACCTGGGCATCATCGCGAACCTGCGCGGCGAGTGGCGCGAGGCGCTCGCCAGCTACCAGCTCGCCCTTGCCGCGTATCAACAGGCCGGGCTGCCGCGCGGCATGGCCGAGACGCAGCACAACATCGGAATCAGCCGGCGTGCCCTGGGCGATTACCGCGGCGCTCTCGCCGCGGCCGAAGAGGCGGTGCGGCTGGCGGAGCAGCTCGGGGACGAGGCACTCTCCGCCCTCGCCCTTGCGGGACGCGCGGAGCTGCACCTGGTCCAGGGAGACGTGGAGCTGGCCGCGGCCGAGCTGGCACGGGCGGCGGCGGCCTACGAGCGGCTCCAGCATCCGGTCGGGTTGGCGGAGGTGTGGCGGCTCGAGGCCGGCGTGGCGCGCGCGCGAGGAGACAGCTCCGCTGCGGCGGCCTGGCTCCGCCGGGCAGGCGAGCTCGCGCGGGGGCAGGGAAGCGCGCACACGCTGGCCGAGATCGAGCGCGATCTGGGTGCCGCCCTGGAGGCGAACGGCGACGCGCCCGGAGCGCGCGCCGCCCGCGAGCGGGCGATCGCGCTGTACCGCGGACTCGGCGCGGCGGCGGCCGCGGCGGACATCGCCGCCCTCATCGAGTAGGAAACCCCAAATGAAGAAGGCGGCGCATCCAGCGCGCCGCCTTCCTCCGCCGAGTCCGCAGAGCGCGAGTCAGTGCCCGCCGTCGTGACCCTCGTGCCCGTCGTCCATCCCGTCCTCGTCGTTATCCTGGAAGGCGTGGAACGACCGGACGATGTTGTCGCGCACCAGGTTCGCGTTCTCGGCGCCCTTGGCCGCCGTCGCGGGGTCCACCACCGTGCCGCCATCGCTCCGGAACCACCCATCCAGGTCGAGCCGGATCGTCACCGACGCCGGTTTCCCGGCCTCAACGACCACCGGCGGCTGGAAGGTCAACTCCTGCTGTACATCGAGATCGCCCGTATAGGTGAAGTCGGCGCCGTTGAACGTTCCCTTCACGCGAATGCTGATCCCGGCGAAATCGGGATGCGCCTTGAGGAAGTCCTGGTCGGCGGCGTCACCGTCGTTGCTTGGCTTGTGAATCTGAAATTCGAGTGCGTCGAAGGTTCCGGCCGGGACGGCGGCCGTGAATGTGCGCTCGATGCCGCCGAGCGGAAGGTCTACCAGGGCCGGCCCCGCCTCCAGTTCGTCGTTCTCAGGGCCACACCCCCCATCTTCGGACGCGGTGATGCCGGACGTGCTCGTCGCGCATCCGGCTGCCGCTTCGGCCCGTTTGAGCTCCACTTTGCGCAGCACGACCTCCACGCTCGAGATCACGAGTGTGTTGGTGCCGTCGGTGAAGGTCTCGGATGCGGCGGCTGGGGCCGCGGCCGGAGCCGTTGTGCTCCCGGCGCTCGACAGCGCGAGGCTGACCGGGGCGATGCCGCGGGAGGCGGTCCCCTCGGTGCAGGCGGCTAGCGCGAGGGTGCTCGCGATCACACACAGTATGGTCAGATGATTTCGCATCGTGCCTCCAGGGCAACGGGGACAAGTCGCTTCGGCCCGCGGTCGCGCATGACTCATGCCCCGCCGCGCCCGTCGCCGGTGAGCGTGGAATCGCATCCAGCCCGCCCGGCTCCTGGCTCATAACAGCGCACGCTGACTCGTCACGAGACACGGCGGCCCTGCGGCTTGTGTCGGACGGGGCAGGGTGTATGATGCTCGACGTGCGTGATCATACGGCAGGAGGGGCTGACCAAGTGACCGTCCAGGCGGGCGCGGCGGACCGGCCGTCACTGGCGTCGAAGATTCGCGGCTGGAAGGACGACGCCACCGGTCTCGAGCAGCGCCTGAAGGATCTGGAGACCATTGCGCGCAGCCTGCGCCGCCGCTGGTGGCTCGTGGGCACCGGCCTCGTCCTCGGCCTGATCGGGTGGGCGGTTGGAGCGGTCCGGACGCGACCCGGGACGATGGTCCTGGTGGCGGGCGCCGGCCTGATTCTCAACGCCCTGCTCGGGATGATCAACGAGCGCGGCTGGTACCGCTGGTGGCTGATCTACGCGCTCGCGCTGCTCGACGTCGGCCTGGTCGCCGTTCTGATCGTCTGGTTCGGCCACGGCGGCTTCGTGGTCGCCTTCCTCATCGCGGTGTTGCCGTACGCGTTCGATCAAGGGCACACTGTCGGCAACTTCCTGGTCCTCACGGCCGCACTGGCGTACCTTGGCGCCGTTCAGGCGCACTACGCGCTGTACGGCGGCGAGGCCGCGCTTGCCACGGCGCCGGTGCTCGAAACGGTCACGTTGATGGTCGTGGCGATGACGCTGAAGGAGATCCCGGCCACGTTGATCCAGCGCATTCGCCGCACGCGCAGCATCATGGGAGAGGCCGAGCACGGGCTCCTCGCCGTGCGTGCGGCGGCGGAGGAGTCCGACGAGCTGGGTTTCTTGGAGAAGAGCTTCAACAAGATGATCGAGGAGATCGGGGGCACGATCTCGACGGTGCAACGTGAAGCGGACGAGGTGGCGGCGTTCGCGGAAGAGCTCGCGGCATCGGCAGAGGAGCTGCACGCGACATCGGAGACCGTGACCCACACGGCTCAACGGCTCGCGGGGGACTTGGGCAAGCAGCGCGACATGGCGGAGGGTGCGCGCGGCGAGAGTGCCAAGGCCGCCGACCAGGCCGAGGCGCTGCGCGTGCGGGCGGAACTGATGCAGGCCGATGCCGCGCGCCTGGTGGCGGCGGCGGAGCGCGGTCGGGAGCGCGTGGCGCGCGCCAGCCAGACGCTGCGCACGGTGGGGGAGGAAGTGCGCGCCACGGCGTCGACGGTGGCGGGCCTGTCGGGGATGTCCGAGCGGATCGGCGTGTTCGCCCAGACCATCGCGCGGATCGCGCGCCAGACGCATCTGCTCGCGCTCAACGCCGCCATCGAGGCGGCGCGGGCCGAGGAGCACGGAGAAGGATTCGCCGTGGTGGCGGACGAGGTGCGAGCCCTCGCGGCGGAGGCGGGGAAGTCGGCGCGCGAGGTGGCGGAGCTCGTGTCCGAGCTGCGCGCCGGCATCGACGCCGCGGCGCGGGCCATGCAATCGGGGGAGGCGAAGGTGCGCGACATCGGGGCCGTCGCGGCCGAGGCGGACAGCGCCCTCCAGGAGCTGCACCAGGGGATCGAGCTGGTGGGCGATCTGGTCAACGCGACGGCGGAGGTGTCGCGCAGCCAGGCGCAGCGCCTGGCGCAGCTGGCGCAGTCGCTGCAGCAGGTCGCGGCCATTTCCAGCGCATCGTCGCAGAGCGCCGACGGGGCGGCCGCCGCGACGCAGGCCGAGATCACGTCGATGGGCGACCTGACGGCGACGTCTCAGCAGCTGGCGCAGCTCGCGGAGCGGCTGCGCGCCAGCATCGCGCGGTTCTCGGTGCTCAGCGGCGAGCAGCCGGCCCCGGAGCGCCCGGTGCGGCGCGCCGCCGCGGACTGATCATCCCGCCCGGGACACGCGAGTCACGTTCGGTCCTTGGTCCCACAGGCCCGCGTTGAGTGGGCAGAACGCGCGCAGGGTGTCCCGGTACGGGATGATCAAGAGGTCCACGTAGCGCTCCAGGGCCACCTCGAACGGAAAGCGGCGGCGGAACTCGCCGGCGGTGACCCCGAGCATGGCTTTCAAGTGGCGCCCCAGGCTCTGCGGCGACGAGTAGTCGAGCCGGTACGCCACGTCGCTCACCGACAAGCCGGGGTTGCCGAACAGATACGCCGCGTGCACGAGCCGCATGCCGGCCAGGTAGGTTTTCGGGGATGGCAGGCTCCCCCGGTAGAACCGAGACATGAGTGTGCTCGGGCAGATGCGGAGATGGCGCGCCAGCCGGCGCACGGTGGCGAGCACCGGCGCGAGCCGCGCGATAGCCTCGAAGAACGCGCGCACGTCGCCCGTCGCGTCGGCGAGCGCCGGGACGACGCGGGCGAGGATGCGTGCCGCCACCGGCGACGCAGGGTGGCCGACGAGATCGCGCAGGCGCCGCCATCCCGCCGGCTCGGAGCAGTCCACCGCGGAGCGAACGCCGGTGGCGCCCAGGCGCAACAGCGTCTCCGAGGCATCGCGATCGTGGCGCGACACGAGGGCCACGGCGGGGATCGCCGGGAACTCGCGCACGAAACGGGCGACCGCCGGCAGCTCTTCACCACGGCACGCATGTACCGAGAGGACCAGCGCGTCCACCCGTTTGCGCCGCGCGGCGCGCAGCGCATCGCGCAACGACGCGGCGTGGAGCGTCGTGAAGCAGCCGTCCGCGGCGGCGTCGAGGCGGGGCCGCTCGGGAGGCGGAAGGACGGTACACACGGTCACCATGCGGGTACGACGCTAACATGGACCGGTCAACGTCGGCTCAAGCGGGGCCGGGGCAGGGGGCCACGCCTCCCCCTGCAGACGGCGCCCCCTCAACCCTCGGTCAACGGGCGGGTCCGCGCCGCGCGCGCCGCGTGGCCCTGCTGCTCGCCAGCGTCACCCTCGCCCTGGTGGCCGGCAGCGGGTGGTGGTTCGTGCGCTTCGCGTCGCACCTGCGGCGCGACCCGGGCGCCGTCTACCGTGATCCGACCACGCTCGACAAGCTGCTCAAGCGGGCGGACGACGCCGAGCGTGCAGGCGACCGCGCCACGGCCATCACGACCTACCGGTTCGTCGCATCCGTCGGGGAAGGGGCGGGGGCCGAGTGGGCGCCCTACGCCGCCGCCGCGCGCACAGCGCTCAAGCGCCTAGGAGTCGCCGATACACTTGCAGGTCCCCCGCGCTGAAGCACACGAACCGCACGAGCTCGACCGGACCCGGCTCGCGCAGCTCCCGACGCACTGCCTCCACGGCTACGCTCGCCGCCTGCTCGATGGGATAGCGATAGGCGCCCGTGCTGATGGACGGGAAGGCGACCGACGCAACGCCGTGCCCGCGGGCGAGCCGGAGGGCGTTCTCATAACAACCGCGCAGCAGCTCCGGCTCACCGCGCCCGCCGCCGCTCCAGACGGGCCCAACGGTGTGGATCACGTAGCGCGCGGGCAGCCGGTACCCCCGCGTGATCCGCGCCTCCCCGGTCGGGCAGCCACCGATCTGGCGGCATTCCTCCAGGAGCTCGGGCCCCGCGGCGCGGTGAATCGCACCATCCACGCCGCCACCGCCCAGCAGGGTGGTGTTCGCGGCGTTGACGATCGCGTCCACCGCCTGTTGCGTGATGTCCCCCTGGAACGCCTCGAGCCTCGGCATGCGGGGGCAATCTAGCGCGCACCGCCAGGGCCGGTATTGTTAGTTCGTACCCACAGCCGGTGCGCGCGGCGTCGGGGGGAACGGGGACGGTACGTCAATGCCGGGACGTGACCTGATTGAGCGGGTCCGCAAGGCCCTGTGCGATCGCTACACCGTGATCGCAGCAGTGGGCCGGGGCGGTAACGCGTGCATCTTCTCGGGTCGGGATGCGAGCGGCGCCGACGTGGCCATCAAAGTGCTGCATCCCGAGCTGACCATCTCGGTCGCCGCGGACCGCTTCCTGCGTGAAATCCGCTACGCGTCGCAGCTCAACCACCCGCACATCGCCCGCGTGATCGACAGCGGAGAGGCGGACTATCTCCTCTGGTACGTGATGCCGTACGTGCCTGGCGACAATCTGCGTCAGGCGCTGCGCCGCGAGCCCCGGCTCCGTGTCCCGGACGTGGGGCGGGTCGCCGTGGAAGTGCTGAGCGCGCTCGAGCACGCGCACGCGCACGGCATCGCGCACCGCGACATCAAGCCCGACAACATCGTGCTCTCGCCCACTGGCGCGGTTCTCGTCGACCTGGGGATCGCGCGCGCGATCGCGCGCTCGGGCGACGATCGTGTGACCCGGAGCGGATTCGTGGTCGGCACGGAGGAATACATGAGCCCGGAGCAGGCGGAGGGCGCCCCCGACGTGGACGGACGCACCGACCTGTATTCGCTCGGCGTGGTGCTGTTCGAGTGCCTGGCGGGCCGGCCGCCATTCTCTTCCCCCAGTGCCGCGGCCGTGCTGGACATGCATCAGCACCGGCCCGCGCCCGACCTGCGCAGCATCCGGCGTGACGTGCCCAAGGAGCTCGCCGCCGCCCTGGCGCGCGCACTCGTGAAGCCGCGTGCCGAGCGCTGGCAACGGGCCCGCGACATGCGCGACGCGCTGGCCCCATTCGTCGCCATCGGGTGACGGCTGGCCCGGGCGCGCCGCGCCCGCTACACTGACGCGATGCGGTCCGGCTGTGTCACCATCGTGCTCCTCCTGTCCGCCTGCCAACCCCAGGCGCGGCGGCTCCTGGTGCTCGATCTCGCCCTGTCGGAGCCCGCCCTGCTGAACGGCACGGTGCGGCCGTGGCGCGACGAAGGGTACAAGGTCGAATACCGCCGTTTCTATCCGCACCTGGCGCGCGCCGATCTCGACCGCTACCGGGTGCTCCTGTTCCTGCTCGGCCGCGAGCCCGAGGCGCCGTCGGACGCCCTCACGGCCGGAGACCTCGCGCTGCTCACCGAGTGGGTGATGCGTGGCGGCGTGGCCGTGCTGGGCTATGATGCCGACGGCGAAGGGTACCTCGACCGCTGGACCGCCAACCGCTGGCTCGAATTCTTGGGGACGGGGATCTCGATCGGCGACCGGCTGCTGGAAGACACGACCGCCCGGGCCCTGACGACCACCGGCCGGCCGCAACCCTGGGTGGAGGCGCGCACCGTCGGCGACGAGCCGCTCGGCTCGCCGCTCGGCGAAGTGTACGAGGCCTTCCCGCTCGACCGGAATAACGTCGTCGCGGTGCGGGATCATGCGGCGCTCCTCGCCGTGACGTCACGCCATGCCTTCGTGCGCGCGCCGCGCCCCTCCCGCGCCCCACCATCGCCGCGCGGGGCCGCGGGCGTCGTGGCCGCAGCGCGCGTCGGGGACGGGCTGGTACTCGTCATCAGCCGCCACGCCCTCGGTGCCCTCGGGCCGCAGTTCCGGCCGACAACCGCCCCGCTCCAGCAGCCCGACGCCCTCGAACGAACCCGGGGGTTCCTCAGCGCGCTGGCACGCTGGACGCGCCGGCCTGCGGAGTGGGCGCACGTGCCCCCCGCGGCGCGCGGCGTGCCGGTCGCGCTGCAGCAGGCGCCCATCCCGGTGGAGCTCGTCCCCCCGCCACTCGTGCCGCCGGTCGGTGTGGATACGATCTCCCTTCCGCTCATCGCCGATCCCAGACTCGACCGTGCAACCAGCGTTCCCGAGTGGCTGCGCCAGCAGGGGATGCGCGTCCTCTGGGCACCGCTCCTTCCCGCGCGCGACGGGCACCACGTCGTGCGGCCGGGGGCCTCGCTCGATTCGCTCGTCACGCTGCTCGACGTCGGCGGGTTCAATCTCCTGGGCGGCGACGCCGACCCGGCGGGGGCGGACTCGCTGCACGCGCGCTGGGAGGAGCGCGACGCCGTGCGGCGCGCCTGGGCCGCCGCCGTGGGCCGGCTGGAGCCGACCAGCGTCGCGTGGATTCCCGTGCTCGATTACGGGCACGCACGCCGCACTCCCGCCGACTCCTCACGTGGGGCACGGGGCGAGGGGCTCGCCGCGCCGTGCGCACTCGATTCGGCGCTCTGGGCGGAGGGGCTCCCCGGCGCGTACGGTGCGCTCGGCCGGCTGGCCGCGGAGCAGCGCACCCTGGTCATCGCCCTCGGCCTGGACATCGACGGCCCGCGCGGCTACTCGATGGGCCAGGAGTTCTGCGACGCGGCGTGGCGGCGCGGGATCGCGGGCTTCGGCCCCGGGGCGAAGCTGGATTCGCTTCGCCCCGGGGCCCGCTACGCGGCGCTGCGGGACGCCGGACTGCTGTCGCGCTACTACCGCGCTCTCGAGGACGAGGTCGCCGCGCGGGCAGCCGCCTTGCGCGACCGCATCTTGAAGCAGCGGCGGGATGTCTATTTCGCGTTCCGGCTGCCGCAGCCGCCGGCCGACTGGTTCACGCTGGGCCTGTTGCGCGGGTTCGGGCTGCCCGATCGGCCGCTCCTGCTGTTCACGCCCGAGCTGCGCACGCGTGAGCTGCTGTCGCTGTACCGCGCCGGCGGCCTGAACCTCGCCCACGCAGTGGCCCTGCCTCCCACCTCCCTGGCTGCCCGCGACTGGACCAGCCTGAAGCGCCTGGTGTTCGAGGAGAACGACGGCTTCTGGCTCGACGCCGACGAGACGCCCAGCCTCGGCAAGCGCGTGTCGCTCGACAGCTTGGGCCGCCTGCTGCGGCGGCTGGCCCGCTAGCCCCGTTCCGACGTATCCCGCCCCCACGTCGAGCGCAAAGCGGCACCAGGTGTCGGAACGGGGCTAGCCTTGCCCCGACCCTTCCAGAGCCCGTAGCTTAGGTGCTGGGTGGCGGTAGGGCGTGATGGTCGCGGCATGCCGGCTGGAGTGGCGTGCCGAGGAAAGTCCGAGCTCCACAGGGCAGACTGCCAGGTAACTCCTGGGCGCCGCGAGGCGACGGAAAGGGCCACAGAGAACAGACCGCCCTTTATCCAAGGGTAAGGGTGAAACGGTGGGGTAAGAGCCCACCGCGCGCCTGGCAACAGGCGTGGCACGGTAACCCCCAGTCGGAGCAAGGCCAAGTAAGCAGCCAGACCCGGCCCGGGTCGCTTGAGCTGCGGGTAGGCCGCGTGAGGTGGCTGGCGACAGCCGCCCCAGAGAGATGACCATCTGCCCCGCTACGGCGGGCAAACAGAACTCGGCTTATGGCCCTACCGCCCTCCTCCCTATGACTTCGCCCTCGAGGCCCTACCCGGCGCAGTGGGAGCAGGTGGCGGACCTGCGCGTGTTCCGGACGACCGCGGAGGAGTGGGAGAAGCTCATCGGATGGCGCGCCGACATGCGCAAACGCGGGTGGAAGCTGCTACGCGTCGCGAGTGAAGGCAGCGAGATGGTCGCGGTGTTCGGCCGCACCAAGGGCGAGCGCGCCTCGCCATGACGCCCCGGCTGTTGCTCGTGGTCATCGCGCTCGTCGGCGGTTGCGCCTCGGGCCGGGCCGGAACGGTGGCGGCCACACCGCCTGCGGCGCCGGCCCAGCCCCCCACGACGCCCCCATCGCCGCCGCCCGGCGCTGCGCTCGCGAGCGTGCGCTACGGGCCGGGCGCGCTCCGGTATCTGCTCCATCGGCAGCTGCACATCCGGCAGACCTTGGGCGACCAGGTGCAAGCGCAGAGCCTCGGCGCCCGGATCTTCGTCACCATGGCGATCACCGGCCCCGCGGACAGCGTCGGGTACCCGACGACCTTCAGCATCGATTCGATCGTGGCCGACTCCGGCACGCCCGCGCCCATCGCGGACAACATCGTCAAGGTGCGGAAGCTGGTGTTCGCGGGTCGCGTGGCGCGGCGCGGTGAGTTCGTGAACGTCGTGCCGTCCGACAGTGCGCTCGCCCAATCCGTAGCCCAACTGCTCGGCAACTTCCGGGATTTCCTGCCGCGTCTCCCGGCGGACGGGATCAAGCCTGGCGCGGCGTGGACGGACACGGTGGAGACCACGCAAAAGGGCAGCGACGCCACGAGCTCCCGGCGCGCGACCATACACGCGACGGCGACGCCGTGGGAGCGCGCGGGCGTGTCCGGTCTGCGCGTGGAGACCAGCCAGACCTACCACGTCACGGGGAGTGGAAAGAACGCGGGCCAGCCCTACGAGCTGTCCGGCGACGGGACTGCCACCGGGAGCGCCTTCCTCGCCGCCGACGGCCGCTACCTGGCCGGCGAGGTGCGTGATTCGACGGCCCTCACCATCCGCCTGCCGGTGCAGGGAGTCTCGGTGCCCGTGATCCAGGTCGCCCAGACCGCGGTCTCGGTGCTGCCGTAGTGGGCGGCCCGGCGGACCTCACAGGGCTCCGCCGCGATCGCCGGCGGATGGTCGGACTGTCGCTGCTGCAGCTCGTGGTTCCCGCCATCGTCGGGGCGCAAGTGGTGCCGAATCGGGCCGCGCTCTACCTGTATCCGAGCGACGTGACCGATGCGCGCGCGCTGTGGGTGAACCCCGCCGGGTCCGGGCGCTTCGAGGAGGCCTCGCTCCATCTCGACCTCACGGTGGGGGAGCCCGGAGCGGCCGGCCGGCTGCGACAGCTCACGCTCGGACTGAGCTCACGCGGGTTGTCGTTCGGCTATCAGCGCGATGTGTTCGACGCCGGGGCGCGGGGCCACACGTATCGCATCGGCTACGCCGTAGGACGCGCGGGACTCGCGGCCGGGTTCGCCACTGCGCTGTACCGCGGCGGTACGTCGAGCAGCGGCTGGGACCTGGGGATCCTGTACGACTGGAGGCCGTCGCTGTCCCTGGGCGGAGTGATCGAGAACGTCGGGCGCCCCAGTGTGCGGGGCACCACGCTCCCCGTCACCTACGTGCCGAGCGCGACGCTGCGCCTGTTCGATGCGCGCGCGGCGGTCTCGGCCGACGGCCGGTTCACGTCGGGGGGCGTGCTCGGTTATGCATTCGGCCTGCGGTCCGGCCTCGGGGCAACGACGCGTGCCCCCGTGGGACTGCTCGTCCGCCTCGACACCGACCGCGCGCTCAGGCGCGCCGGACTCGCCTTGGGGGTCTCGCTTGGATCGCAGGACCTCGGCGGCATCGTGGCCACGGCGCCCGGTGACGCCGACCGGATCGACGCGCTGGACTTGTACGGCGTCTCCACCCGGCGCTTCACCCGCACCAGGGCCGTCAGGGACTGACCCGGAGCTGCCGCAAGCGTGGCGTCATCTCGTACACGGCGCGGATCGAGAGGCTGCGAAACGCCGTGTCCTCCCGCACCCCCTGCACGCTGAGGATCATCCGGAACGCGAGCCCGCCGCGCAGGCTCAGCCGGTAGCGCGCGCGCACGCTATCCCGGGCATACACCCGCACACGGTGCGGCGTCACGATGCTCACGACCCGGCGCGCCACGAGCAGCACGGTCGTGTCCTCGGCGCCGCGCGGCGCGAACACGTACAGCGCCACGTCCCCGGGCGGTAGGGCCCGCTGGCGCCGCAGCGTCTGGGTCACGCTGTCGGGCACCGGACTGCTGACGGAGAGGCGGGGCGCCCCCGAGAGAACGGCTAACGCCACGAGCCCGAGACCGGCCAGCGCTGCCAGACCTACGAGCGCCCGCACCATTCGGGCCGCGATGCCGCGTCCCGTGTGCAGACCGTCGTGCGCGGCGCCGGGCAGCGCGGCGATCAGCGCCCGGCTCAGCTCCTCCGCCGTCTGGTAGCGGTCGGCCGGATCCTTGGCGAGCATCCGCTCGATCACGCCGGCGAGGGCCGCCGGCACGTCGCCGCGCAGCTCGCGGATCGGCACCGGGTCCACCGTCGCCTGCTTCATGAGCACCGATTGGGCCGATTCACCCTCGAACGGGGGCGTGCCGGCGAGCATCTGGTACAGCACCACGCCGAGGGCGTAGATGTCCGAGCGCCCGTCCACCCGCTCGCCCGTCGCCTGCTCGGGGCTCATGTAGTGCGGCGTCCCGACCACCATGCCCTCGGTCGTGAGCTGGCTGACCGAGGCTTCTTGCGCTGCCTTGGCGATTCCGAAGTCGGTGACGAGCACGTGACCGGAGCCGTCGAGCAGCATGTTGTCGGGCTTCACGTCGCGGTGCACGATACCCCGCCCGTGCGCGTAGGCCAGGGCGTCCGCGACCTGGCGCGCGATGCGGGCGGCGTCGACCACGGAGAGCCGCTGATCCCGCTCGAGCAGCTGCCGCACCGACGGGCCGTCGACGCAGCGCATGACGATGTAGAGGACTTCGTTCTTGTAGCCGCCGACCTTGTAGATCGGCACGATGTGCGGGTGTTCGAGCTGCCCGCTGGTGCGCGCCTCGCGCACGAACCGCTCCGCCAGCCCGGGCGACGGCGTCAAGCCCAGGTCCAGCACCTTCACCGCGACGTCCCGGTCCTGCGCCTTGTCGCGCACGCGGAACACGGCGGCGAAGCCGCCTTCGCCGAGCAGATCCCCGACGGTAAATTCCTTGCCGAGCGCTTTTTGGAGGCGGCGACGCAGCGTGGCGAGATCGAGCGACATGGCGGACGCGAAACCTAGGAACGCACGTCGCTGGGCGCTAGGGACCGCCGCCTTCGCCCTCGCCTGGGCGCTCGGCGTGTGGCCCCCGCCGCTGTGGTGGCGCGATCACTCGCCCCGGGCGACGGCGATGATGCGCGAAATGGCGGACTGCCGGTCGCTGTCCGTCTGTCCGCCCGCCCGCCCGACCGCCCTGAAGAACATCGCTCCCGTGCTCCAGCGCATGGTGATCATCGGCGAAGACTCGCGCTTCCGAACGCATCACGGCATCGACCCCAGCGAGATCGCCGATGCGCTGGGCGCAGATCGGAGCGGCGGTCGCGGCTTGCCGCGCGCGCTCGTCGCTGCGTGGCGGCAGCGCGACAGGGTGCGGGGTGCGAGCACGATCACCCAGCAGCTCGCGAAGAACCTGTATCTCTCCTCGTCGCGCAACCCGCTCCGCAAGGTGAAGGAAGCGGTGACGGCCCTGCGGCTCGAGCTGGCGCTGTCGAAGGATCGGATCCTCGAGCTGTACCTCAATGTGGCAGAGTGGGGTCCGGGGATCTGGGGAGTCGACGCCGCGAGCCGCGCCTACTTCGGGGTGCCGGCGGCGCGGCTCAACGAGGAGCAGGCAGCCGAGCTGGCGGCGACACTGCCGCATCCCCGCACGTCCAACCCGACGTTTCGCCCGGAGCGCACGCTCGAGCGCCGCAACCTCATCCTGGCGAGGTACCGGGGAGTGGACGTGTATGTCCCACCGGAAGAGGAAACAGACTCGCTCCTGATGCCCCTGCCAGCGCCCGTGATCCCGCCCGCGCTCGAATCGCTGGAGGTCGCCGTCCCCCTCCCAGTGGACAGCACGCAGGACAGTCTCACAGCTAGACGCACAGACGCACAGGGGAGAACAGAGGACAGTGGCCGGGACAGCTTGCCCTGATCACTACCTACCTGTTCACCGCTGTGCGTCTGTGCGTCTGGTCGTTGCCTGTCCGGTCCGTCTGTGCAACTGTCAGTCTACCAGCCTTAGGGGCATCACCAGCGCCATGTAGCTCGCCGGATCGTCCCATCCCACTGGCTCCACCGTCGCCGCGCGCTCGGGGGCCTTGAAGGTGATCCGCACTTCGTCGGTGGGCATGTACTTGAGGATCTCGAGCAGGTACGTCGCGTTGAACCCGATCTCGAGCGGCTCGCCCTCGT
Source organism: Gemmatimonadota bacterium (assembly GCA_003222155.1). Lineage (GTDB taxonomy): Bacteria > Gemmatimonadota > Gemmatimonadetes > Gemmatimonadales > GWC2-71-9 > AG41. The sequence continues at coordinate 65,604 of QHUU01000054.1, read as the reverse complement.
ACGTCACGGCGAGCTCGTCCTGCGCCTCGCCCAGGTCCGGCGTCTGCACCGAAAACTTGACGGCCCCGCCGGAGAACGCGAGCCGGATGCGGTGCGTCTGATCGCTCGCGACGACGCTCATGCGGCGCAGCGCCGCCGCCATGGCCGCCTTGTCCACGGTGGCGAACTTGTCGTTCTCGCGCGGGATCACCTGCTCGTAGTTCGGATACGGCCCCTCGATGAGCCGTGAGAAGACCAGCGTGCCGCCGGCGCGGAACCCGATGTGGTTGTCGCTGCGCGCGATCTCGAGCGCCTCGTCGGCTGCGAACAGGCGGCGGATCTGCTCCAGCGCTTTGGGGGGGACGATCAAGTCCGCCGTCGACCCGCCCTTTGCCGGCACGTCCATCTTGGCGAGGCGGTGCCCGTTGGTCGCCACCATGCGCATGTGGTCGGGACGGAGCTCCCAGAGCACGCCGTTCAGGATCGGGCGGCTTTCCTCCGTGGACGCGGCGAACGCGACATGCCCCACCAGCTTGTGCACGACGCCCGCCGCCGCCTTCCACGCCCCGTCGAACTTGACGGCGGGGAACGAGGGGAACTCCTCGCGCGGCAACCCCAGCAGCTTGAACTTGGAGCGACCGCATTCGATGCCCACGCGGGACTCGCCGGCCGCCGTGATGCGAACCGGACCCGACGGCAGCTCGCGCGCGATGTCCACCAGCTTCTTGGCGGGGAGCGTCACCGCGCCCTCGGCATCCACCTCTGCCGGTACGGTCGTGCTGACGGCGATGTCGAGATCGGTGCCCGAAAGACGCAGGCCTTGTTTCGTGACTTCCACCAGGACGTTCGCAAGGACGGGCAGCGTGGTCTTCGCGGGGATCGCCGCAGCGACCGCACTCAGCCCTTCCTGCAGCTGCTCTCGAGTGATCGTGAACTTCATCCGCTCCGCCGCCTCGCCCAGTGTGGAGATTGTGAACGTAAGAATCTACTACCTATACCTAATAGAACTACTAGTAGTAGTAGTAGTAGACGGGGAAATGTGGGTGATTCGAGCTAACGTTCGCGCGGCGCGCCGTACTGCCCGTCCACCGCACTGTGGGCGCGGTGTTGGGACTGTTGGCAATCCGCCCTCTTTTCCCACGGCGCCGCGGCGCGTCCACACCGGCCCACATATCTCCGCCCACATGTTGGCTAGAGTGCGGACAACTCTTGACGCGCCATTTCGACGCGCTCCTTGAACGTCCGGTCCCGCACCATCTGCCGCTCCACCTTGTCCACCGAGTGAATCACCGTCGAGTGATCTCGGCCCCCGAACGCCTGCCCGATCTCGACGAGCTGCATGCCCAGCATGTCGCGCGCGAGGTACATCGCCACCTGACGCGGGATCGTGAGCGTTTTGGTCCGGGCTTTGGACCGCAGGCCTTCCGGCGTGACGCCCCAGCGGCGCGCCACGACCTCCTGTACGCGATCGATGCTCGGTGTCGCCTGGCCGCCATAGCCCCCCGCCTCTTCGCCCTGGCGGATCTTGTCCGACAGCGCCTCGCGCGCGAGTTCGATCGTGACCTCGCGATTCTTGAGCGACGCGAACAGCAGCAGCTTGATGATGCAGCCTTCGAGCTCCCGCACGCTCGAGCGGATGTGCTCGGCGATGAAGCGCAGCACGTCGTCGGGAATGGTGAGCTCGAGGTGATCCTGTTCCGCCTTCTTGCGCAGGATGGCGATCCGGTGCTCGAGGTCGGGGTGCCCGATGTCGGCCACCAGCCCCCACTCGAACCGCGAGATCAGCCGGTCCTCGAGGCCCGGGATCTCCTTGGGCGGGCGGTCCGACGTGAGCACGATCTGCTTGTGCCCCTCGAACAGCGCGTTGAAGGTGTGGAAGAACTCTTCCTGCGTCATTTCCTTGCCCTCGAGGAAATGCACGTCGTCGACGAGGAAGAGGTCCACATCGTTGCGATAGCGGCGCCGGAACTCGGACATCGTGCGCGCGTGAATCGACTCGATCACCTCGTTGATGAACTGCTCGGCCCCGAAGTAGTGGACCCGCGTCCCGGGGTACTTGGTCAGCACGGCGTGGGCGACGGCCTGCATCAGGTGCGTCTTGCCGAGGCCGGTCGCGCCGTAGATGAAGAGCGGGTTGTAGGTCTTGCCGGGCGCTTCCGCGACGGCGTGTGCGGCGGCGGCGGCCAGCTCGTTCGACTTGCCGATGACGAAGCTCTGAAACGTGTAGCGCTCGTTGAGCGGCGTCGTGAGGACGCCGGTCTTGTCGAGCGCCACCGCCTCGCGTGGTGCCACGAAGAAATCCATCTGGGGGCGCTGCTGACGATCCTCCTGCACGCGGAACACCACGGCCGTCGGACGTCCGAATACGCGCTCCGCGGCGCGCGCCAGCACGCCGGCGTGCTTGGACTCGTTCCACTCGACCGCGAATTGATCGGGGGCCCCCACGATCAGGCGACCGTCGTCCAGCGCGATCGGCTCCGCCGGCTCGAGCCACGTTCGCACGGTGGCGTCGGGGAGTTCCCGCCGTGCTTCGTCGAGGAGGCGTCTCCAGGCTTCTTTAGTAGACTGCTCCATCCGCGATTCAACGAAAGGTGGGACGTCCTGCAAGGGCGGCCCGAAACTACGGCTCGCATGTGGAAAAGTCAACCTTGACCGCCGCGCTCGCGACAGTGTACGTTTCCCGCCTCTCGAGAGGAATGTATGGGTCCGACGTATCGCCCGCGCAATCGGCGGCGCATCAACAAGCATGGATTCCGCGCGCGGATGAAGGATGTGTGGGGTCGCGCGGTCCTGTCCCGCCGGCGGAAGAAGGGGCGCAAGCGCCTCACGGTCCGCCTGCCCTCCAAGCACCGGAGTCGCTAACGGGAGAGCGGTACCCGCGTCGCGCGCGTCTGGCGCGCGGCTCGGAGCTCACTGCCTGCTGGGAAGAGGGTCGCCGCTTGCGCACCTCGCATCTCGACCTGGCGTGGCGTCCCAATCCGATGGGCCACCCGCGGCTGGGCGTCGTCGTTCCCCGTTTTCAATTCACCGCGGTGGCCCGCAACCGCCTGCGCCGTCGCGTGAAAGAAATTCTGAGACGCGACGCTCTTGCGACGCTGCCCGCCGTCGACGTCGTGGTGCGCGCGAAGCGCGCCGCGTACGCAGCCTCCTTTGCCGTGCTGCGCGCCGAGTTGGCGGACCTGGTGCGTCGGGTCACATGAGCGTGGGTCGCTGGCCGCGACGCGCGGTGCTGGCGCTGATTCGCGTGTATCAGCTGACGCTGTCGCACCTCGTGTTCACGCAGTGCCGCTTCGACCCGTCGTGCTCGCGGTACACCTACGAAGCGGTGGAGCGCTATGGTGTGGTGCGGGGCGCGTGGCTCGGCCTGCGGCGGATCCTGCGGTGCCACCCGCTGCACCCCGGCGGCTACGATCCGGTGCCGTAAAAACTAGACGCGCAGGCGCGTAGACGCCCAGAGGCCCAGTGGAACGACGCATCATTCTGGCCATCTTCCTGATGCTCATCGTGGCAGTGTTGCCGAGCATCCTGTTTCCGCCGAAGAAGACGGTCGGGCGGACGGGCGGGCGGGCGGTCGGCGACACCGCCGCGGGCAAACCTGCGCCTGCGCCCGCCGCGGAGTCCTTGAGCGCCCGCCCGCCCGTTTCCCCGTCCGTCACCGTCCCCGCGGAAACGGTGTGGGTCACGTCTCCCACGTATCGGCTGGGCTTCAGCACGCGGGGCGCGGCGCTGGTGAGCGCGGAGCTCTTGGAGTATCGCTCGTTCGCCCCCGCGGACTCGGGGGCTCCCGTACAGCTCGTCCCCGTGGGCCGCCCGTGGCTGCGCTACGCCCTGACCGCCGGCGGCGACACCGCGGCGCTCGCCGACTGGACCTTCACGCCGGGCGCCACCCGCGTACGTGTCGGCGAGGGCCGTGACAGCGCGCTGCTGAGCTTCACGGCCGAGCGGGGTGGGGCCAGGATCGCGCTCGAGTACCGCTTTTACGCCGCGGAGTATCGTTTCGCGGTGCAGGGCCGCTTCGCCGGCTTCGGCTCGGGTGGCGTGACCCTGCTGGTGGGGATGGGGGACGGGCTCCGTTCGGTCGAGGCGGACTCGATGGACGACTTCCGGCACTACGCGGTGGTCACCAAGGCCACGAAGACGCAGAGCACGGACTTCCAGTCGCTCAAGCAGGGCGACCACAAGATCCTGGACGGGCCGTTCGAGTGGGCCGGCGTCAAGTCCAAGTACTTCTTCCTCGCGGGCCTCGCCTTCGAGGAGAACCAGCCGCGCTTCGGCGCCGCCATCGTGGAGGGCGGGCCGCGCACCGCGACGGCCTCGTCGCTGTTCGGTCGCTCGGCCGTGGCGACTCGGGCGCCGGTCACGCTCACCCTGCCCGTCCCTCCGGCGGGGGATTTCCGCTACCAGCTCTATGTCGGCCCGCTCGAGTATCGCCGCCTGGCGCAGCTTGGTCACGACCTGGACGACGCCAACCCGTACGGCGGGTTCCTGCGACCGATCATCCAGCCGGTATCGGCGCTGGTGATGAACATCCTGATCTGGATGCACGACCGGCTCAAGCTCGCGTACGGCTGGGTGCTCATCATTTTCGGCGTCCTGGTGCGCGGGCTGCTGTGGCCCTTGAACCAGAAGGCAATGGAATCGAGCATCCGGATGCAGGCCGTCGCGCCGCTCCTGAAGCAGGTCCAGGATCGCTACAAGAACGAGCCCGAGCGGCTGCAGCGCGAGATGATGAAGCTGTACAAGGAGCACAACGTCAACCCGTTCGGCGGCTGCCTGCCGATGCTCCTGCCGATGCCGGTGCTGTTCGCGCTGTTCTTCGTGTTCGCCAACACGATCGAGTTCCGTGGCGTCCCGTTCCTGTGGCTGCCCGACCTGGCGCGCTCCGACCCGTATTACATCATCCCGATCGTCATGGGACTCTCGATGTTCGTGCTGTCCAAGGTCGGCCAGATCGGCGTACCGCCGAATCCCCAGGCGAAGACGATGCTGTACTTCATGCCGGCGTTCATGACCCTGCTGTTCCTCCGCTTTGCCTCTGGGCTGAACCTCTACTATGCCGTGAGCAACATCTTCAGCATCCCGCAGCAGTACATGATCGCGCGGCGCCGCCTGCGGGACCAGGGGAAGCGAACCTGACCGGGAGGCGGGAAGCGGGAAGCGGGACGCGTGCTGTCTGATCCGATTGTCGCCCTCGCCACGCCTCCGGGCCGCTCCGCCATCGCCCTGATCCGCCTTTCCGGGCGCGGGGCGTTCGATGTCGCGGCGCGCGCCCTGCACCCGTTTCACCCCGACCACCCCCGTACGGTCCGCCGCGTCCGCGTGGTGCATCCCGCGACGGGAGAGCCCGTGGACGATGCGCTCGCCGCCTGCTTCCCCGCGCCCCGCTCCTACACCGGGGACGACCTGGTCGAGCTGTCGACGCACGGCGGCCTGCTCGTTCCGGCGGCCGCCCTCGCGGCGCTCGTCGCCGCGGGGGCCCGGCCCGCGGCGCCCGGGGAGTTCAGCCGCCGCGCCGTGCTGAACGGCAAGCTCGATCTGCTGCAGGCGGAGGCGACGGCCGACTTGATCGACGCCGGCGCGCCCGCGCAGGCGCGCCGCGCGCTGCAGCAGCTCGACCGCGGGTTGTCCCGGCGGCTCGAGCAGTTGCGGGCCGAGCTGATCGAGCTCGAGGCCCTGATCGCGTACGAGATCGATTTCCCCGACGAGGACGAGGGTCCCGTGGCGCCCGAGCGGGTCGAGCGCGCGTGGCGCGCGGCGCGCGAGCGGATCGCGCAGCTCATCGCCACAGCCCCGGAGGGGGAGCGGCTGCGCGAAGGGGCGCTGCTGGTCATCGCCGGGCGTCCCAACGCCGGCAAATCGTCCCTGTTCAACGCTCTGCTGGGCCGGGAGCGCGCCATCGTGACCGAGGTCCCGGGCACGACTCGGGACGCGATCGAGGCGTACGCGGTGCTCGAAGGCTTTCCGTTCCGGCTCGTCGACACGGCCGGGCTGCGGGAGAGCGACGATGGGGTCGAGCGCATGGGGATCGACGTCGCGCGACGCTATCTCGACGCAGCGGACCTGATCCTCTTCTGCGAGGCCCCGGGCGACGAGGGACCGGGGACGGGGGACGAGGCGGATCGCGACGCGTTCCTCGCGGCGCGCCACGCGCCCGTCGTGGTCGTGCGGACCAAGGCGGATCTGGTACCCGTCCCGCGTCCCTCGTCCCCCGTCCCGTTCGTGTCGGCCGTGACCGGCGCGGGCCTCGCCGACCTGCGTCGCAACCTCGCCGAGGTCGCCTACGGCCGGCTGCTCGGGCTGGGCGACGTGGAGCCGGTCGTCACGCGGGCGCGCCACCGCGAGGCACTGGAGCGCGCCTTCGCCGAGGTCAACGCGTTCCGGGAGGCGCGGGAGCGCGGGGTGGATGCCGCAGCCGCGGCCACCCATCTGCGCGCCGCCCTGGGGGCGCTCGACGACTTGATCGGCGTGGTGACGCCGGACGCCATCCTCGATCGCGTGTTCGCGACGTTTTGCGTCGGAAAGTGACGCATCCGTTCGCTCGATGTAGATTGCGTGCCGCCCGCTGGTTGCGGGCTGCCACCGCGCCCACCGGGCGCACGCGAGGGTAGGGTCGATGGCTGATCAGGTAGGGGCGGGTCCTGCGATGCGCTCGCCCGAGCGCTGGCTCGTCGTGCTGCGCATCGCGGTCGGGGTGTGGTTCGCCAAGGCGATCTTCACCAAGCTGAGCGTCACCTTGGCGTGGGGCTTCCTGCCCGTCCCCACCGCGTCGGATCGCTGGCTGCACGTGATGCCGATTCTGGTCACCAAGTACGCGGAGGGCAATCCGCTCGGCTTCTTCAGGGACTTCCTGTTGCACAGCGTGGTGCCGAACACCCAGACATACGCTCAGCTCACGGCGCTCGGCGAAGCCGCGGTCGGGCTCGGGCTGGTGTTCGGCTGCTTCACGACGCTGGCGTCGGCGATCGGCCTGGTGCTGGTGGTGAATTACGGCCTCGCGGTGCAGTGGCAGGGTTCGGCCCAGCAGGGGTTCCATTACATGTTGATCAGTACGCTGGTGGTGATTCTCGCGACCCGGGCGGGACGGGTGTGTGGGGTGGACGGGTGGGTGCGGGTCCACCGGCCGGGGTCGTGGCTCGCGCGCCTGCCGTTCGGTTAGGGAAGGTACAGCAGGTCGTTCGGCCGCTCCCCCACGGGGATGGCGGTGAGAACCTTCCGCGCTGCCGCATCGATCACCGACACGGTGTTGGAGCGGCCGTCCGCCGTGTACAGGCGGCTCCCATCCGGTGCCAGCGCGATCCCCCACGGCCGGCGGCCGACGGCGATCGAGTCGACCACCCGGTGCGTGGCCACGTCCACCACGCTCACGGTCCCGGCCGCGCCTTCCGTGACGTACGCCCAGCGCTGGTCGGCGCTGAACGCGATGCGTACCGGCTTGGTCTTGCCGTCGCGGATCGGGAACTGCTCGACCACGCTGTCGCTCGCGACGTCGATGATCGTCACGTTTCCCCCCGCCTCCGCGGACACCCACGCGCGTCGCCCGCCCGGCGTGAACGCGATGGTGCGGGGGTTCTCGCCCACGTGAATCGTGCGCAGCAGCCGGCCCGTCCTGGCGTCGAGCACTGACACGCTGTTACTGGTCTCTGCGGTCACGTACACCTTCCCGCCGTCGGGCGTCACCGCGATTCCCTCGGGCTCGACACCGACGGGAGTCGAGAAGACGATCTTGCCGGTCGCCACGTCGATCGCGCTGGCGTGGGCGACCTCCTCGTTGGACACGTAGGCGGTCTTGCCGTCGGGGCTCACGACCACGAGCTCGGGGTCGCGGCCCGCGGGGAGGGTGCGAGTCATCTTGCCGCTCGCGACGTCGATCACGCCGAGTGCGTCGTCCTGCCCGAGGGCGACGTAGACGGTGCGCCGGTCGGGGCTCGCGGCCAGACCGCGGGGCCGCCGCCCCACGACGATCGTCGCGACCACGCTGTTCGTTTGGGGCGAGATGACCGCGACGGTGTTGTCGACCTCGTTGCTCACGTACAACGACGGGCCGCCGGAGCGCGCCGGGAGGTGCAGGGCGATCGCGAGGAGCAAGGGCAGGGCCCGAGCGCGCTGCGACGAGCTGGGATTCATGGTCCGATTCAGTCGTTGAAGATCGCCTGGTCGACGTGCAGCGCGTGATCGAGCCCCTGCAGACGGTCGCGCCCACGGATGCCTTTCAGGATCGCCCCCGTGAAGTCCGCGCCGGTGACGTCCGCGTCCGTCAGGTCCACGCCGGTGAGGTCGGCCCAGGCGAGCAGCACCTTCCGCAGGTTCGCCCCGGTCAGGTCGGCTTCCGTGAAATCGGCTGAGGTCGCGTCGGTTCGCAGGACGCCCATCGACTGCGTCCCCGGGTTCACGCCGAGGCTGGTGTGGACGAGCTTGGCTCGGACGAGCTTGGCGCGCGCCATGGGCGAGACGATCTTGGCACGCGAGAGATCCGCGTCGGACAGGTTCGCATCGGGCATGATGACGGCAAACAGGCTCGCGTCGCGCAGCACGGCGTGGCGCAGGTCGACGCGGTACATCACGACCATGTCGAGCGTCGCGCCGGTGAAGTCCGCGCGCGTCGCGACCGCATCCGTCAGCGTCGCGGCGAACAGTTGCGCCCTGGTGAAGTTCGTCCCGATGAGGCGGCACCGCGTGAGGTTGGCGCGCTTGAAGTCGACGCCCGTGAAGTCGAGCCCTGAGAGGTCGCGGCCGGTGAAGTCGGCGGGCGTCTGTGCGGTGGCGTCGGCGAGGGCGGCGAGCACCTGCTCGCGCGTGAGTGGCTGCTGCGCGACGGCCGGCGCGGAAGCGACGCTCGTGGCCAGCAGCGCCACGGCGACCCGCCCAATGACGCACGGGCCGGCGGTCACTGACTCTTCGTTTGCAGGTCCGAGGCCCGGTGCGGACGGCCCGGCTTGAGCCAGCCGTCGCTCCGCGCCTTTACGTACAGGTACAACTCGGCGATCGCCGACGTGTCGAGCAGCACCTTCCACGAGGGCATCCCCTTGGCCGCGCGACCGTTCAACGCCGTGTTGACGAAGCTGTCGCGCGGGAAGTTGGCGCCGCTGGGACTCAGGGCCCAGCGGAGGTCGGGCGCGGCGGGGTTGATTCCGCCGATCGCGTCCTCGCCGTGGCAGCGATAACAATAGACGTGCCACCACTTCCACCCCTGGTAGATCGATTCGGGTACGAGCAGGCTGTCCCGCGACGTGTCCCGGATCGCTGCCGCCGTGACGCTGCCCGGCAGGAGGTGCGGGGCCCACATGACCGACGCGGCGACGGCGAGCCAGGACCCGACTACAGCACCCCGCACCACATGCTTGTTTCTCACGCCTGGTCTCTCCCGGTCAGTGGACGTGCCGTCGGCAGCGCCGCTATGGGTGCATCTCGATCATCGGCACGTTGAATTCCTGCAGCACGCCGACGATCTCGGCGTGGCGGCGGTCGATCACGGAGTCGAGTGTGGCTTTGAGCTCCTTGTCGCGGTGCCGGACGCCCATGGCCATGCTCCACGCGAACGGCATGCCCGACACGGGGTCGGAGTCCGGCAGCGCCACCATCGTGAGCGGGACGGCCGCTCGCTTGACCCAGTACCCGGCCTTCGGCCCCCACACGATCGCGACGTCGATCGAGTCCTTCACGACGGCGTCGATGATGTCCTGTGGGTGGTCTGCTTTGGGATCGGGGTTGAGGAAGTTGCCGAAGCCGACCAACCCGACGATGCCCCGTGGACCGAGTGCGTGGGCCGGCGGGGTATTGGTGTAGTCGTAGCCGATCAGGTTGACGCCGATTTTCACGTGCTTCAGGATCGTGTCGTCGAGCGACTTGATCGCGAGGCCGCGATCGGCCCGGTACACGAAATAGTAGGTCGAGCGGTAGTAGGGCTTGGTCGTGGCCACCGGGTCGAACCCCAGCGGTGCCTCGATCATGACGTCGCAGAACCCCGCGAGGATCGTGCTGCGCAGAAAGCCCCGCCGTTGGGGCCACCAGAAGTTCACGACGGCGGCGTTGAGATCGCGCGCGACCACGTGCGCGATCCTGTTCTCGAAGCCTTCTTCCTTGTCGTTGGAGAAGGGCATGTCGTACGGGTCGACACACACCCGCAGCTCTGAGGGCGCGCGTCGAGCCGCGCCCGCCACGAGGACGACCCCAGCGGCGGCGACGAGCGACGCCGCGCTACGCGTGAGCCAAGTGCGATGCATAGTGCTCCCTGCACATTGCGAAGAGGGTACATCCGGTGCACACGTACTACACCCGGCGCCGAAGCGCGTTCGCCTCGGCGCCGGGTGCACCTTCGTCGTGCGAATGATGCTACGCCGTCACGACCTCACGGCAGGGCGAACACCAACAGCGTGCCGCCCGCGTTGCTGATATTCGTGTAGTCGCCGAAGGCGCCAATCGCGCCGAGCGCGGCGGTCGGATCCTCCGGGCTGATCCCCAGAGCGACGCCCGCTCCCGCCCAGCCGCCCACTCCGGAGAGCACGGCGACGTACTGTTTGCCGTCGGGCCCCAGGTACGTCATCGGGTTCCCGATGATGCCGGAGGGCGTCTTGAACTTCCACAGCTCCGTCCCGGTCGTGGCATCGACCGCCTTGAGCCAGCCTTCCATCGTGCCGTAGAACACGATGCCGCCGGCCGTCGCCAGCGCGCCGCCGTAGGCCGCCAGGTTTTCCTTGATCTCCCACTTCTTGGTCCCCGTGGTCGGGTCCCACGCCACGAACGCGCCCCGGATCTGATCGGGCCCGGGGTACATCCGCACGATGGCGCCCACGTACCATTGGCCGGCGGAGTACTTCACGTCCACGCCCTCATAGTCCATGCAGATGTTGTTCGTCGGGACGTAGAAGAGCCTGGTCTGCGGCGAGTACGCGGAGGGTTGCTGATCCTTGAACCCGATCGCGGCCGGACAGATACCCTCGGTGTTCTTCTTCGAGGTCGTCCCGTACTGCGGATTGCGGACCGGGACGCCCGTCTGGAGATCGATCTTCGACGCCCAGTTCGGTGCCGCGTGCGCGTACGGCTGCGCCACGAGTACCTTGCCGTTCGTCCGGTCGACCACGTACCCGAAACCGTTGCGGTCGAAGTGCGCCAGCGCCTTCACGGCCTTCCCGCCGATCGTGGCGTCGAACAGCACCATTTCGTTGACGCCATCGTAATCCCATTCGTCATGCGGCGTCATCTGGTACGCCCACTTCGCCTCCCCGTTGTCGGGGTTGCGGGCGAAGATCGTCATCGACCACTTGTTGTCGCCCGGGCGCTGATCGGGATTCCACGACCCCGGGTTGCCCGAGCCGTAGTAGAACAGGTTCAGCTGCGGGTCGTAGGAGTACCAGCCCCACGTCGTGCCGCCGCCGCGCTGCCACTCGTCCCCCTGCCACGTCGACACGCCCAGGTCCTTGCCGCGGTGCGACGCGTAGTTGGGGTTCGCGTCACCGACGATCTTCACGTCGGCGTCGGGGCCCGTCGAATAGGCCCGCCACACTTCCTTGCCGGTGTTGACGTCGTACGCCGTCACCCGGCCGCGCACGCCGAACTCGCCGCCCGAGATGCCCGCGATCACGATGTCCTTGATCACGATGGGGGCGTTCGTCATGGTCGAGCCGGTCTTGTAGTCGGCGTTCGGCACCCGCCACACCTGCTTCCCGGTCTTCGCGTCGAGCGCGAGCAGGTCGCCCTGCAGCAACTCGATGAACAACCGGTTGGTGCCCGCATGGAAGGCGAGGCCGCGGTTCACGAGGTCGCAGCAGGCGATCGCTTTGGCCTCGGGCGGCTGGGCGGGTTGGTGCCGCCAGATCATCGGGGCGCCCGGCTTCGTCAGATCGAGCGCGAACACGACGTTCGGGAACGCGCTGTGCACGTACATCACGGTGCCAATCACCAGCGGGTTGCCCTCATGGCCGCTGAGCACTCCCGTGGAGAACGTCCACGCGGCCTTGAGGTTCTTCACGTTCGCCCGACTGATTTGGGTGAGCGGGCTGTAACGCTGCAGGTCGTACGTCCGACCCGCCATCGTCCACTCGCCCGCACCCTGGGCGACGGCAGACGCCGCGACGAGCACCATCAGACTCGCCGCGAATCCGCCGGAACACAGTTTGATGCGGTTCATAGCTGACCTCATGTTGAGGATGAGGATGGGGAAAAACGATCTACGCCACAGATGCCCATCGGTCGCCCAACGCTCCGCACGGAGCGGGGGGCCGCGTTCCCAACGGGCGACAACCATCTTCCAACTCCTCCGCACTTGAGCTTGCTGCAGGGATAGTGGTTATATCCCGCAGGCCCGCGACTGTCAATCAGCCCGGGGAAGGCTGGCCTTTCAGCCTGAAACGGGCGGGGCGCCGCGCCATACCCGGGCGCCGCCCGGGCTGAATCCCCCTTCGTACACGGCCCCGCCCGGCCCCAGCGCGCCCTGCACCCGCCCCGCCAGCGCCCGGGCCGCCGCCGCATCACCCACGATCCCGTACACGGTCGGCCCCCACGAGCTCTGCCCCACCCCCACCGCCCCCCACTCGCGCAGCCGCTCCACCAGCTCCCGCGTCTCGCCGGGCGCGAACACACCGCCCTGGGCCGGCGCGAACCAGCCGCCCGTGATGCGCTGCACCTCCCCGAGGGCTGCCCCGAACCCCATCAGGTCCGCTTCGGCGAGCGCGGGGAGGAGCTGCATCAGCACGAGGTGGGCGACGCGCTCCACTTCGTGCGCGTCCGGGGGAGGCAGTCGCGCGAACACCGCCGCCTCCTGGTCGCCCGCGAGCCCCGGCTTGCCCCGGGGCACCGCGACGATACAGCGCCAGGACGCCGGGAACGGCAGCTGCGCGAGCAGCGGGGCGACGCGGTCGGCGTGATCCGCGCGCCCGCCCTCGAGCACGAACCCGCCGTGGGCGAACGTCCAGGTGCCCACCCCCGAGCGCAGGCCGCGCTCGACCGCGCGGGCCAGCGCGGTGACCTCCGTCGGCAGGCCGGCGAGCTCGGCGGCGGCGCGCGCTACCGCGAGCGCGAGCTGCGTGCCCGAGCCGAGGCCCGCGTGCGACGGGATGGCGCGATGGACGCGAAAGCCGACCCGCAGCTCGACTGCGTGGTGCGCGGCGAACCGGCGCGCGAACGCGAGCACCCGCGCCGCGTCGGGTCCCTGGGCCGCGAGGCCCGGGGCCGGGCGGGCTTCGAGCAGGAGCGACGGTGCGGGGACAGCGGCTCCGATGCCGCCGAAGCGGCGACCCAGGTCGCCCCGCAGGTCGAGCACGCCGAAATGGAGCCGCGCGGGGGCCTCGACGAGCAGGGCCGGCTCACCGGTCATCGCGCCGTGGACTGTGCGGGGCGGGGCGTGCGGCGCACGTAGTCGGTGAGCAAGGCCATCGCGTCCCGCTCACGCGGGCCGGCGGTCTTGTCGACGATCACCTGCAGCCGCGCGAATTCGTCGCGGATCTGCTCGGGCGGGAGGAGATGGGTGCGGGTGGCCAGGATCGCCGCCTCGAGCACGGCGTGCCGGGCGCGGTTGAACCCGAGGAATTCGCGCTGGAACCCGCGGTGCACCACCCGGGTCACCACCCGCGCGCGCGGCGGCGTCGCGTCCAGCGTCTCGACTCGCACTTCGCGCCAGGAGCACGCCGCCTCGAGCACGACCCCGCGCACCACGGCGGCAGCCCGGGCGGGGAACTGGACATCGGAGATCGCGCCCCGCGCGAACAGCATGACATCGTCCGTGAGGTTCACAACCGCGGCGCCCGTCGCCTCGAGGTTCTTGAACGTCGTGGTTTCGAGGAAGGGCTTGATGACGATCTCGTCCTCCCCCCACTCGACGCCCATCGGGGCGAAGTTCGCCCCGCGCTCGTTCACGGTGGTGAGAATGGATTCGATGATCACCGCACCAGCGCCATCGGGGCCGCCGAGCGCGCGCCGTCGGCGCGGTCGGGGAGGGCGTCGCGGCAGGAGGCGGCCCCGTGCAGGAAACGATCCAGCAGCACGTAGCCGTGCTCCGTGAGCACGGACTCGGGGTGGAATTGCACGCCGATGACCGGGTGGCGCACGTGCTCGACGGCCATGACCTCCCCGTCGTCCGCGGTCGCGGTGACGCGGAGCTCGGCCGGCAGGCCGGCGCGCGCGATGACGAGCGAGTGGTAGCGCGCCGCCGCGAACGGGTTGGGAAGACCCGCGAACAGGCCGCGCCCGTCGTGATGTATCCGGGCCGCCTTGCCGTGGACGGGTCGTCCGGCGCGCACGATGCCGGCGCCGTACGCCGCCCCGATGCACTGGTGCCCCAGACAGACGCCCAGGATGGGGATTGCCGGCCCGTAGCGTCGGACCACATCAATCGACATCCCTGCCTCCGCGGGCGAGCACGGCCCCGGGGAGATAATGATGTGGGAAGGGCCGATCCCGTCGATCTCGTCGTACGACGTCGCGTCGTGGCGTCGTACAACGGTCTCCTCCCCCAGCTCGCGCACGTAACGGGCCAGGTTGAAGACGAAGGAGTCGTAGTTATCGATCAACAGGATCATGGGCTCACACCTTCAAAACGTCACGCGATCTCGCTTGGCTTCTATGATCGCCGGATCGAGACCCGGCACCTTTTTCACGTCCTCCAGGGACGTGAAGCGGCCGTGCTGTGAACGGTACGCGATGATCGCGGCGGCCTGCGACCGCCGCAGGGTCAAGCCGCTTTCCAGCTCGATCGCCGTCGCGGTATTCAGATTGATCCGCGGGCGCTCCTGGGCCGGGAAGTGCGCCGCGAGATACTCGAGCGCGGAGCGGAACTCCTCGTCCGTTCCCTTGGCGCCGAGCGCGCTCATCTTCCGCAGGGTGGCCGCCCACCCCGCGCGATTCTGGCCGACCGACATCACCACCTCCGCCGCATGACACTGCGAGCAGAGCCTGACGGTCTCCTTCCTGCCCGGCCCGTCGGGGATCTGGGCCGGCGCGTGACGCGCCCCCAGCAGGGTCGCGACGACCATCGCAGCATGGCGCACCTCAATGCTCCATCGGGAATCCGAACGCGTACAGTGTACCATCCCCGGTCGCCACGTACACCTGGCTGCCGCCGGCCGACAAGGCCGTCCGCCCGCCGGTCGGAATCGTGGTGCCGCTGTTCCACAGCTCTTTACCGGTGGCCCCGTCCAGCGCGTAGAGGACGGCGGGCGAGGAGGCAGGCGCGCCGCGGGAGACGGCGAAGATCACGTCGTTGACGACCGCCGCCGCGAGCGGCCCCGGCATATCGCCCGACATCCAACCGGACTGGAGCGTGGGCACGGTGTCGTGCTGGGCCACTTTCCACGCGACAATGGCGCCACGCAGCGCGCCGCCTGGCATGAGGAGCCAGCGGGTGTCGTTCGTGTCCGCCCAGCTCGCGAGCGCGACCGCCGCGGGCGCCGCCGCGTGGGCAACCAGCGGCGTCCTGATGAAGGCCGTGCCGCGGCTGTCGAGCATCCGGACCCGTCCATCCCGGCTCGCCGCGGCGATCAGCAGCCTGCCGCGATGATCGAAGATCACGGACGAGGAGACAAAGGCCGGACCGCCCGAGCGATAGGCTCGCCGCTGCTTCAGGGTGCGCGGCTCGAGCGCGATCACTTGCCCGTCGCCGGTCGTCACATAAATCGTTCCGTCCGGAGCGACGGCAGGACCGAGGGCACCCGCGATCCCGCCAGGGGCGCGCCACGTGGTGACCTGTTTCGCGCCGAGGTCGAGTGCCCAGATGCCATCCGGGGCGCCCCCGCAGCCCCGGGCGGTGGCCACGTAGGCGACGTCATCGACGATGATCAAGCCGCGCGCGTTGGTATGGGGCGGCAGGAAAGGCACCGGCGACTCGGCGTCGGCGCCGTTCATGGCGTTGAGCGTGCGCAGCATGCCGTCGCTCGGCAGGACATAC
Source organism: Gemmatimonadota bacterium (assembly GCA_003222155.1). Classification (GTDB taxonomy): domain Bacteria; phylum Gemmatimonadota; class Gemmatimonadetes; order Gemmatimonadales; family GWC2-71-9; genus AG41. The sequence continues at coordinate 49,751 of QHUU01000054.1, read as the reverse complement.
ACGATCGCAAAGGGACGCGGGGCCGGGCGCGGGGCGGGGGACTGGGGCGGGGCGGGGGCGCCCGGCGGGGTTTCCCGGCGGCGCGCGCCGACCTGCGCCAGCGTGACTGCGCCCTCACCAGGGTCGCCCACCGCACCGTGTGCGGGTCGACCGGCGCGCGACGCACCGCCGACTCCCCCGATCACGGTCGGCAGCGCGGCGTTCGTGGGCCGCGCCAGGTTGGGCGTCATGTCACGCGCGCAGGCCGCCGAGCCCCCGGTCGCTCGTGCCTCCGGGGCAAACCGCCGCTCCCATTCCACCAGGCCAAGGTCGGTATCGATCGCCACCACGTGATCGGGCGGCGCGCCCACAAAGCCCAACGCCCGGAATCCCCGGTAGCCGATCATCAGATCGAGCAGCACCGGCGCCGTAACGCCGCGCCCCGCGGTGGACTCATGGGCGAGCGTGAGCTTCCAGAGCAACTGGAATCCGGGCTTCCGTAAGGCGGCCGTGGAGATCTTTCCCTCAACCCTGACCCAGGACGAGCGCTGCGCGTCGTAGCCACCGGTCGTCCAGTCCTGGGCACGCGCGGCGTTGCCCCCCGCCCCCGCCAGGCCGACGCCTGCGCACGTCACGACCGCGGCCACCGCGGACGCTTTCATGGACCGATGCCGAAGCAGTACAGCGTGCCGTCGAACGTGCCGAGGTAGACGCGGCCGTTCGCGACCGACAGGCCGGCCCAGTGGTTCCAGGACGTGATCTGCGCGCCGCTGGACCACAGCTCCTCGCCGGTCTGGCCGTCGAGCGCGTGCAGGACTGCGTGGGTGGAATTCTTGATGCGCACCTCGGACTGGTTGGCCCGAAGGCCCAGCTCCGGCGTAGCCTGTGTGGTGCTCTCGCCGCTGCCGTAGGCGAAGACGACCCCGTTCGCGACGACCGGGGGCTCGGCACGGCTCATGTCGCGCGAGATCCAGGCGGGTGCGAGCTGGAGGCCGCCGTCCCGCTCTTCGAGCTTGAACGCGGCGATCGCGCCGTGCTCGACGTCGCCGTGCACCACCGGCGCTGTGAAGAGCGAGTGTTTGGGTCCCCAGAACGGCGCCAAAACCCAGCGCGTGCCGCTGGCGTCCACCCAGGTCGTCATCGCGCCCCAGATGCCCGCGGAGGCGAAATTGACGCCCTCATTGCACAAGAGCGGCGTGCGATACAGCGGCGTGCGATGGTCATCGCCGCCGATGGACTCCGTGTCCATCAGGTACACGCGACACTCCTTGCCTGCCGAGACCATGAGTTCCCGGCCTTTGTAATCGAAGATCGCGGGCGTCACCTGCATGTCCAGGTCGCGCTTGAACAGCCACTCGGCGTTCGACGGTGCGAAGTAGTCCGCCAGCTCGAGCGCTTTCGTGGTCGGGTTCTGCTGAACCCCGATGATGCCGTTGCCGTAGATCCCGCGCTCCGGATCCCACGGCCCGTCCCCGGTGCCCGTGTACATGATGCCCTTCGAGCTGATCGCGGGCCCGGTACGGCCCCACATGCCGCCCCCCGCGGGTCCCCAGCTGCCGACCCGGCCGGTGGCGAGGTCGTAGGCATAGACCATGTTCGGATGACCGCCGCACCCTTGAGCGGTGTGCGTGTAGATCACGTTTTTCCAGAGGTTCAACGCGTAGGGCTTCCCGTTCGGCGGCATGAACTTCGCGGGCGGCGCCGCATCCGCGCCATCGGCGACGTCCACCTGGTGGAGCGTCCCGTCCCACGACACGGCGTAGATCGTGTACCGTCCCGGTACCGTGGTGGGACCGATCACCGGCGTCGCGGTGATGCCGCCGGGGCACATGAGACCGCTCCGGGGAGTGGTGTCGCCCACCGACGCATGATCGAAGCGCTTCTTCCAGAGCAGCACGCCGCGCCCGGCGTCGATCGCGTACAGGTTGTCCGACACCCCCGTCACCACCACGATCTGTGTCGGTCCCTCGCGCGTGTCCACGCGGCCCACCACGAGCGCCGGCAACAGCGAATGCATTTCCCGCGGCGCGTTGTCGAGCGTGATCTTCCACAGCAGCCGGATGTCCTTGGCCCGGCCGGTCGTCAGGACGGTCTCGTCGCGCTGCCACGCGGTACGCTGTGGGTTGCCACCGTCCGTGAGCCAGTCCGCGTGCGCCCGCGTAGTCGGGACGGAGTCCGCACCCGTCAGGCGGATGTTCCGGAATTCGATCTTCATGGGCGGGCCGGCGTGGAGCTGCAGACCCAGCAGCCCCTCTTTGTCCCGCCGCTCGTCGTCGTCCACCAGCAGGCTGGTCACGTGGCCGTTCACCAGTTCCACGATGGCGTTGCCGCGCGCGACCACCTGCAGCTCGTTCCAGTCCCGCTTTTTCATGAACGACTTCACCACGTCGGGCTGGGCCACCCACCCGAGCGCCTGCAACTGGCCGTCCGCGGCGACGCGCACGGCTTGGCCTGGTCTCGCGAGAAACCCGCGTCCCCGCTCTTCGTAGATCTGGCCGGTGTACGCGTCGGCCGCGTCGATGTCGGCTTGATAGCCCTTCATTACCCAACGCCCCGCGTCCGGAAGCAGCGCGCTCCGGAACTGGACGCCGCTGTTCCCGGCGGGGCTGCTGGCGCTCATTCGGTATTCGAGCCTCAGCACGAAGTCCCGGGTCGTGCCGCCCCGCCAGATAATGAAGGTGTTCGCCTTGAGCGGTTTGTCGGCCCTGGTTTCGCCGACGATCGCCCCGTCCTCGACTCGCCAGAATGCAGGGTCGCCGTCCCAGCCGGCGAGCGTCGTGCCGTCGAAGATAGTCCCAGCGCCGGCGCTGTCCGCGGGCGCCTGCTGCGCCGAGGCGGGCGGGGCGGCGAGCGCGCACATCACCGCCGCGCGCCACGCGAGGCTCGAGAGTCCGTTCGGGCTCATGGTCGCAATGCGGCGATCAATCCCCGCGCCTTGTCCAAGGTTTCCCGGTACTCCTGCTCGGGATCGGAATCGACTACGATGCCGCCGCCGACTTGAAAATACACGTCGCGCCCCCGCACCAGATAGGTTCGGATCACGATGCTCGCCTCCAGCGTGCCGGTCGTGCTCACGTAGCCGATGGCGCCGCAGTACACACCTCGCGCGGTCGGCTCGAGCTCCGCGATGATCTGCATTGCGCGGACTTTCGGAGCGCCGGTGATGGAACCGCCGGGAAACGCGGCGCGCAGCACATCCACCGCGTCCTGCCCGGGTGCCAGGTCGCCCACGACCGTAGAAACGAGGTGGTGCACCGTCGCATAATGCTCGAGAGCGAACAGCTCCGGCACCCGCACCGAGCCGGGCCGACACACCCGCGACAGATCGTTCCGCAACAGGTCGACGATCATCACGTTTTCGGCCCGGTCCTTCTCGCTCTCGGCGAGGGCGAGCGCGAGCGCCGCGTCGTGCTCGGGCCCGACCCCCCGGGGCCTCGTACCTTTGATGGGCCGGGTTTCCACCCGGCCGTCGGGCTGCACGCGCAGGAAGCGCTCCGGGGACGAGCTCGCCACGACCACGTCGCCGAACCCGAGGAAGGCGGCGAAGGGCGCCGGGTTGCGGCGACGCAACCGGCCGTACAACGCCAGCGGAGTGTCCGCGAGCGGTGCCTCGAGCCGCTGCGACAGGTTCGCCTGGAAGATGTCGCCCGCGCGGATGTACTCGATGACCCGGGCGACGGCGTCGAGATAGCCGTCGTGCGTGAAACTGGAACGGACGTCCGGGATGTCGGGCACGGGGTAAGACGGGGCGGCTGGACGGACGGGACGCGGGGGGTCTCCCTGCGCCACAAAACGACGCAGTCGCTCCGGGAGACCCCCCGCGCCCCGTCCGCGTGGCCGTCGGTCCGCCATGGTCTCCTTGACCAACGCCACCCGGCTCGCTGCCCGCTTGCTGCGTGCCGCGCCCCGCTCGGGCATCCCCGTCGAGATCAGCCACGCCCTGCCGGCCTGGTGATCCCAGGCGATCACCCAGTCGTACAGGCCCAGCAGCACGTCGGGTACGGCGAGGTCGTCGTAGCGGGTCCGGGGGACGCGCTCCAGCGCCGCGCCCCAGTCGTAGCCCACGTATCCGGCCGCGCCGCCCTGGAACGGCGGGAGGTCCGCCACCGCGGCCCCGACGTGTGGGGCGAGCAGCGCCCGCGCGTGCGCGAGCGGATCCGCATCGATGCGGATCCACCGTCCGTCGACGAGCTGTTGGGTGAGCCGACGCTTGGCCCGCACGGCCGTGAACGGATCGGCGGCGAGAAACGAGTGGCGCCCGAGCTGCCCGGGGTCGCTCGCGCTGTCGAGGAACACGACGTACGGCAGCTCGGCGAGGCGCGCGCAGCAGTCGAATGGGTCGGGAGCGGGTGCCAGCTCTTCCACGAGCGGTGCCGCGTCGCTCACCGGCGGGTTTTGGTGCGGGACGCGCTCCGGGCGCGCGAGCGCGTGGAGCGTTGCGTGAGCTTCACGTGCTCGGGGCCGCGGTCGTCCGGGGGCGTGAGGTACCCCCACTGCAGCGCTCCCTCCTGGCGATACGTCTTTCCGAGGGTGACGGCGAGCTTCGCTTTCGCGAGCTCGCGGCCCAGGTAAAAGGCATGCGTCGGCTCGTCCACGTCGAGCTGCGCGAAGATCTCGTGGATGTCCGTGCCGCGCACGAACTTCTCGCTGTTGAACACCGTGATCGTGTCGCGATCGGCGAAAATGCGGAAGTTGGGGTCCGTGACGGCGCGCTGCAGCTCGCGCAGCTCCGCCTCGCTGTAGGCGAGCACCGCCGGGTCCTTCACCGTCACGAGCCGATCGTCCACACCCTTCGGGAGCGTGTGCTGCGTGACGGCGTGGTACATCAGGCGCCGGGCGACGTCGATCTCCCGTACGGCGCCGCGCGCCCAGGGAATGACCTCGGTGGTGAGCACGGCGCGCACGCCGAGCTCCTGGCAGATCGCCAGCAGCAGGGCGTTCACACCGGTCGTGTCGGCGGCGGTGAGCTCGGTGATGTTCCCGATCCCCATGAACAGCGGCGCCGCGGGGTAACGTCGCCGTGCCTCCGCGTAGCGCTCCAGCGAGCGCATGAACCCGAAGCCGATCGGCTCGATGATGGGATCGATGAGGTACGACACGCCCCAGCGGTCGAGCGCCGCGATGCTCGGCTCGAGGCTCTCGGGTCCCCGGCCCACGTCGGGGATCACCACCACGCGCGTCTTCGTGCCGGCGAAATCGTGTGCGACCTCGAGGTTGGAGCCGTTCACGCTCAGGACGAGCTCGGCCCCGGCCCGCACCGCGATGCCGATCTCGGCAGGGTCGAGGGAGTCGATGCTCACGCGCATCCCGGCGCCGACCAGCTCGCCCACCACGTCGGCCAGGCCGGGGAACTCCCGGCCGGGAGTGCAGCCGATATCGATCAGGTCGGCGCCGCTCGCGCGGTAATGCTCCGCTTCGCGGCGGATCGCTTCCCGTGCGAGCCGGGGCGCGTTGTTCACCTCGGCCACGATCTCGATGTCGTAGGCCCCGTAGTCGCGTGCCGCCGCGGCCCGTCCGAAGTATTCGGGAATCTGCCGCAGGTCCTTGGGGCCCTTCTCCACGGGCACACCGAGCTTCTGCGCGACGAGCGCCGGATCGCCCTCGCACAGCCCGGGGAGCAGCACGAGATCGGTGTCGGGGGAAGACGGCGCGTCGAGGAAGCGCGCGATCCACGGCGTGGTCATGAGAGCGGCCACCGTGATCCGCATGACCGCCACGTCCCACGCGAACGGGGGAGCCATGCCGGTGACCACCCGGCGCAGCGCGGGCTCCGCGAGCTTCCCGGTGACGAACAGGACGCGGCGCGGGGCGCGCGGCGCCGCCGTCACCGCGGATCGCCCGCGCGCACGAACTTGTTGGGCGTGCCTTCGAGCGCGCCCCCCTTGGGGCGCCACAGAACCGTCTCTTCGATCTTGCGCGCCAGCTCGAAGTCCTTGTCGGTGATCCCGCCCGCCGCATGGTTCTGGAGCTTCACGATCACACGCCCCCACGTGACCGACAGATCGGGGTGATGGTACGCCGCCTCGGCGACATACCCGATGGCGTTGACGAGCATGAGCGTGGTCGGCCAGCCGTCCGTCTTGTACGTGCGGCGGATCCAGCCGTCTTCGTACCACCAGCCGGGAAAGTCCTTGAGCTTGGCTTCGATCTGGGCGTCGGAATACGTGGGCTCTTTCGCTGCCATGGCGGCTCCTTGGTCCGGGCTAGATGACGCTCCCGCCGTTGACCGACAACATCTGGCCGGTCACGTAGCGCGCCGCGTCGGAAGCGAGGTAAACGGCCGCATGGGCGATGTCCTCCGGCGTGCCCCAGCGCCCCAGCGGGATCGACTTCGTGATGCGCTGCTTGACGCCCTCATCGAGCCCGCTGCCGTAGGCGGTCTCGATCCAGCCGGGGCCCAGCACGTTGACGCGGATGTGCGGCGCGGCCGCCTGGGCGAGCGCGCGGCTGAACGAGTACACGCCCCCCTTCGCGGCGCAGAACACCTGGGCGTACTCGCCCTTCATCCCGCCGGCCAGCACGTGGTCCCACGACATGTTCAGGATGACGCCGCCGGGAGGCTGCCCGCGCATCAACTCGACCGCCTTCCACGAGGCCAGCACCGTGCCCCGGAGGTCGACCGCGAGCAACCGGTCGAGCTTCTCCGTCCAGGAGAGGCGCGACGCCGCCCCGGTGAGAATGTCGGCGCCCGCGTTGTTCACCCACACGTCCACGCGACCGAACGCCCGGCGAACCGCGTCCGCTAGAGCGTCGACATCGCGACCCTCCGCGATGTCCGCCTGAAGCGGCTCCGCCCGGCGTCCGGCCGCGCGCGCCTGCTCCGCGGTCTCCTCGGCGCCGCGGCGGTTGCCGCGGTAGGTGAGCGCCACATCCGCACCTGCCGCCGCGTACGCCAGCGCAATGGCGCGTCCGATGCCGCTCGACGCACCCGTGATCAGCGCGATCTTGCCGCTGAGCGAGAGCGTCGGGACGGCCGCGCCTTCGGCGTCGGGCGCCGCGTGCAATACTTCGTCCGTCTGTCGTTTTGACATCGCGTCTCCGGAAGCCTAACCTATCGGCGGCTTCACGATACCCACAAGGGAGCGCACGGAAATGCGTCTGTTGGTGAGCGTCCGAGGGCCCGTGGAAGCGCGCGCCGCGGTCGCGGGTGGTGCCGACGTGGTCGATGCGAAGGACCCGGCGCGCGGCGCCCTGGGTCCCGTGCGGCTCGACCGGCTCGCGGCGATCCGCCGGGCCGTGGGCGCGGCGCGCCCCGTGAGCGCGGCCCTGGGCGACGCCCGCGATGACGCGAGCGCCGAAGCCGCGGCGGCCACGGCGGCGGGGCTGGCGTTCGTGAAGCTCGGCTTCGGCGGGATCACGAGCGAGGCGCAGGCGCAGCGCCTGGCACGCGCCGCCCGCCGCGGCGCCCCGGCGGAGACGGCTTTGGTCCTCGTGGCCTACGCGGACTGGCGCCGGGTGGACAGCCTCACGCCGGCCCGCCTGGTGACGGTGGCCGCGGAGAGCGGTGCCGCGGGCCTGCTGCTCGACACGGCCTGGAAGGACGCCCCGCTCTTCGCCCTCGAGTCTCCGGACGCGGTCGCGGCGTGGGTCGCCGCCGCGCGCGCGGCGGGGCTGTTCGCGGCGCTGGCCGGAAGTCTCTCGGGACGGGACTTCGCGACGGCGCGCGCCCTCGGCGCGGAGCTCGTGGGGGTACGCGGCGCGGCGTGCATCGGGGGCCGGAGGGGCCGCGTGTCCCGGGATCGGGTCGCGGCCCTACGGCGCCTGGTCCGCGCGGCGCCCGCGCTCTCGGTCGGGGCCCTCCCGTAGCGCCACGTCCAGCTGTCCCAGATCATCCGCGGTCACGACCAGGTGCTCCACGCCGGGCGGGAGCGTGCGGAGGAAATGCGAGTCGACGAGCTTCTTGTGCTCTCCGTCCGCGGGCTTGATGAGCACCACGCGACGTGCGCCCAACGCGCCGGCGAACCACGCCGCGATGCTGTCGCTCGTCACGTCCCACGAGTGCGGCAACGGATCGGCGTCCCGAAGCCAGCGATAGGGGGCGAGCACGGGCAGGCGACCGGCCTGCAGGGCCGCGGCGAGGCCGCCCGCTGCATCGACGAGGGCGGCATCGTCGATGCGCGCGGCGAGGGCGTGCGCGTATTGATCCATCCCCAGAACCGCCATCCAGTGCGCGGCATCTTCACCGATCTTCGCGCGCTTGAACATCTCGCGCACCGCGTCGGCGAACGGCCCGCCACCCGGGACGACGACCAGGCGGCGGCCCGGCCGGAAGGCGGTGACCGCCTCGAGCGTGAGCTCGAAGGCCCCCGCCTTGCCGAGCAGTCCCCCGCCGATCTTCAGGACGGTGTGCACCGCGGAAGACGTGCCCTTCACGAGGGAAACAGCAGCGCCACGGCGGCGGCGGGGGCGTGGCGGGCTGCGGGGCCCAGGCGGTCCGACAAATGAATCACCTCGAGCCCGGCACGGCGCGCGGCCTCCGCTGCGAGAAACGCGCCCAGCCCGGTGACGACTGCAGGAGCGAGCGCGGGGCAACGGGCGCGCACCCGCACCACGGCGTCGCGCATCCGCGCCGCCTGCGCGTCCCACAGGGCATCCGCGATCGCGTTGACGCTCTCGTCATCGAGCATTTCGCGGTCGGCGCACACCACGCGCGCCAGCCGCTCGCCGGCGAAGCCGCGTGTGGCGGGGCGACCATCGGGCGTGGGAACCGAGTAATCCTCCGGGGCCAGCTCGCCGCGCCACAGATGGACGTCGCCGGAGAGCGCGAAGCCTTCCGCCGAGACGCCGGTCGCCCGGCCCCGCACCGGCACCGTCGCCGCGATCGCCTCGGCCGGGGTGCGCAGCGCCCCCGTGTAGACCAGCTCACCCTCGCGCAGGCGTTCCGTGTCGTTCCTGCCCGCGGCTCGCGGCACGCCGCCCGCGATGGGAACGATGTCGGTCGTGGTGGAGCCCACGTCGATGAGCAGGCAATCGGGAACGAAACGCGCCACGCAGTGCGCGGTGGCGGCCCAGTTCGCCGCCGCGACCGCATGGGGCTCGCACCTTGCTTGCGCCGGTGTGAGCCAGCGCGCATCCACCGTCCACACGCGCACGCAGGCCTCCGGAAAGGCCGCCGTGACGGCGTCGAGCACGAACCCCACGCCCTCCCGTTTGGTGCGGAACAGCTGCGACAGCTCGGCCGTCATCGTGACGGCATGCGCGTCGCCCGGCGCGGCGCCGACGTCGCACGCCAGGCGGCGGAGCAGCGGCGCGAGGGCCGCGGGATCGCGTTGCAGCTCGTAGGGCGCCGCCCGCGCCGCGACTACGCGGGCCTGCGACACCCGCGCGCTCTTGGTGTTCACGCCGCCGATGTCCCAGCCGAGGACCGCGCTCATTGCGCGTGATCCCGGTGCTCGACCTGCGCGCCGGACGCGCCGTGCTGGCGCGGGGCGGGCGACGCGAGAACTACGCGCCCGCTCAATCAGTGCTCCTCGGCGCCGACCGAGCGGGTGATCCGGTCGCGCTGGCGCGGGCCTATCGCGATGCGCTGGGTTTGGAGGAGTGTTACGTCGCCGATCTCGACGCCATCGGGGGCGGTCCGGTGCAGAGCGCGCTGCTGCGCCGGCTCGCCGGGGTCGGCAGCGTGCTGCTCGTGGACGCCGGCGTAGCCGATCCCGTGCGGGCGCGGGACGTCCGCGCGGCCGGCGCCGCGCGGGTCGTCGTCGGCCTGGAAACGCTGCCGTCGTTCGGCGCCCTTGCCGCCGTGGGCCGCGTCGTCGGACCGGAGCAGGTCGTGTTCTCGCTCGACCTGCGGGACGGCGTGCCCATGGTGCGCACGGGGGCTCCACACCATGGCACCGCCGTCGACCTGGCGCTGGCGGCCGTGGACGCGGGCGCCACGAGCCTGCTCGTCCTCGACGTCGCGCGTGTGGGGAGCGGGCGCGGTGTGGACCCCTGGCTGGTGCAAACGCTGCGGCGCGCCCACCCGGGCGTTCACCTCCTTGCGGGGGGCGGGGTGGCGAGCGCGCGCGAGATCGAGCGGCTCGCCGACCTCGGGCTCGACGGCGTCTTGGTGGCGACGGCGCTCCACGACGGCCGCGTGGGACGGGCCGACATCGAGGCTGCCCGGCGTGGTCACCCGAGTGACTCCCGGTAGGTCGCCGCCTGCCCGATGGTCTCCTCCACCTCCACTTCCAACGCCGTGAGGTCTAGGTCGCCCGACCCGGCGAGCTCCTGACGCACCCGGCCCGCGAGGTATTGCGCCAGCATTTCCACGGTCGTGTTGGGCACGGGGAGGAGTGCGCAGTCGTCCCGCGGAAACACGTAGCGCGGTCGTCCCATGACGGCCACGCTCACGGTGTCGCCCTCCTCGCGGACCTCGATCTTCGGATTCTGGAGCGGGAGCAGCACCTTGTGATCGATCTCGTCGGTGAGCCGCTTCATGAGGTGTTTCAGCTCGGCGAAGTCGAGCACGTAATGCGCTTCGCGGTTGAGTCCGCCCTCGACCACGACGCGGGTACGGTAGTTGTGGCCGTGCAGCCGCTCGCAACGGTGCCCGGGGAAGGTGATGAAGTGGGCCGAGGCAAAGACGAGGTTGTCCTTCGTCACGGCGACCTTGAACTGTTTATGGGTGGACACGCCAGCCCCCCTCGAGCAGCACCGCATAGACGCCCGAGCCGGTCAGGTCCGCCGTGGCGCCGGGGTTCAACGTGTTGGCGTCATCCCGCAGCTCGCGGTCGAGCGCGGCGAGCGCTTCCCGCCCCACCGCCGTGCGCACGCCGCCGGCCTCGAGCACGCTGCGTCCCCGCTGCTGCACGGTGACCGCCGCCGGAAGACCGAGCTTGCGCGCGATGTGGGTGTCGGGCGCGGCGGCGAGGAGCGTCAAGTACGCCTCGACGACCGCGTCCCGCCAGGGCAGGCGATCGGCGAGCGCGGCCCGGAGGGCCGGGGCGCCCAGCTCGAACGTGGTCCGGAAGTCGCTCGCGTATTCGGCGGCGATCGCGTCGCGCTCGGCCGCCAGGGCCATCACGTCGCGCAGGGTAGCGGTGGGCGTGCCGCTCACGTCCTGGTCGGGCGCCCGGCCCAATCCCCCCGGAGCGGCCACGCGGATCGCCGCATAGGTGTCGCACGCGTCCGCCACCGTGGTCGCGGCGAGCGTGGCGGCCAGCCGGGCGCGCAGCGACGCGCCGCCCGGCGTGAGCGCCGCCCGGGCGAGCGGGGTGAGCAGCAGGACCAGGCCCAGATTCGTGTTGGACGGCGCCCACCGAGCCGTGGCTTCGACGGCGGCGCGGATGGTGGCGCCGAGGGGCCGCTCCCCGGCGGCGGCGAGGGCGGGCCCGATGGCGGCGGCGCTCGCGAGGAAGTCCTCGTAGGTCGCGTCGCGGAAGCTCGCAAACGGGGAGACGTTGCCGGGCTTGGGGGCGCTCACCTCGAGCAGGCAGGCGAGCTGGGCGGCAGCGGCCACGTGGGCCGCTGGCGGCGTGCCGCTCACTGCCGCGCCACGCGCCCGATGAGCAACTCGACGATCGCTGCGGCGACGTCGAGCGACGTCGCCTCCTGCAGGCCGCGCCATCCGGGAATCCCGTTCACCTCCACGACGTACACGGTACCGTCGCGCGCGGGCAGGAGGTCGACGCCCGCATAGTCCGCACCCACGGCGCGGGCGGCCGCGAGGGCCAGCTCCATCCGCTGGGGCGTCAACGTCACTGCCCGCGCGCGCCCGCCGCGCGCGAGATTGGTCTTCCAACCGGGCGCGCTCCGCTCGATCGCGCCGATGACGCGGCCGCCCGCCACGAACACCCGCACGTCGCAGCCGGCGTGATCGATCGTCCGCTGGACATAATATACGCCCCGCAGCGTTTCCAGCGTGCGAAACACGCGAAACGCGATCTCCTCGTCGGTTACCCGCACCATGCCGAGCCCCATCGAGCCGAACAACGGCTTCACGATCACGTCGCCCAGCGCGCGAAACGCCGCCAGTGCCTCGTCGGGAGTCTCGCACACCACCGTTTCGGGCACGCGCAGTCCCGCCTGCTCGAGCAGCGCCGTGGTCCACAGCTTGTCGACGGTGCGCTCGATGGTGCGCGGCGGGTTGATGACCGGGATGCCGCGCTCTTCCAGCGTGTGCAGCGCGTCCACGCGGAATACGATCTGCTCGAGCGAGCCGGCAGGGATGATGCGCGCCAGCACCGCGGCACACCGGGCGAGATCCTCGCCGGCCGCCGCCACCCCGGACGCCGCGCCGCCCAGGTGCGCCACCAGCGCTTCGTAGGGGAGCACCCGCCCTTCGTGCCCCCGCTCGGCGAGCGCGCGGCAGAGCTGGTCGGTGTGCCAGCCCTGCCGTGCGGCGAGAATCGCGACGCGCACCGCCGTCAGTTGGACTTCCGCCCGAGCAGCACGGTGAAGCCGCCGGTGCCGAGAGCGGCGAGCACGGCGAGGTTCTGCGACGGACGCGGCATGATGCGAGCTCCCTGATTGAGGTTCACGTCTCGAGCAACGATGCGCGCAATACGTCGGGGTTCACATGTCCCGCGTGGTACGTCTTCCCGCTCCCCACACTCGTCAGCCACACCTCGGCGGGGCTGAAGAGCAGCGGGTCGATCTTGTAGAAGTCACCGTCGTAACGCTTGAAGATGTCGTAGAACGGCGTCCCGTAGTCCTTGGACGCCGAGGCCGGGACCTTGGGCGCGAGCTCGGCGAGCTCCGCATCGTCGGCGCTCACCGTGTAGCGCGCCTGGCCGCCGTACAGGATGCAGTCGTTGGTGCGGCCGATGGCCCGGAGGTCGTTCTTCGCGACGGGCGGGAGCGGCGCCGTGCCGATGCCGCTCACCACCTTCGTCACGTCGAAGCCCAGCGTGTCCATCTTGTGCAGCCCGGTCTCGAGGATGCGGGCGGCGATCTGCACGCCGCCGGCGAGGCTCGCGGTGGGGGCCACCACGAAGGTCAGCTGCGACGGCGCGAGCCCCGCCTTCTGCCCGACCCAGGCGGTCACCTCGTCCGTGGGCGTGGCCCGGGTCTCGAGCACCAGCACGCCGCGCTGCGCCCGTTCCGCATAGCGGAGTTTGGCGAACAGCTCTTTCTCGACCCGCGCATGCGCACGCAGCGGCCCGGACCCCATCGCGAAGTACTTTCCCACCTGGATCGCCCACCCGGCGTATTGGGACGCCATACAGCTGACTGCGGGGTGATCCGTCCACACGCGCACGCCGGGCCACGGATCGCCGCCGATCGGGACCGGCGGGTACGCGACGTCGGCGAGCCCTCCCATGCAGATCTCCGCCAGGGCCCGCCCTGCGCCGTAGCCTCCCGGCGTGTCGATGCCGGCGTCGATCACCCGCGCGCCACCCGGGAGCGTCCGCGCGGTGACGCGCAGCTCGGCGGCGTTCGCCACCATGGCGTCGGCGATGCGCCACGCCCGCTCGTTCAAGCCCAGTCCGGTCTCGCTCACTCCCCCACCCATCGCAACAGCTCCCCTTTTCCGAGTTCGGCCAGGTCGCCCGAGTAGCGCTCGTAGCGTCCCGTGACCTGAGCGGAGGCGACGTCCAGCCGGCAGCGGGCCCCCAGGTAGCGCAGCAGCAGCGCCACGTGGGGGGGCCGGTAGGTGCACGCGTAGCGGAACGTGGCCGGACGCTCGACCTCGCCCAGCGCGACGATCGATCCCCGCTTCAAAAAGCGCCCCGTGCCCGAGCCCGCCTTCCCGCACACCACGACCGTCCCGGCGATCATGCCCTTGCCCGTCCCCCGTCCCCCGTCCCCCGTCACGACGAGCAGTCCCCGCCGCATGCGCGCGCCCGCCTCGTCGCCGACGCTGCCCCGCACGATGATCTCGCCGCCGGTCATGCCGCGCGCGGCGCCGGCCGGCGCGCCGCCGGCGTTGGCGCCCGCGTTGCCACGCAGATCGATCCGACCGCCCGACATGGCGACCCCGAGGTCGCGTCCCACACTGCCGTCGATCACCAGCTCGCCTCCCGCCATGCCGCTGCCGATCGCCTCGATCCGCGCACAATCGCCCTCGATCCGGACGACGCTCGCGCGCTCACCCCGGACCCGGAAGAAATCCCCGAGCGTGGCCGGGCGCGCGCCGTGCACGACCGGCAGCGCGGCGATGGCCTGAGCGCTGAGGGCGGCGAACCGGTCCGCGGCGATGCAATCGGCAACGAGGGTCTGCGTTGGGGCCGTCATGAGGGTGAGGGTGATGGCGTCGCTCATCCGAGGATCTTGCGCAGATAAAAGTGATGCGGCCCGAGCCTCCCTCCATAATTCCCCGCCGTGATCGTCTGCACACCGGGCCGGCAGGCCGCGCGGATACCGGCCCGCATCGCCGCCTCGATCGACGGCCCGTCGGTTCCATCAAGCACGATCTCGAGCACGCTGTTCACAACCTCCGGGAGCTGCGACTGTGTGACGGCTTTCAGAGTAGGGGCGAACGCGTCGTTCGTCGTGGCGATCAGGTTCTTGTAGCGCTGCGATCCCACCTTGCTCCCGCTCCGCACCACCCCGCCCGGGAACGGCAGGATGACTCCCGGGAGACCGGTCATCGCCGCGACGGCGGCTTCGGCCGAGGCCAGCGCGGCGTCCGCGTCTCGGGCGAGGATCAGGAAATTCCCCCCGCCGACACCCTTCAGCATCCCGAACGTCTCTTCGATCAGGAACTCCCCCTCCATGACCGGCAGACGCCAGTAGCGCTTGCCGCCGATCACCTTGCTCGCCTGGAAGCCGTCGCCGAACACCCGCAACGCCTTCCCCACGGGCAGCCGGTCCGGCGCCTCCGGCAGGCCGTCGAAGCAGGCGGTCGTGGGGCAGGTGAGCACGGTCTGACCGACCCGCACGATCAGCTGCTCGGGGAGGCTCGCCTTGTCCATGGTCAGAAACAGCACGCTGACTCCGGGCCGGCCGTCAGGCGTCTCATCGTCCCGGAGCTCGCGCTCGATGCCCGCCTCGCACTTGCAGCCGATCACCGAGGTGGCGAAGCCCGTGAGCTTGACGGCCGCTTCTCTGGCCCAGCCGAGCGTACGCCCCGTGATGAGCAGGCGCGCGACCCGCATCGTGAACGCCTCGGCAAACGTGTCCTCGATCGCGACGCCGTTGATCTTCACGGCTCCGCCCCGTAATTCTCGAACGCGACCGTGGCGTAGTCGTCGAAGAACCGCTTCACATCCTTCTTCACAGCGACGTCGTAGTCCGGGCGCACGGCGAGCCGCGCTCCCGCGGACGCCCGGCGCAGCTGCCCGTCTTGGACAACCACGGTACCGCCCTTGATCACGTAGCGGGGCGCGGCGAACATCTTCGCCCGGTCGGCGTCCGGTGCGTACACGGTCACGTCGGCGTCCGCCCCCGGGCCGAGATGTCCCTTCTGCGGGAGCCCGAGCAGTCGGGCGGGGCCGGCGCGCGTGACGATCGCGATCTCGCCCAGCGTGTATTCCCGCGCCAAGCCGTCCAGCAGCGCGCTCCCGGCCAACAGCTTCTGGTTCACGGCTTTCAGTCGCTCGTCGCGGTAGGCACGGTCCATCAGGAGCCGGATCAGCTCCGGATAGGAGAGGAACGTGCCCCCGTTGGGATGGTCGGTCGAGAGGACCACGCGCCACGGGTCCTTGGCGAGCAGGAACAGCTCGAGCCCCACGGCCCACTGCAGCGCGGCGACCGCGGCCTGCTCGCGGTAGGCATACGGCACGATGCCGCAGCCCGTCTCGAGCTCGATATCCACGTTCACCCACTTGCGCCCGCTGCTCGCGTACAGCAGGTGCTCGACCGGCCCGTCCGCCGTAACGGTCGTGGCGGAGCCGAACATCACCTGGCCGACGTCGACGCTCAGCTCGGCGTGGCCGTTCACGTAGTCGATCACGTCTCTCGCGGCCGACTTCCAGCCCTTCCCCCGCTCGCCGCCGTAACTGTGAAACTGGAGATGCGTGAAGTGCGCGCGCCGGCCCGCGAGCGCCCGCATGGACTCGAGCGTGGTCGCGGAGTTGCCGGGCTGTCCCAGGTTGTTGCAGTGGATATGGACGGGGTGAGGGAGAGCGAGGCCGTTCGCCGCCCCTGCCAGGGTCTCGAGGATCTTGCGCGGCGTGACCGCGCTCGACCCCACGACGTCGTCCAGCCCGCTCACGTTGCGGCCGCCACCCTTCCACACGGTCACCCCGCCCGGGTTCACGATCTTGATCGCATACGCCCGGGTCACGCCCAGCAGCCAGCCGGCGTAGTCCCGTGCCCGCGCCGTCTCCCCCGCCGCGATCTGGCGCAGCAGATAATCGTCGTTGCCGAGCAGCACGTAGAACCCCGAGTCGATGATCGGCGTATCGTCGAGCTCGGCGTGCGCGTGTCGCGCCGCAAGCGGGGCCACCGCCGCTTCCATCGCAGTGGTGTAGCCGAGCCCCGCGTAGCGATACCCGGTGGCGAACGTGCTCGGCACCGTTCCGCCCGTTCCGGAGCGTGCCGGCGCACCGTCCGCCAGCGGCGGTGCCGGCACGGGATCGGCTGCGTGCTCCTCCGGCAGCAGGCGACGCGCGTGGTTCACGCTCGACCCGGCGACGTGCGCGTGGATGTCCACGCCGCCCGGCATCACCACCATCCCGCGGACGTCGAGGCGTGGCACCCCCGCCGGCAGCTCCGCGACGATGCGGTCACCCTCGATGCATACGTCTTGCACCGCGCCGTCCACTCCGTTCGCGGGGTCGTAAACCGTGCCACCGGCGATCCTCAGGCGGCTGGGCGTCGTCACGCGGCACCCTCCAGCCGCTCGCGTAGCGCGCGTACGGTGGATGCCGCGCTGCGCACGTCCTCCCCGCCGAAGGCCGGTCGCAGCGGCAGCGGCACGTCGTCCATCCGGAACGCGGTGCCGCCCTCGTGAATGCCCGCGACACCCGTGTCCACTGCGACCACGGGTTTCCACCCCGCGGCACTCGCCCGCGGACCGATCGCGATCGTGGCGACGCCGCCCAACCCGCGGGCGATGGAATCGGGCAGCGTCGCCGGCGCGCCGATCACGAGCGCCGCGTCCACCTCGCCCCCCGCGAGGCGCTCGGCCGCGCCGGCGTGAGGCCGGTAGGTCGGATACCCGCGCCCGAAGTCCACCGCGAACGGGAACCCGGTCTGCCACGTGAGTACGGCATCCGCTCCCGAGCGGTTGCCGCCGCCGCGGAGCGTCGAGAGGGCGCACCGCGTGGGGTCGTTCAGGGCCTGCGCCAGCGCGATCAGAGCTTCCGCACGGTCCGGGTCCGAGGGCGTCGGGCCCGGCTCCGCGTCGGCTACTAGGGCCACGTATCGCGCTTTGGTCATCTCGTGGACCAAGGCGATCGCCGTCCCGAACGGCCCGTCAGGCGCCACGGTCCGCCCCTGGACCTGCGCGCGCATGGCACCGAGCGCATCGAGCTCGGCATCGGGCGGGATCGCCACGCGGCCGTCAGCGGCCGCCGGACCGCGGGCGTCGCCCACATCCACGGCGATCACACGACGACTCCGTCTCCCGGCGGGCACGGCGAGGCCCACGGGATCGACGGCATAGCGCGCGCTGTAGCGCGGATAGCGCGCGTCGGGGTCCACGCCCCAGAACACCACGAGATCGGCGCGCTGGCGCAGCTCGCCGAGCGTCGCGCCCGCGCGTCCCCGGCGCTGCGCGGCGAGCACGCCTGGGGCGGCCGTACCGGCCAGGCTGTCAATCGCGCCCTTGAGCCGATCGGCGATCGCGACGGCGTCGCGCTGCACTTCGCAGGAAATGTCCCCCGCGAGATAAACGAGCGGGCGCTTCGCCTCCCTGAGGAGCCTCGTCGCCTCGCTGAGAGCTCGCTCGAGCGTCCCTGCCCGGCCACGTATCCGGACCACGTCCGGCACCTGGCCGTCTCCGAACCAGGCGGTGCCCAGCGCGCACGCCCGCTTCGCTTCCGTGAGGCGGCCGCGCTGGACCACGACCGTGATATCGTCGCAGGCGCAACCGCAGCCGAGGCAGGTGGCGTGCTCGACGGTCCGGGCGGCGGCGCTCACGCGGACCTCGCGTGGTGTGCTTCCAGGCGGCGGTACAGGGTGCGCGCCCGGGCGCCGAGCGCCGCACGACACGCGGCGACCGTGCGCCCCTGCGCGAACACCGTACAGATGGGATGGCCCCGCTCGATGCGTTCGCCGGGCGGAGGCACGTCGCGCACGTCGTCGTGCGCCAGCCAGTGCGGCGTCTCTTCCGGGACCACGTCCTCCCGGGCGAACACGATCGCCTTCCCGAGTACGCCCGCCGGGCCCGGCCCCGTGATCTCGAAGTGGGGGAGCTCCCCTGCGCACGCGCGAGCATGCACCTCGAAGATCGAAATCCCGTGCGCCCGCTCGACGAGCTCCATCGATGCGCAATAGCGCGGGTTGACCTCCACCGCGTAGGGCACACTCCTCCGAGCGACGAAATCGATACCGTTGACGCCCACCAACCCGAACGCTTGTGTGACCGCTGCGGCGAGGCGACACGCGTG
Organism: Gemmatimonadota bacterium; assembly: GCA_003222155.1. GTDB lineage: Bacteria > Gemmatimonadota > Gemmatimonadetes > Gemmatimonadales > GWC2-71-9 > AG41. The sequence goes on along the minus strand of QHUU01000054.1, from coordinate 31,350 downwards.
GCCGAACAGAGGCTGCTCGGGGGCGACGAGGATGCTGCCGCAGTAGCGAAAGCCGCCGGCGCCAAAGGCCGGATCGCCCGCGAGGGCGCGCGACACGCCCAACGGCACCGCGCTACGCCCGTCCGCGGCGAACACGATCGACCCTGGAGTCCCGGCCACACGCTGCTGCAGGTAGCTGCCGCGCGGCAACGAGCCGCCGTGCCACGCTGCCACGCCGCTGCCTCCGCCCGACGCCCGGGGCTTTACCAGCCAGCGCCCGCCCCGGCCCGTCGCACCGCGCGGCGCCGTGGCGCGGACGGCCGGTGTGGGGAGCCCCTGCGCGCGCAGCGCGCGCGCCAGCCGCGCCGGGTCGCGCACGGCCGAGAGCGCGCCGGGCCGATTGCCCCATAAGACCCGGCCGGCGGCGAGCGCGCCGACTGCGCGGGCGTGGTTTTCGAAGCTGCCCACGTAGCAGACGGCGTCCCAGCGGAGCCCGCGCGCAGCCGCGACCGCCGCGCGGATACTGAACCGCGCGCCGCTCCGTGTCACCATGACCGACTGCGCGCGAGCGCGCAGGTCCAGGTCGCCGAAGCCGTCCACAGCGAGTACGTCATACCCCGCCCTCGCCGCCGATTCCGCGAGCCCTCGCGTGGAGACGCCGGCGATGAGCACGCGCGTCATGAGAGCCCCTCGCCCAGCCGGCGGAGCGCCTGCTCGCGCGGGACCACGTACAGATGATCGAGCACGCTGCCGCGCGCCTCGCGGATCGCCAACAGCTCGACGAGCTCGCGGTGTGTCCCGCCCGCCAGGCCGTCGGCGACGAGCGCCGCGCCCTGCGCCGCCTGTTTCGTCACCGCGGCGAACCCCTCGAGCACGCGCGTAGGAGCGAACGGCTCGAGCCGTCGGCGGATGGCTCCGCTCACCGCGTCGACCCGCGCGAGCCGCCCCGACAACACGAACTCTGCGGGCCCCGACACCGACAAGGCGAGCGCGACCGCCGTCTTCACCGTGCTCTCGATGAGCGCGTCCGACGCGACGCGTTCCCGCGGCGTCGTGGGACGGGCCAGCCGATCGATCGGCTCGGTCTCCTCTTCCCAGCCCGCGACGGTCGTGACGCCGCCCCGAAACAGCAGTGCCTTCGACACGCTGCCCGCCAGATAGGCGACCTCGCCGTCGAGGGCGCCCGCCGCCCGGAACCCCAGCGCTCCCGCCGAGCCCCCCGCGCCGTCGACGATCCGGCCGCCCGCCACGGCGACCGCGGCGGTGAAGGCGCCGCCCAGCTCGAGCAGCACGAACGACGTGGCCGAGAGCGGGCATCCCAGTCGGCGGGCCTGGTCGACGATCGCGAGCGCGACTGCGCACACCTTGTCGGCCGTCCCCATGTCGACGCGGTTCACCTTTCGATGTGTGGGCACGGTGGGGAGATGCACCACCCCGGGCGTGAGCACGACCGGCAGCTTGGAGCGCGCCAGCGCGCGCACCAGGTCGCGGAGCCCGCCGATGCCGCCGGTCTCTCCGGGGGCCGCGAGAAACGCGAGGCGCAGATCTTCGTCGGTGACGTCCTGCACGCGCGTGAGCGGCAGGCCGTACCCGGACGGGCCGGCGACCAGATCGAGCGGGCCCGCCGCCTCGAGCTCGGTCACGAAGCGCGCGGGGTCGGCCAGCGCCTCCGCGGTGGGCCGGGAGCGATCGAGGAACAGGCGGCCGTCGTCGAGTCCACAGAGATCGATGCTCACCGTCCCCGGGTCGATGCCGATCACGCGGGGCATCGGCTCACGACTTCGGCGCCATCAACTCCCGCGCGACGTCGGCGATGGTCTCGGCGTCCAGCACGAGGTCGTTGCGCTCGAACAGGCGCGCGATGCACGCCTTGTGCACCTTCATCTTCAGGTTGCCGATGGCGAGCGCGCCGAAGCACACCACGCCCTCCTTCGTCACGCCGTCGTCCATCACCTCGACCCCCTCGATGCCGAGCGGGGGAACCGCGTTCACGTCCGCGACGACCTTGAGGCCCGGGCGGCTGGCCCACGCCTGCTTCGGGACGAGCATGACCCCTGCGGGTCCGGCGTTGAGCAGCAGCTCCGCGCGCTCGCAGGCCCGGATGGCCTCCTTCGCGTCCGGCATCGCGATGGCGCGTACCGTCCCGCCGAAGCGCTTGAGCACGAGATCGCGCGCCCGCTCGCCCGCGTCGGCCTTGCGCGACGTGATGCACACGTCGGCCGCTGCTTTGGCGAACAGCCCGGCGGCCCGAATTCCGACCGGCCCGGTCCCCGCGACGATCAGGACGCGCTTGCCGCGCACATCCCCGGTTGCCTGCACCATCTTCGCCACCGCGGCCACCGCCGTCGTGTTCGAGCCGTTCGAGTCGAGCATCGTGGAGACGGTGAACGGCTTGAACATCGCTTTCGTCGCCGCGGTGAGCAGCTGCTCCCCCACGGCGATGTCCGCGCCGCCGACGAATACGGCGGTGTTCTTCAAGTCTTTGGGACCGCGCGTGAAGATGCAGCCGTGGATCAGGTCGCGGACGTCGGGTTCGGTGATGCCGCCGTAGCTCATTACCTCATCGGCGCCGCCGTCGTACGCGACCACTCGGTCGAACACGCTCGGCAGTCTGGAGCTGTCGAGCTGCAGCAAGAGCTTGCGCATCAGGATTCGTGCTCCACGATGAGTCGGCGCGGGACTCGAAACGCAGTCGAGGGGCGGCAGTCCCGCCCCTCGACGTGCCATCAGCCGACTGCCGGAGAGATCAGCCCTTGTCCGCGCCACCCGCGAACGGATGCGACGCCGTCTTGGCCTGAGAGATCACCGTGTCGACCTTCGGCTGGCCCTTGAGGGCCCGCTCGATCGACTCCTTCGTGGCCCGGTAGTTGAAGTCGTAAATCTTCTTGTCGTTCTTCGCTTCCCAGTGAATGAACACACCCACCAGGATGCAATAGTCGTCCACCTTGTCCCGCGGGATGATGCCCGAGGACACGCTGTCGACCACCGCGCGGGCGACGGCCGCCTGCGCCGGGCCGAACATCTGCACCGCCTGCGTGGCGTTCTTGATCGTCACCTTGTTGAACAGCAGCGTGTCGGGCTTGGCCGGCAGGTTGGGGGTGACGACGGCGAGCAGCTTGGTGAAGCCGTCGGTGTTGTTCGACAGTGTGTTGACGAAGGCCTGTCCTGCGTGCCCCGACTTCGACCCGATGATCAGGTCGATGTGGGCGATCTCGTTCCCGTCGCCTACCAGAGACTCGCCGATGAAGAAATCCGCCGCCATAACTACCTCCCGATCCGGATGGGGTCCACGAGTTTCATCTGCCGGCCGTCACGAATGCGGTGTTGAGAGCAGCGTGGCCAGAGGGGTGTGGACAGCCACGCCGTCCCGCGTCTGCGGGTAGCTCCTACCGAACCGTATCGATGGGGTGCTAACCTGTCCGCCGCTCCCGCGGGTGTCAAGGCCGCGAACCGGGCCCGCTGTGGCCGCAATGGCGCCCTGGCGCGGGGTCTCCGGTCGGGGCATCGTTACGAGTAGCTACGCGGGCAACCCCCAACACGACACCCCATGATGCGCCTCCGGGTACCCCTGCTCGTCCCGTTCGTCGTGCTGCGCGGTCTCGTCGCTCAGGCGCCCCCGCCCCCCGACCAGCGGCTCGACCGACTCAAAGCGGAAGTCGCCCGCGCCATCGACGCCCAGGCGACGTTCGCTCAGCAGATGGTCGACCAGGTCTTCTCGTTCGGCGAGCTCGGCATGCAGGAAATCGAGACCTCCAAGTACTTGAGTGCCATCCTCGAGCGGAACGGGTTCGCGCTCGAGCGTCGGGTCGCCGGTATCCCCACCGCGTGGGTGGCGCGCTGGGGGAGCGGAAAGCCCGTGATCGCCCTCGGATCGGACATCGACTGTATCCCGCAGGCGAGCCAGAAGCCGGGAGTGGCGTCTCACGATCCGATCATCGAGGGCGCGCCGGGCCACGGCGAGGGGCACAACAGCGGCGTTCCGCTCAACATTCTCGCCGCGCTCGCGGTGAAGGACATCATGACGCGCGAGCGGCTGCCCGGCACCATCGTGCTCTGGCCGGGTGTCGCCGAGGAACAGCTGGGGAGCAAGGCGTTCCTGGTGCGCGCCGGAGTGTTCCGGGATGTGGACGCGAATCTCTTCGCGCACGTGGGCGACGAATACGGCATCTCGTGGGGCGACGAGCCCGCGCTGGCCCTGATCTCGGCGCTCTTCAAGTTCAAGGGGCAGAGCGCCCATGCCGCCGGCGCGCCGTGGCGCGGCCGCAGCGCGCTCGACGGCGTCATGACCTTCGCCAACGCGTGGGAGTACCACCGCGAGCACATGGAGCCGGCGCAGCGCTCGCACTACGTCATCACGGACGGCGGCGATCAGCCCAACGTGGTGCCGAGCACCGCCGCCATCTGGTTCTACTTCCGCGAGCGGGACCCGGAGCGCGTGACGAAGATGTTCGAAGACGCGAAGCAGATCGCGCGCGCCGCCGCCCTGGCCACGTTCACCACGGTCGATACCGTGCAGGTCATCGGCTCCGCCTGGCGGCCCCACTTCAACAAGCCCGTCGCCGAGGCGTTGCACGCCAACGCGGTGCGCGTGGGGATGCCCCCGTGGGACGAGAAGGACCAGACGCTGGCGCGGGCCGTGCAGGTGATGATGGGCCGGCCCGACAGCGGACTCCACACGTCCGTGGCGCCGCTGCGCTCGCCCGAGGAGGCGGCCAAGGCGAGCACCGGCACCGGCAGCGACGACATTGGTGACGTGACGTGGACCGTGCCCTCGGTGACGCTCTACTACCCGGCCAACATTCCCGGTACGCCGGGGCACAACTGGGCCGACGCCATCGCGATGGCGACTCCGATCGCGCACAAGGGCGTGATCGCCGGAGCCAAGGTGCAGGCGATGACGCTGCTCGACCTCATGCTGCGGCCCAAGCTGCTGAGCGATGCCAAGGACTACTTCACGAACGTACAGACGAAAACGACGAAGTACCGCCCGCTCATGGCCCCGACCGATCAGCCGGCCACGTGGCTCAACGCGGAGAAGATGGCGAAGTACCGCGAGCAGATGCGGAAGTACTACTACGACCCCACGAAGTACGAGACGTATCTCAAGCAGCTCGGGATCAGTTATCCCACCGTACCGGGGACGGCGCCGTGACGCGTTACCCCGGAGGCCGCTCGCCCGTGGCGACGCGCCACACCTCGTCCGCCAGCCATTCGAGGCGCTGCTGCGCGTAGTCGAACTCGGCGGGCGTCATCTCCTTGGCGCGCCGCACGAGCTCGCGCGTGTGCGCCAGCAACTCGTCCAGCACCTCGCGCAACGGCCGGTTGCGGCGCCGCTCCGCCTTCGCCCGCGGACTCATGCGCTCTGCATGCCCAGCGCGCGCTCGTCGGCCTTGCGGAGCTCCGCCGTCGCGGCGCGCAGCGTGGACGCAATCCCCCGCTCGGCGAGATAGTTCTCCACCAGCCGCAGACCGAGATAGTAACCGGCGCGCTCCGGCAGCATCTTGCCGCTCATCATCCGGGCCGCGGGGCTCATCCCCCCCGACAGAAAGCGCAACCGCAACCCCAGGCCCGACTCGTCCAAGAGCGGCGCGGCGGCGCGCCGCAGGAAGGCGTCGAGCTCGCGGATGCGCCGGTATTGGCGTCGCGTATAGCCGAAGTACTCCCACGGCTCGAACCCCGGGGCGACCGCCTGGGCCCCGGCCACCGCCACCCCTTCGTTCACGAGCAGCTCGCGCAGGCTCGCCCGGCTCCCGGTGTCCCAGTAGTCATAGTAGCCGCGCAGGTCCGCCACCAGGCGCCGCAGGTCGGCGCGGCTCGAGGGCGAGGTGTAGCGCACCGCGTGCGCCACCTCGTGCGCGATCCACAGCGGCAACAGGTGCGGCGCGAGTCCCATGCCATAGGTCTGCGGGTTGGCGCGGCCGGTGAAGTGCTCGAGACACACGAAGGCGATGCCGCGCCCCCCCACGACCAGCTCCCCCGCGTTGGCGGCCCCGACGCCGACCATCAGGTACAGGTCGACGGGGCAGTCCGCCTCGAACTGCTCGAGCGCGCGGCGCAGCGCGTCGTCGGCGATCGCGGCGACGTCCACGTCGTCGAGCAGCCGCTCGAGATCGGCGCGCTCCGCGCGCAGCGCTGTGGCAATCACCCGCTCCGCGTGCGGCGAGGTCGGGTCGAGGACGTAGTTGTGCCAGTAGCCCTGCAGCACGGGCTTGTGCCGCTCGAGATAATCGTGATAGGCCGCGGGGGGGTCGGGCGCGGCGAGCACCGCGAGGAACTCCGGCACGAGGTTGACGAGCATGGAGCGGCCGGCCTCAATTTGGGAATCGGCCCCGCCGGAGACAAGCGCGCGCCCCTCGCCGACCGCCGGCCGGCGCGTGACGCGCTCCTTGACTTTTCAGCGTGCGGGTTCTAGCCGGCGCCGCTCATGTCCGGCCGCGCATCTTGCGGCTCATTTCGGTGAGAAAACGCCGCTCCGCAGGTGTGAGGCTCTCGATCCCGCGGGCCGAGATCTTGTCGAGCACGCGGTCGATTTCCGCCTGCGCCGGATCGCGTTCGGCCCGGCGCGGCTTGGGGGCGGCGCTGGCGCGCGCCGCGCGGGCGGGGTGCACCAGCACGCTCGGCTCCGTCGCGCGGCGGAGATGCCGCTCGGCCCGCGCGAGGCGCCAGTCCGCTGCCTTCAGGTAGAGGAAGCCGGCCGCGAAGCCACCCAAGTGCGCGAGGTAAGCCACGCCCTGGTTGAGCGCCGGCACGAGCGAAATCGCCACCGCGAACGTCACCAGCCATTTCGCGGCGATCGGCTCGGGGAGCGGGAACACGGAAATGGGCTGATCGGGCCAGGCCCACGCGAACGCCAGCATCACGCCGTACACCGCCGCCGACGCGCCCACCACGAGCTGCACCTGCTGAAACGTCATTGCCAGGGCGAAGGACAGGGCGGCGCCTCCCAGCGCGCACAGCCCGTAGTACGCGAGGAACGACCCCCCGCCCATCCGCTCTTCCACGGGCGGCCCGAACACGAACAGCGCCAGCAGGTTGAACGCGAGATGCAGGAAGTTGGCGTGGATGAACGCGTAGGTGACGAACGTCCAGGGCCGCGCCAGCGCGTCCAGCGGCGCGAACCCGAACGTCGCCACGAACCACGGGTTGACGAAGATCGTCATCTGGAGCAGGAACACGACCAGGTTGGCGACGATCAGCCGCCGCACCCATGGCGTCATACCGAACATCCGCTGCGGGACCATCCTGTAATTATCCCCCGCGCGCGCTCCCCGAGTTCCCACCGCCCGCAAGCCGGCAGATCCGCTCGCACAGCTCCGGGAACTCGATCCCCGCCGCCCGGGCGGCCTGGGGCAGGAGGCTCGTCCGCGTCATGCCGGGAAGCGTGTTGGCCTCGAGACAAAAGATGTCGCCCTCGGGGCTCAACCGGAAGTCAACACGCGAGTATCCCCCGAGTTTGAGCGCCCGGTGCGCCGTCAGCGCCAGCTCCTGCAGCTGACGCGCCAGGGTCGTGTCGACCTTGGCGGGGAAGATCTCCTCCGACATCCCCGGCGTGTACTTGCACTCGTAGTCGAACAGCTCGTGCTTCGGGATGATTTCCCCCACCGGGAGCGGCACATCGCCCAGTACCCCGACGGTCAGCTCTCGCCCGGGGACGAACTGCTCGGCCATGACCTCCGCATCGTACGCGCGTGCCAGCGTGACGGCCGCGTCCAGCCCCTCGGCGTTGCGCACCAGGGACATGCCCACGGACGAGCCCATGTTGGAGGGCTTCACGATCACCGGCCAGCCCAGGGCCGTGGTCACGTCCTCGGGGGCCACCGGGGGGGGCGCCATGAACCAGGCCGGCACGGGCACTCCCGCAGCCCGGAACAGCCGCTTCGCGAGATCCTTGTCCATCGCGAGCGCGCTCGCGAGCGCGCCGCTGCCGGTATACGGAACGCCGATCACGTCGAGCACCGCCTGGAGCGTCCCGCCCTCTCCGCGGCCGGCGTGCAGGCAGAGGAACAGCACGTCTGCGTCCCGTACCGCCGGCAGCGACGCGAGCCCGTTCGACAGCATCGCGCGCTCGCGCTCGTCGAGCTCCGCCACCGCGGGCGGCTCGCGTCCGACCGCCGTTGTGAGCAGGCGCCGCTCGTCGGCGGGACCGAGCAGGCCGGTCACCGTGTCCACGACCGTCACGGTGTGGCCCCGGCCCCGCAACGCCTCGACGATCTGCGCCGCACCGGCGAACGCCACGGTGCGCTCGGCGGACGCGCCCCCCGTGAGCACGCCGACGCGCATCAGCGGATTCCGGCCAGCTGGTGCAGCACGTCGTACCGCGTGACGATCCCCGCGATCTTCCCCTCGCGCCGCACCAGCGCCGCGGGCGTTTCGCGCGAGAGCAGCGTCGTGAGCCGCTCCACCGGGAGATCCGCATCCACCACCGGGTACGGCGCGTCCATCACTTCCTGAACCGGCCGGTCGAGTGTGGCGGGCTCCTCGAGCGCGCGCGCCATCAGGACCGGCTCTGCGACGGCACCCACGCCGTCGCCGCCGTCCAGCACCGGCAGCTGCGACACGTTATAGGTGCTCATGAGGTTCAGCGCCTGGCGTACCGTCGCGGTCGGCGGGACGGAGATCAGCGGTGGGGCGCCGGAGTTTCGCGCCTCGAGCAGCTGCGCCACCGACACGCGCTCGGCGTCGAGGATCTGGTTCTCGCGCAGCCATTCATCGTTGAATACTTTGGAGAGATAGCGCTCTCCCGTGTCCGCGAGTACCGTGACCACGAGTGCCTGCGGATCGTTCACCCGACGCGCCACCTCCAACGCCGCCACGACGTTCACCCCGGTCGAGCCGCCGGCGAACAGGCCTTCCTCCTTGGCCAGGCGTCGCACCAGGAGCATCGCGTCCTTGTCGGACACCGTGACCCACTCGTCGATCACGTCCCAATGCAGCGAGCTTGGAATCTTGTCGCCGCCGATGCCTTCCACCTTGTAGGGACGGCCTTCGGTCTTGTGGTGTGTCCGCGCGTAGTCCGAATAGATCGAGCCGACGGGGTCGCCGGCGATCACGCGGATGGTCGGGCGCTGCTCCTTGAGATAGCGCCCGGCCCCGCTCACGGTGCCCCCCGTGCCCGGAGCGCACACGAAGTGCGTGATTCTGCCTGCGGTCTGCTCCCAGATCTCCGGGCCGGTCGTGCGGTAGTGCACGTCGGGGTTGACGGGGTTGTAGTGCTGGTCCGCGAAGATCGCGTTCGGGTGCGCCGCCGCGATGGCGCGCCCCTTCACGATGTAGTTGTCCGGGTGGTCCGGCGGAACCGCGGTCGGCGTGATGATCACCTCGGCCCCGAGCGCGCGCAGCAGGCGGGCTTTTTCCTGCGACATCTTGTCCGGCATCGTGAAGATGCAGTGGTAGCCCTTCACCGCGGCGGCCAACGCCAGCCCGACGCCGGTGTTCCCCGACGTCGCCTCGACCACCAGTCCCCCCGGCTTGAGCCGCCCCTCGCGCTCCGCGGCCTCGATCATCGCGAGCCCGATGCGGTCTTTCACCGAGCCCCCGGGGTTGAAGAATTCCGCTTTGGCGTAGACCGGCGTGCGGAGGCCCTGGGTGACCCGGTTCAGCCGGACCAGCGGCGTCCAGCCGATCGTCTCGAGAATGTTCCCATACGGCTCAGTGTGGGGTGGCATTCGTGTCCGGCTTCGCGCCCGCGCTCTCCGGGACCGCGCGCGTCGTGTCGGCGGGAGACGGGGACGTGTCGCGCCGTACCGCCGTGGTGTCGCGTCGCGGCGCCCGCACCGGCGCGACGGGCGGGGTCGGGGTCGGAGCACGCACCGGCGCGGCCCGCGGCCTCACCGTGTCCGGCTCGCCCTTGCGCACCGATCCGCCGGCCTGGGGGTGGTGGAACTCGATCGGCTGGAGGAACGCCGTCGCGATCGGCAAGCCGTGGCGCCGGGCCGGGGTGAACCGCAGCCGACGCGACCCGGAGAGCGCCGCCGAATCGAGCGCCGGGTAGCCGCTCGATTCGGCCACGCGACTCGACTCGGCGGCGAGTCGCCCGGTGGAGTCGACGAACAAGCGGAGCACCACGTCGCCTTCCACCTTCTGGTCGTACAGCCGGGGCGGATACTGGATGGGCGAGTCGCCGTTGACCGCCACGGGCGGCTCCTGGTCGGGCGGCCCGCTCGCCGGTTCCCCGCCCCCGGTCTGGTCCCCCGACCGCGACTTGCCGCACGCCGCTACCCCCAGCGCCACCGCGCCGGTGAGCGCGCTGCGCCACGCCCTCACGCTCCCTCCTCCTCCCGCTGCTTCTTCCACGCCGCGAGGCGGTTCAACGCCTCGAGCGGCGACAACGCGTCCACGTTCAGGCCGTCCAGCTCCCGCAGCAGGGGGTGCGGAGGGGCCGGGGCGAACAGGCCGAGCTGCGTCGCGTCGGGCGGCGCGGGAGACGCCTGCCGCGCCACGTGATGCCCGGCCTCGAGCAGCTTCAGCACCTGCCACGCCCGCCCCACCACCGGCGCCGGGAGTCCGGCGAGCTGTCCCACGTGAATGCCGTAGGACCGATCGGCGCCGCCCGGCTCGAGCCGGTGGAGGAATACGATCTCGTCGCCCGCCTCCCGCACCGCGACGTTGAAGTTGCGCGCGTGGGCCAGCTCCTCGGTGAGCTGGGTCAACTCGTGATAATGCGTCGCGAAGACGGTCTTGCAGCCGATCGTGTTGTGGAGGAACTCCGTCACCGCCCAGGCGATGGCCACGCCGTCGTAGGTGGACGTCCCCCGCCCGATCTCGTCGAGCAGCACCAGGCTGCGCGCGCTGGCGCCGTGCAGGATCGCGCTCGTCTCGCTCATCTCCACCATGAAGGTCGACTGGCCGCGCACCAGATTGTCGGACGCTCCCACGCGCGTGAACAGCCGGTCCACCACGCCCACCACCGCCCGCCGCGCCGGCACGAACGCCCCCATCTGGGCGAGCAGCACGCACAGCCCGACCTGGCGCAACAGCGTGGACTTCCCGGCCATGTTCGGACCGGTGAGCAGGATCACCCGCCCTCGGCCGTCGAGCAGCACGTCGTTCGGGATGAACGCCTCGCGCGCCATCATCCGCTCGACCACCGGATGGCGGCTGCCCTCCAGGGCGATCGTGAATCCGTCGTTCACCTCCGGCCGCACGTACCCCTCACGCCGGGCCACGTCGGCGAGCGCGCTCCACACGTCGAGTCCCGCCAGCACACTGGCCGTGGCTTGCACGCGCCCGATCGCATCGGCGACGCGGTGTCGCAGCGCGTCGACCAGCTCCGCCTCGCGGATCGCGATCCGCTCCTCGGCCCCGAGCACCTTCGCCTCGTACTGCTTCAGCTCGGGCGTGACGTAGCGCTCCGCGCCCGTCAGGGTCTGGCGCCGTTCGTAGTCGGGGGGCACGCGATCGCGGTGCGGATTCGTCACCTCGATGTAGTAGCCGAACACCTTGTTGAACCCGACCTTCAGCGAGGCGATCCCGGTGCGCTCGCGCTCGCGCGCCTGCAGTCCCGCGATGTAGTGCTTGCCGCCGTCGCGGGCGTCCTTGAGCTCGTCCAGCTCGCGATCGTAGCCGGCGCGCACCGCATCCCCGTCGGACGCCTGGGCCGGCGGACGCTCCACCAGGGCGCGCCCGAGCTCCTCGCCCAGGTCCTGGAGCAGGTCGAAGCCGTCCGCCGCCTGCTCGAGCAGCGCGGCCCGCCCGCGCGCTTCGAGGCCGTCCAGCGCGCCCCGCACGTCCGGGAGGCGGAGCAGCGAGTCGCGCAGGGCGCCCAGCTCGCGCGGCGTGGCCCGCCCGAGCGCCGCCCGACTCGCCAGGCGCTCGAGGTCGCGCACGCCGTCGAGCGCCTCCCGCAGGCGGTCGCGCCCGCGCGCGTCCGCGGCGAGCACGTCCACGGCATCGAGCCGGGCGTTGATCGTCGCCGCCTCGACCAGCGGGGCCAGGAGCCAGCGCCGCAGCAGGCGCGCACCCATCGGCGTCATGGTGCGGTCCAGCACGTCGAGCAGCGTCGTCCCCTTCCTTCCCGGCTCGACGCGCAGCGGCTCCACCAGCTCGAGGTTGCGGCGGGTCATCTCGTCGAGCGGCAGCAGGTCGCCGCGCCGCACGATGCGGGGGCGGGCGACGTGCGGCAGGCCGCCCGGCTTGAGCTCACGGGCATAGCGCAACAGGGCGCCGGCCGCTCCGAGGGCGGGGCGGTCCTCCGGCTCGACCCCCAGCCCGTCGAGCGACGCCACGCGGAAGGCGCGCGTCAGGTCCTCGCGCGCCAGCTCGGGATCGAACTCCCAGGCCTCGCGCTCGGTCCGCGCGGCGCCCGCCACCGCGAGCACCATCCCGGCCGGGACGACGACTTCGGGAGCTTCGTAGCGTGCCAGTACCGCCGGCAGCTCTTCCGCTGCGGCGGTCTCGAGCAGCAGCTCCCCGGTGGTCAGATCGAGCGCGGCCAGGCCGGCCGGAGTGCCGCGCGCATCGACCGCGAGCAAGAAGTTGTTGCGGCGTCGCTCCAGCCAGTCGTCGGCGAGCACCGTGCCGGGCGTGACGGTCTCGACCACTTCGCGCCGCACCAGCCCTTTGGCGAGCTTGGGGTCCTCCACCTGCTCGCAGATCGCCACGCGATGCCCCTGGGCGATCAGACGGCGCAGGTAGTCGGTGGCGGCCTTGACCGGTACGCCGGCCAGCGGCACTTCGGCGGCGCCCCCGTTATTGCGGGAGGTGAGGGTGAGGCCGAGCTCGCGGGCCGCCAGCTGGGCGTCGTCCTCGAACATCTCGTAGAAGTCGCCCATCCGGAAGAAGAGAATGGCATTCGGGTGGCGCGCCTTGATCTCGCGATACTGCTGCATCAGCGGCGTGTCGGCTTCGACCCGGGGAGGCGTCACGGCTCCTCCACCACGAACGGCTGCCCTCCCAGCCGGGTCTTGAGGCGCCGCTGCACCTGCGCCGCCTCGTCGTGCGTCGCGTAGCGCCCCACGCGCACCTTGAAGAGACCGCTCGTATCCCGCACCACGCGCGCGTCGAAGCCCATGACCTTGAGGCGCGTGAGCATCTCGTCGACTTGCGACGCGCTCTTGACGGCGAGGACTTGCACGGCGTAGGTCGCCGCGGGCCCCACGGGCTTCGCCTGGCTGTCGCCCGCCGTCGCGGGTGTAGCGGCCGCCGGGCCGACCGGGATGGCGGCGCAGCGCGGGGTGTAGAAGGACACCTGATTCCGGAACTCCACGTCCGCGCCGGCCCCGTCCAGGGCTTCGCGGATGAGCGCACAGCCGTGCACGTCGTCCTTCATGTCGAAGTAGGCGCGCGCACCCGTGAAATCGGCGCGGGGCCTGAGCGGCGAGTCCGGATAGTCGCGCCTCAGCCGCTCCGCCGCCTGGGTGGTCGCGGCCAGGTCGCCCTGGGCGAAGTACAGCTTGGCGACCGCCACGAGGGCCGAGTCCGCCCACACCGACTGACCGTATTCCACCACCACACGCTGCAGGTTGGTGGCGATCAGGCCGGCGTCCGGCGCCAGCATCCCGGCCGTGAAGAGCGCGCCGGGGTACAGCGAATCCCGCGGCGACAGGCTGGCCAGCAGGCGCCGCATCATGGCCCGTCCAGAATCGGGCCGCGTCTGGGCGACGCGGAGCGCGACGGCGCGGAGGGTGTCGGTCTGGGCCGACAGGCGGACGGGTCCGGCGGTCAGGAGCGCGACGATCACGCCGATCGCCGCCCTCACGCCACCTCCCGCTCGAGCACGGCGAACGACAAGACCAGCTGGACGATCGTTCCCGCCTCGTCGCTCAGCGTGCTCGACTTGAGGGCCCGGTCCGCGTCGCGCGCGAGCTGCAGGGCCCGCTCGAGCTCGCGCGCACTCCACTGTTCAGCCCAACGGGCCCAGCGCGCGGAAGTCCCCTCCCAACTGCCCAGCCCGTACGGTCGAGCGGCACGCAGGTGCGACAGCAGCTGCGCCTCGAGGCGGCCGCGTGGGGACCCCTGATCGATCTCGGCGCGCGCCAGCGCCGTGCCCACGAGGTGCGTACCAAGCGCCGCCAGCATGCGGACGCCGCTCATGCCCGCCTGCTCGAGAATCGGCGGGACCAGGCGCGCCGCGTCCGCCGCCCGCCGCTCGAGCGTCGCGTCCACCAGGTCCTGGAGCGTTTCGCCCCGGCGCACGCCGACCAGCGCCGCGACGTCCTCTCGCGTCGCCGGCCGCGACCCACCGCCTCCGAGCGCCGCGAGCTTCTCGAGCTCGCGCGCGAGAGCGGCGAGATCGCTCCCGACCGCGTCGAGCAGCAGCGCTCCCGCCTCCGGCGCGAGGGTGAGGGCCAGTTGCCGGGCCCGATGCGCCATCCAGCGCTCCACCCGGGCGGGCGGCAGCGGCTCGACCGCCACGGCCGTCGTACGCCGCATCAGCTCGGCGTCGGGCGGCTCGCCGGCCGCCTGTACCAGCACCAGGACCGTCGTGGGATTGGGGGACTCCAGGTAGCGCAGCAGCTCCTGACGCAGCTTCGCGGTCTTCTTGAGCTGCTCGAGCCCGCGGACCACCACGGCCCGGGTCGCGGCGAGCATGGGCGGCGTGTTCACGAGGGCATGGAACGCCTCGGCGTCGAGCTCAGGGGCGCTTCGCTGATCGAAGTTGAAATCGCGCGCGGCGGGATCCACGGCGCGCTCCACCAGCGCGCGCACCGCCTCGTCTTTCAGCACATCCTCGTCGCCGTGGAGATAGTAGACAGGATCAACTACGCCCTGCTTCAGGCTCCGGAGCAGCGCGTCGAAGGTGAGAGCCCCCATACGGGGCGGAAGTTACCGCCGGCTCGCGGCGAGAGAAAGCCTACCGCCCCGCCGACGCGGGCTCGACCAGCGCCGAGCCGTCCGGGGCCGGATTACCCGCGAACACACTCGCGCGGGGGTCCTGGAAGGAGACGAACGGTACACCGGCCTGGACGACCGGCCTGGGGAAGGGGACGCGCGGGAGTACGGGTGCCTGTGCGACGTGCGGCCGGCGTACTCCTTCGAGCCCGACCATAGCCAGAGCGGCGGCGACCAACAGGGCCGCCGCGATTCCCGCCCGTGCGGGAACCTGGCGATGCGCGCCCACCTGGCGCTCCCGCGCGAGGCGCGCGTCGAGCTGGCGCCGGAAAGCGGGGGAGGGCTCGATGGTTTGCGCGGTCTGGAGCGCCCGCACCCCGCGTCGCAGCGCCGCGTCGTAGCGGCGGCAGGAAGCGCACTGCGCCAAATGGCGGGTGAAACGGCGCAACTCGCGCGGCGCGGTGATCAGGCCGTCGCGAAAATCCGTGTAGCGCTCGAGAAACTCGGCACACGTCATGGCGAGAATCTACTACCACCGGGACCCGTGCGGGTTCCCGGGCCCCTATTCCAGCAGCGGCTCGATCAGCTGCGCGAAGCTGTTCCGTGCCCGATTGAGACGGCTCTTGACGGTCCCCAGGTTACAGCCCGTGATCTCGGCGATCTCGGCGTAGCTCTTGCCCTCGAGCTCGCGCAGCACGAACACCGCCCGGTGGTGCGTGGGGAGCTGGTCCACGCACTGGTCCACCGCCTCCTTGAGGTAGCGCTTGCGGTACAGGTCGTCGGGCCGGGCCGTAGCGTCCTCGAACTGCAGCGGACGGTGGTCCGCCTCCCAATGCTTCTTGATCGTCTGGAACAGCACGAGCGGGTTGCGGGAACGGTTCCGCAGCTCGTTCTTCGCGAGGTTCGAGGCGATGGTGTAGATCCAGGTCGAGAACTTCTTCGTCTGGTCGAACCGGTGCAGGTGCCGGAACACCCGGATGAACACCTCCTGCACCAGGTCTTCGGCCCGTTCCCGGTCGCCGATGGTCCGATTGATGAAATTCAGCAGGCGAGTCTGGTAGCGGTCGACCAGGGTGCCGAACGCCTGAGGGTCGCCAGCCAAGTGCTCGAGCACCAAGCGGCCGTCGTCGAACTCGTGCAGCGCCCGGCGCTCCTGAGCGCGCGGCGTGTCGACAAATTCGGTCTTCCGCGTGTTGAGGGTCGCTCGCATAAACGGCTCCCAGCTGAGGATCGAATATACAGAACCGCGAGATCTGCCGTTTCCCTAAGATGCCGCAGGAACCGTACCCGTCGCGCCTCCCAACGTAACCCGGCGCGCGGCCGTGGCTTGCTGTTTCGTGGCGCCGGGTCAACGCGACAAGTCCCGTCCTCCTCGGGGGACAGGCCGTGTCTACAGCTTCAAGACGAAGCCCGCCATATAAAGGATGGCCACAACCGTCTTTGCATCAACGATTGCACCGTCTCGGATCAGTTCGAGGACGCGGGACAACGGTTGTGGCACCACTTCGATAAACTCGTCGCGCTCGCGCGACGGTTCCCCCGCCGTGAGGCCCGTCGCCAGGTAGAGGTGGATCACCTCGGTGGTGAAGCCCGGCGTGGTCCATATAGATGTGAGACGCTCGAGCCGCGCCGCTGTGACGCCCGTCTCTTCCAGCAGCTCGCGGCGGGCGCAGGCCTCCGGCTCCTCCCCCGGATCCAGCGTACCCGCCGGAATCTCCCACAGCTGCCCGCCGGTGGCGTAGCGGTACTGCCGGATGAGCAGAATGGTGGGATCCGCCCCGGGGGGATCGGATGCGCACGGGACGATCGCGGCCGCGCCGGGATGGCGGATCAGCTCGAGCTGACCCGTCGAGCCGTCGGGGAATCGCACGGTGTCGACGTCGAGCCGCACCACGCGGCCCGTATAGATACGCCGGCTGTCGAGCTGCATGGCGACGCTCAGTGGTTGAAGAGCCAGGTGACGGGGACCTTGAGCCCCTCGGCCAGGAAGTAGGCCGCGTTGCGCCGGGGGTTGGATCGGATCGGTGAGCCGGGTGCGGGGGAGGTGAAGGGCACGAGGCCCAGCCGGGTGGCGATGATCCTGAGGCGCAGCATGTGGAACCCGTCCGAGACCAGCAGCACGCGACGGCTGTCGCGGGCCGCAAACCAGCGGGACACGCTCGCGACCGAGGAGGCGGTGCTTGCGCCCGCGGCCAAGGCGACGACGGCGCTCTCGGGGAGTCCGGCCTTGGTGAGATAGCGCCGCCCCACTTCCGATTCGCTCACGGTGTCGCCCGTTCCCACGCCCCCGGTCACCAGCACCACGGGTGCGAGCCCGCGCTGGTACAAGGCGGCGGCGTGGTCCAGCCGCGCCCGGAACACCGGGGATGGGCGGCCGTTGTACTGGGCCGCGCCCAGCACGGCGATGGCGTCCGCGGTGGTCGCCTGGTCGTGGGCGCCCGCGAGCGCCACGGCGACGACCACTGCTGCCCACCCGAAGGCCAGCAGCAACACCACCACCCCTGCGGCGCCAAGCTTGCGGCGCAGAGTCCAGAAGGGCATGCGGGGAATATACGGGGGAGGTTTTGGAGGTTGGTGGAGGTTCGGGAGGTTGGTGGAGGACCGTAGTCACGACCTCCCCCAACCTCCACCAACCTCGACAACCTCCCCTACCTTTTGGTGAGGATCTCCTCGAACAGGGCGAGGGCCCGCGGGTCGTCGGACTGACCCAGCCAGAACAGCGCCTTCTTGCGCACGCTCGGACTGGCGTGTGAGCGGGCGATGCGGATCAAGGCCGGCACGCCTTCGTCCCGGCGCAGCTGGGACAAGGCGAATACGGCGCTTTCTTTCACCTCGAGGTCGACGCTCGAATCGTCCACCAGCTCGGTGAGGCCGCGCGTCGCGGCCTCGCCCGCTGCCTGACCCAGCCAGAAGACGGCCGAGCGCCGCGTCTTGCCCGGCACGGTGGTCAAGCGGGCGAGACGCAGCAGGTCGGGCCACGGCGTGACGCTGTCCGCCAGGACGACCGGGAAAACGGCGTCATGTCCGACGTCGCCCGGGCTCCGCGCGGCGAGGTCGAGCAGATAGCGGGCGGCCGCGATGGCCGGTACGACGCCGAGATCGGTGACGCGAGCGTCCCCGGCCGCTCGCCAGGCGCCGCCGACGTAGGTCCGCACCCGGCCGATCTGCCCGCCGCGCTTCTGCAGCGCTACCCGCGCCGGCCCCGGCTCGCACGGGCACCCCGCATCGTCGTCGTAGTAGTTGCCGGAGGATATCCGGTGCCGGCCGCAGCTGCCGTCGTCGCACTCGAGCGAAATCATGTTGCGGCCATTGCCGCACACGCCAGGTCGAGTGGCGAAGGAGAAGCGCACGTCGCCGTCGGGCGCGGCCGCCACGCGGTCGGCTAGGCCGCCCTGCAGCGCGAGCGCCAACACGAGTGGGGCGATCACTGGTTGATGATCTCCAGCAGGACCTGCGCGGCGCGCGGGTCGTGCGACTGGCCCAGCCAGAAGATCGCTTTCTTGCGGAGCTCCTTGTCCTGCTCCGTCTTGGCGATCTGGATCAGCCGGTCGACCGCGGCCGCCTCGTGGCGCTGCGAGTACACGAAGATGAGCTGCTCTTTCATCTCCTTGTTCTGCATCCGGTCGTACAGGCCGGAGAGCTGCGTCAGGTCCCCTCCGGTCTGCCCCGCCCAGAAGAGCGCCTTCTTGCGCATCTCGATCGACTCGCGCTCGTTCAGGGCGATGTCCATGAGCCAGCGAGTGTTGTCCGCGTCGTGCATCTGCGAGAGGGAGAAGATCACCTTCTCCTTCAGCTCCTCGTCCGCCAGCTTCGCGTACAGCCCGCGGAGGAAGGCGGCGTTCTCGGACGAGTGCCGCTGCCCGAGCCAGAAGATCGCCTTCTCCCGCGCTTCGGACGGTGCGTTGGCGTTCTCCGCGTAGCTGCGGAGGATTTGCCCCGCGCGCGGGCTGTGCTGCTGCGACAGCGCGAACAGCGCCTTTTCGCGCAGCTCTGCGTCGCCGGTGGTGCGCAGGATCGAGTCGAGCATGCCCACCGCGCGATCGGTCGGGACCTGTGAGAGCCAGAAGACGGCCTGCTGGCGCACTTCCGGGTCGGGATCGTGCTGCGCGACGTCGAGCAGGAGGTCCTCCGTCTCTCCGGTGTGCTTTTGCGACAGCAGGAACACCGCCTTGCGGCGCAACCCGGCCGAGCAGGCGTCGCGGCGCGCCAGGACCTTCTTGAGGATGGGGACGGCGTTGGTCGCGTCCATTTGCAGCAGGCCGTTGAGGGCCGCGACGCGCAGGTCGTCGTCGTCGTCCTCGTTGGGGCAGCCGCGTGGGCTGGCGGGTTGTGCGGGCTCGGCCGGCTGGGCCGGCTGGGCCGGCTGAGCCGGTTGCGCGGGCTCGGCGTGCACGGTTATCCACCGTACCGCCTCCTCATCACCCTGTTTGGCAAGCGCACCCTGTATCCGGGCCAGGAGCGCGTCGCCGTCGCGCAGGGTTGCTGCCTTGGGGTAGCGGCGCCGCTGTGTGACGAGCAGACTGCGAGCCTGGTCGAGCCCGTCGTTCTTGTACAGCGCGAACGCCGCCCAGTAGAGCGCGTCGCCCGCGCGCGTGGAATTGGGATACCGGCGCGACAAGTCGCCGTACAGGTTCGCGGCGCTCGTGTAGTCGCCGCGGTTGA
Source organism: Gemmatimonadota bacterium (assembly GCA_003222155.1). Taxonomy (GTDB): domain Bacteria; phylum Gemmatimonadota; class Gemmatimonadetes; order Gemmatimonadales; family GWC2-71-9; genus AG41. The sequence goes on along the minus strand of QHUU01000054.1, from coordinate 11,940 downwards.
ACGCCTCACGCGCCACGCGCCACAGCGAATCGGTCGGATCCTGCTCGCTCTGCAGGGTCCAGCGGTCGAGGGCCTGCAGGCCGTCGAGGTCGGACAACGCCCTCAGTTCGCTGAGCTCGCTCAGCTCACTCAGCGCCTCGACCCCGGGGGATAGGGCCTCCACGCTGGCGAGCGCGGCCTGTGCCCGCCCGAGTGCCGGCGCGATCGGCGGCACCACGCTCGGCTGCTGCATGCCCAGGACGGCGGTCAGTACGAGGTGTAGGCCTTGCATCACAATGCTCCTTGCGTGCGCACGGAACCGGGGCCGGCGGGGTTCGCCGTACGCAGGCGCAGCAGTACGCTGCGGTGCTCCAGTCCCTGGTTGATCATTTGTATCTCTTCCCGATCGGTCGTCGCCGGGAGTTGCGCGATCTGGGCCAGCACGAGCTCGAGATCCTCGAGCAGGGCCTTGAGCCGGAGGTCCTGGCCGGCGGGCGAGTCGAGCATGAGGCGGGTGGTACTGAGCAGCTCGCGGGCTTGCGTCGCGAACTGCGCTGTGGGCTCGGCACCCCGCGTTTCCGCGCGGAAGCCGGTGAGCAAGGCCTCGGCGCGGGTCAGGTACTGCGCCGCCGCGAGCCGGTAGGCGAGGTCCGAGGGCCCGACGGTCGACGGGCCGATGGGGGCCCGCGCGGGGCCGCCCGCAGTCGCGGTCCAGCGCCCGATGGCGACGCCGAGCGCGAGCACGGCCGCGATCCCCACCCCCCAGCGGAGTCGAGGACGGAGCATCACCCGGCGGCGGCGCCGTGCTTCGCGCGCCGCGACGATCTGCCGCCACATCTCCTCGCGCGGCGTCGCCGGTGGGCGATGGTAATCCTGCGCTGCGTCCCGTAGCACCCGCTCGAACCGCTCGTCCGTCATGAGGCCCACTCTCCCGCGAAGTCCGCGAGCGCTTCCCGCAGCCGGGCGCGTGCTCGCGACAGTTGCGCTTTGGATGTTCCCGTCTCGACCCCCAACGACGCGCCGATCTCCTCGTGCGTGTAACCCTCGACATCGTGCATCACGAACACCGTGCGATAGCCGTGCGGCAGGTCGTCGATCGCCTGCGCCAGGCGCCGCTTCAGATCCGGCTCGGCGGCCCGCCGGCCGGCCGCGACCCCGGCGGCATCGTCCAGGTCCGCCTCGCGGCGGTGAAACCGCTTCACCTTGCGCAGCCCGTTCAACACCACCGACGTGGCGATGGCGTGCAGCCAGGTGGAGAGCTTCGCCTCGCCGCGAAACGAGGCCAGCCGCTCGAACGCCCGGACGAACGTGTCCTGGGTGAACTCCCGCGCCAGGTCGTCGTCCCCGGCGAGCCGGTAGGCGAGGCGGTAGACCCGGTCCACGTGGGCGTCGTACAGGGTGCGCTCCGCGGCGCCGTCCCCGGCGCGGACCCTGGCAATCAGTTCGCGTTCGTCCACCGGGCTCCGGGGCGACGGTTAAACGTCTGACACAGCCGGACCTGGGAGAGTTGCGTGGCGGGAGACGCGGGACCGGGGAGGGGGGAGGGGGGGAGGGGTCAGCCCTGATGCAGCAGCGCGCGCAGTCCCACGCCCGCGAGTACGGCGAGCAGGAACGACGCGAGCGTGCCGATCAGGAAGTACTCGGCGAACTCGCGCTCCTCGAGGGCCTTGAAACGCGCGAGCGACTTGGCCGCGATGATCCAGCCCACGGCGCCATACTCGCCCAGCAGCACGAGGGTGAGGGCGAGGGCGCGCTCGAGCGCGCCGATCGCCCGCCCCCGGGCCACGTCGATCGCGCCCGCCGTGCGGTCCTCGTCGCGGCGCATCTGGAGCGACGACAGCTCGAGCACGCTGCGGATCAGCACGCTGCCCCGGCCCGAGACGTAGAGGTAGCCGGTCGCGAGCAGGGCAGCCCGCCCCCACCACAGCCCCGCGTGGTTCGGGGTCGCGAGCGGGGCCAGTAGCGTGCCCACGACGAGGGCCGCCGCCACGAGCAGCGCCTCGACGGCAAGCAGGGTGCGGGCGCGGCGGCGGCCGTCCACCTGGGCGGGCCACAGGGTGGCGGCGAGCGTGTAGGCGAGCAGCGGGACGACGAACAGCGGGTTCACGCAGTCTCCAGCAGGGTCCGAAACATCTTATCGCCGGCCGCGACGAGGGGCCAGGCCATCCGGCGGGCGAGGTGGGAAACGGCGCTGCGGTCGACGTCCAGGACGGCCGCGGCCGCCGCGGGGTCGCCCAGGCGGAGCAGCGTCGCCGTGCGCCGCTGCCGCGGGGTCCAGCTCCAGTACAGGCCGGCGTAGTAGTTGGCGAGCGGCTCGAGCGCCGGGGGGAAACCGCCGAACGCGAAGACCAGCCGCAGCCGCTTGGCGCGGTCCAGGGCGGCGCGGGCCTGGTGAAAGCAGGGCCCGTCGATCTCGGGCGCGGTGGGTGCGAGGGGTGTGCTGATGGCTCCGAGGCCGCAGGCGACGATCCAATCGACCGCGGGGAGGCGGGCGCGGATCTGGTGCGCGATCTCCCACAGCGGCTCGGGGCCCGCGAGCAGGCATTGCAGCTCGTCGCCCAGTGTGACGGCGAAGCGGGCGGCGAGGACGCGGGCGTAGCGCCGGTTGAGCTGCTGCGCGGCGGCGCGGGCGTCCGCCTGCAGCCGGGCGCGGCGGGCGGGCGGGAGCAGGCGGGAGGCCGTCGCGTCGGCGATGAGGGCGGCGTAGCGTTTGGACATTTTATGTCACATTTGTTTGATATGACGAATTACGTCATAAAATACAAAAGTGACGTTAAATGTCAACTGGGGATCGGGGCCCCTAGCGCGTTCCGAACAGCCGGTCCCCCGCATCTCCCAGCCCCGGGAGGATGTAGCCGTGCTCGTTCAGCTCGCGGTCGAGCGCCGCGGCGAAGATCGGCACGTCGGGGTGGTGCTCGAGCATGCGGCGCGTGCCCTCGGGCGCCGCGACGAGACAGAGAAACCGGATGCGCTGCGCGCCGGCGTGCTTGAGCGCGCTCACGGCGTCCACCGCCGAGCCCCCCGTGGCCAGCATCGGGTCGAGCACGAAGAAGTCGCGCGCGTCGCGCCCTTCGGGGATCTTGAAGTAGTAATCGACGGGCTGGAGCGTGTCGTGCTCGCGGTAGATGCCGATGTGCCCCACGCGCGCCGACGGGATCAGCTGCGCGATCCCCTCCACCATGCCGAGTCCGGCGCGCAGGATCGGCACGAGCGCGAGCTTCTTCCCCGCCACCCGCACGCCCCGCGTGTGCTCGAGCGGCGTGTCCACGTCCGTGGGCTCGAGCGGCAGGTCCTTGGTGACCTCGTACGCCATCAGCATGGCGATCTCGTTCACGAGCTGCTTGAAGTCCTTGGTCGTGGTGTTCTTGTCCCGCAGGATGGCGAGCTTGTGCTGGATGAGCGGATGCGTCAGCACCGTCAGGTTCGGGAACTGAGGATGGGACATGGGCGGGAAGCTACTTACTTCGTCGCCGTCTCGAAGCCCCGGCGCGTCATTTCGCCCCACACGTGCTTGCGCCCGCCGGTCGCAAAGAACGCCCGCAGGCGCCACCACACGCCGCACTGGCGGTAGCCGACGGTCTCCAGCGTGGCGAACAGCAGCAGCCGCACCAGATCGCCCACGCGGCGGTAGCGGCGGAAGCTCACCTCCTCGAGCACCACCGCCCACAGCGAGAGCAGCATGCCGTAGCCCCACGCCACCAGGATGAACAACAGCGCGAACGGGACGTTCACCACGCCGAGCGCCAACCCGGCCACGGTGATGCCGTACCCAAACACCTCGACGAGTGGAGCCAGCATCTCGCCGAACGCGTAGAACGGGACTGCGATCAACCCGACGCGTCCGTACCGGGGGTTGAAGAGCATGCCGCGGTATTGCCACATGGCGGCCACGAGGCCGCGCTGCCACCGCTCGCGCTGACGGGCGAGCACCCGCAGGCTCTCGGGCACCTCGGTCCAGGCCACCGGGTCGGGAATGAACGGGATCTCGTAGCGGACCTTACGGCTCCGCAGGTAGCGGTGCAGCCGCACGACGAGGTCCAGGTCTTCGACGATGCTGGTGGCGTCATAGCCCCCGACCGCCAAGAGATGATCCTTGCGGAACAGGCCGAACGCGCCGGAGATGATCAGGTTGCCGCCCAGTCGATTCCAGCCGAGCCGGCCGAACAGAAACGCGCGCAGATACTCGACCACCTGAATTCCCGCGAGCAGGCGGCGCGGGACGCGCGCGTCCGTCACCTGGCCGTGCTTCACGACGCAGCCGTTCGCCACCCGGACCGTGCCGCCCACCGCGGCGATCCGGCGGCCCAGCAGAAAGGGACGGGTAAGCCGCAGCAGCGCATCGGGCTCGATCAGGGTATCGGCGTCCACGGCGATGACCAGCGGGAAGCGGCTCGCGTTGATCGCCGCATTGAGCGAGTCCGCCTTGCCGCCGTTCTCCTTGTCGATCACGACGAGCTTGGTGCGCGTGCGGGAGCGGTACAAGGCGAGCAGCGGCTTGGTGGGGATGGTCTCGGGGTAGGTGCGCGGGATCTCGTACAGGTCGAAGGCGTGGCGCAGCGCCTCCAGCGTCTCGTCCTTCGATCCGTCGTTGACCACCACTACCTCGTAGTTGCGGTAGTGGAGCGCCAGGATCGCCGTCACGCTGGCCTCGATGGTCTTCTGCTCGTTGTACGCAGGCACCAGGATCGTGATCGGCGGCAGGGCATCGCTCTGCATCAGCCGCTGGAAGTCCTCGTCCTCCGCGAGCCGGGTCTGCTCCCAGATCTCCGGGATCGAGAGCACCAGCAGCAGCGCGTAGAAAGAGTTCAGCGCCAGGAAGTAGAACAGGATCGCGAAATTCGCATCGCGGATGATCTCGCTCACGCGGCGAACTCCGCGAGCGCCTGGGAGGAGAGCCCGAGGACCAGGCGGGCCATGTCGCGGGCGTTCGGGTCCGCGCCCACTTCAGCGTCGAGCAAGGCGTTCCGTCCCGACGGGCCGAAGCGGGTGAGGGCGAGGCCGGTGCGCATTCGTACCCACCAGGTCTCGTCTCGCAGGGCTGCGCGCAACAACGGCAGGCTCGCGGGGTCGGCCAGCATGCCGAGCGAGCGCGCCGCCTGGGCGCGTACCGGCCAGCGCGCGTCCTCGACGAGCCGGGTCAGCGCGGCGATCGACGCCGGGTGCGGGAAGGCGCCCAGCGCCCGCGCCACCTGGGTGCGCACTTCGGCGTCCGAGTGGCCGGCGAGCGCCGTCAACGACTCGCGCAACGCAGGCTCCTGCAGGCGCGCGGCGAACTCGGTGAGGCGCGCGAGCACGGGGTCGTCGGTGCGGGAGAGCCGGGTGAGCAGCAGCTGCACCACCACGGCGCGCGAGTGCCGCAGCATCCCGGCGTAGTACGCGCCCACGGTCGGCGCGAGCTGGGGCAGCCGTTCGAGCGCGGCGGTGACGAGGGCGGCGCTCTCCACCCGCTCCAGCGTCGCCACGGCGGCGATGTGCACCGCGGGATGCGGATCGCGCAGCAGCTTGAGGACGCGCGCGGTATCGGCCGGGGTGGCGGCGACCGACAGGAAGCGTGCGGCTTCGAGGCGCTTCCACCACCGGGCCGACCGGCTGTTGGTGCGCACCATCCGCGCCCACCACTCACCCTCGAGCGCCGTCGCGAGCCGGCGCCAGCGGTCGCCCGGCACCCGCGCCGACCAGCTCACGAGGGCCTCAACGGCGAGCGAGACGGGCAGCCGGGCCAGCTGCGCCAGCACCACCCGCACGTCCGCCTGTCCGAGGGCCCAGCGCTGCATGACCCCCTCGACCGCCAGCCGGCGGGGGTGGACGCGCGCGCGGCGGCGCAGCCGAAACCAGCGATTGAGCACAATGAGGATCAGGAGCGCGGCGAGCAGCACGCCCTGCACCAGCGCGACGACGGCGAGGAAGTGGCGGGCCGTCACCGCCCGACCCAACGGCGGATTTTCTCGAGGGCGACCCGCAGGCTGATCGGCTTCACCAGGTAGTCGAGCGCCCCCGCCTCGAGCCCGCGCAGCTGCTCCGACTCGTCCCCGTGCACCGTCGTGAACACGACGCGGTATTGCCCCGGACGCTCCCGCGTGAGCGTCTCGAGGATGGAGTATCCGTCGAGTGCCGGGAGGTCCACGTCGAGCAGCAGCAGGGGCTGCAGGTCGGCCACGTCCAGGGCGAGCAGGGCGTCCAGGGCCTCCCGTCCGTTGCGGAAGCTCACGAACCGGTAGCCGCGGGCGCGCAGGCCGTACTCGAGCAGACCCGCCAGTGCCGGGTCGTCCTCCACGACGATCACTTCGGGCGCGACCGCCCCGGTACCGGCCGGTGGGGGAGCGGGAGGAGTCGGCCGGGGCGGAGCCGCGTCGGCCGGTCGAGAGGAGCGCTCCTCCGCGAGCGGAGGCTCGAGCTGCAACGCCTCGGCGAGCTGCATCACGAACCACTGCGCTACCGAGCCGCGGTCCAGGTCGAGGTCATCGGGCCGGGCCACCCAGTCCTTCGCGGTCTCCTCCATCCCGGCCGCGAGCCGGGACGCTTCCCAGAAGCCGTATGACCCGGCCGAGCCGCGGATCTTGTGGGTCTCGCGGCGCAGCCGATCCAGCGCCTCGGCGTCGTTGCCCACCCTCGCCAGGCGGTCCGCCAGCTCGGCCAGTACCCGCAACTGCGTGCCGGCGCTCTCCAGGTACTCGGCCAGGAGCCCCGGCGGCAGCTCGCCGGGCGTGGGGTCCACCGACATGGTCACAAGATTGGAAAGGCGGGGCGCGAATGCCATAGCGCCGCACGACTTTCATTATGTTGTCCGACCGCCATGCTCAGCCTGCTCGTGGCCCTGCACGCGCAGCACCCCACCGTCGTCTGTCCTCGGGCGGCCTCCGAGGCCGTCGACAGCGGGTGGCGCGCCTACCGCGCCGGGGCGCTCGAGCCCGCGGCTGCCCAGTTCGCCGCGGCTCAAGCGCTGTGTCCGGGCGCACCCGATCCCGAGATCGGCGCCGGGTTGGTGCTGCTGCGTCAGGGGCGCGCCGGGGAGGCGGAGCGACTGTTCCGGCGCGCTCTGGCAGCGGATTCGACCGCGGTGGACGGCTGGTACGGCCTGGGCGTGGCCCGGGAGCGGCTGGGCCGGCGAACCGACGCAGTGCTCGCATTGCGACGGGCGGTGGCGCTCGCGCCGGGCTATGCCGACGCGGTGGATCAACTGCTCGCGTGGGGCGTCGACTCGGGGCTCGCGCTCCGGCCGGTTGCGCGGCGCCCCGAGCCGCAGATCCCCGCGCGCACACACAGGGAGCGTTTCGAAGTGCGGACCGCGCAAGGATGGGAGCCGTTTTACGTGAAGGGTGTCAACCTCGGCGCCGCACTGCCGGGCAAGTTCCCGTCCCAGTTCCCTCCCGACGACTCGACGTACGCACGCTGGCTCGAGCTCATCGCCCTCGCGAACGCCAACACAGTGAGGCTCTACACGATCCTACCGCCCGCATTTTATCGGGCGCTGCGGCGCTGGAACGAGGGGCACCCCGACCGCGCGCTCTGGCTGGTCCACGGGGTGTGGGCGGAGCTGCCCCCCAAGGGCGACTACGACGCCCGTCGCTGGAAGGCCGACTTCCGCGGTGAGATGCGACGGGCAGTGGACGTGGTGCACGGTCGCGCGCTGGTGGCCGCCCGGGCGGGGCACGCATGGGGGCGCTACGACGCCGACGTGTCGGATCATGTGCTGGCGTTCGTGCTGGGGCGGGAGTGGGAGCCGTTCTCGATCCGCGCGTACAACCGGAGGCCGCACGGCCGTCGCTCCTATCGGGGACAGTTTCTCGCGGTGGATCGCGGCACGCCGGCTGATGTGTGGTTGGCGGAGCAGTGCGACGATCTGCTGCGGTATGAATGGGATTCGTACCATGCGCAGCGGCCGATCGCCTACACCAATTGGCCGCCGCTCGACCCGCTGCGGCATCCGACGGAGTCGAGCCGCGCAGAGGAGCAGGCCCTGCGCCAGCGCTACGGCTTTCCGCCCAACCCGCGGCTCCAGGAGTACGACAACGACGTGGACGCGCTGGACGCCATGCTGGTACGGCCGACCGGGGCGGACGTGGCCGGCTATTTCGCGGCGTACCACGCCTATCCGTACTATCCCGACTTCATCGCTCTCGATGCGGGATACGGGGCGGCCCGTTCCGCCGCGGGGCCGTCGCACTACCTGGGCTACCTGCTGGAGCTCGAGCGTCATCATGCCGGGCGGCCGCTGCTCATCTCCGAGTACGGCGTCCCGTCGTCGCGCGGCGTGTCGCATCTGCAGCCCGAGGGGATGCACCACGGCGGCCACGACGAGCAGGAGATGGCGGCCATCGACGTGCGTCTCACGCGGGAGATTCGGGAGGCGGGTCTCGCGGGGGGCATCGTGTTCGCGTGGCTCGACGAGTGGTTCAAACACACGTGGGTGACTATCGATCTGGAGTCGCCCGCCGAGCGCACCCGCTTGTGGCACAACGTGATGGACGCGGAGCAGAATTACGGCCTGCTGGGCGAGTACGCTGGGGACTCCGGCGCCACCCCTGAGCCGGGGGGCGATCCGGTCCGCTGGCGGGCGCTGCCGCTACTTCAGCGCAGCGACGCCGTCTCCTTGCGCGTCGCCGCCGATCCGTCCTACCTGTACATCGTGCTCGACGGCGGGCCCCCGCTCGACTCGACGCGCTACGTCGTCGGTATCGACACAGAGGGAAGTGGGGGGGGCGAGCGCACGCTGCCGGGCGTGTCGCGCGTGAGCGATGTGGGGTTCGAGTTCGCGCTCGTCTTGAACGACACGACCGACGCGCAGCTCATGGTGGCGCCGGCGTACAACCCGTACCTGGCCCCCCGACCCGGGGCGGGGCCCACGACCCTCGACGCGTTCTATCATTGGGAAGCGAGCCTCGGGCGCGCGTCTACGGGCGGACGGTGGGATTCGCTGTTCGTGGCCACGAATCGCTGGCGCATCGCGCGCGACGGACGGACGTTTCCGGCGCGTGGGGTGAACCGCGGCCGGCTGCGCTACGGGCGCGCCGCCGCCTCGAGCCTGGCGGATTGGTACTACGACCGTGACGCGGGGCTCATCGAGGTGCGGCTCGCCTGGGGATTGCTCAACGTGACCGATCCGTCGTCGCGTCGCGTGCTGCGGCGGATCGCGCCGCCGGACCGCTTCGAGACCACCGTGACCACGGGATTCCGCTTCGCGGTCGCCGCTGTGGCTCGCGGCGACGGCGCGGCACGCGCCTGGCTGCCCGCGCGCACGACGTACGCCTGGGCGCCGTGGGAGGAGCCGGTGTGGCACGAGCGGCTCAAGCCGGTCTACGCCGCGTTGCGCGACGTGTGGAGGAGCTGGTGAGGGTGGCCGGCGGCGTGCTGCTGTTCCTCGTCGCCGCGGCGGGATGGCTTGTCCGTCCGCTGGCGGCGCAGTTGCCCGACGCCGAGGCGGCGTTTCAGCGCGGGGACTATCGCGCGGCGCGCGCGGCCTACGAGCGGGCGCTCGTGGCCGACTCGACCAACGTGCGGGCGCTGTATCGGCTCGCGATACTGGACAGCTGGGACGGCAAGCTGAGCCGCTCGCTGGGCCGCTTCGCCCGGCTGCGCCGGCTCGCGCCGCGCGACGGCGACATCATGGTGGCCCATGCGCGGGTGCTCGCCTGGGCGGATCGCACGGCGGCGGCGGGCGCGCTGTACGATTCCGTGCTCGCGCGCACGCCCGAGCGTACGGATGCGCTGGCCGGCCGGGCGCGCACGGTGGCGTGGAGCGGCGACCTGGACCGGGCGGAGGGTCTGTGGCGCGAGGCGCTCGCCCGGCACGCCGACGAGCCGGAGCTGTTGATCGGCCTCGCCCAGACGCTCTACTGGAAGGGACAGCCGGCGCTCGCCGAGGGCTTCGCCGCGCGGGCGCGCGCGCTCGCGCCGCAGGACCGCACGGTGCTCGAGCTCGAGCGGGAGCTGCGCGCCGCGGTGCGGCCCAGTGTGCGGACGACCTTCGACGGCGCGGGCGATTCCGACGGCAACACGTTCGTGGCGCAGGAGGCGTACTACGAGGCGTCGCTCGGTACGGCGGTGCGGGGCACGCTGCGGGCCGGTTGGCGTCGCGCTTCGTTCGATACCGTCGCTGCCGGCTCGAGCTTCGGCGTTGGGGGGCAGATCTTCGCGCCCCTGGGCGCCAGGGCTGCAGTGCAGGCGGGGCTGGGTGCGCGACGGCTCGACCCCGACATCGGCCGGGGGACCACGCCGCTGACGGCGGCGCTCGGGCTGCGCCTCAGGCCCGCCCGCTTCGTGGCGGGCGGCATCGGGTACAGTCGGGCGCCGTTCGACGAGACCGCGGTGCTGATCGCGCGCGGGCTGATAGTCGACGCGCTCGATTGGAGCGTCGATATCTCGCCCTCGCCCCGCTGGTCGGTGTCTGCCGGCGGCGGCGGCGCCTGGCTGTCGGACTCCAACAGCCGGTACTCGGCCGTGGTGGCGGTGCTGGCGCGCGTGGCGCCGGGCGTGCAGGTGGGTCCGTTCGCTCGAGTGATGGGGTACCGCCGGTCGGGAGCCCTGGGCTACTTCGCGCCCAATCGATTCACGGTGCTCGAGGGGCGACTCACCGCCGACTGGCGCCGGGCGCGCTGGGGTGCGCGGGTGGACGGAGGCGTCGGGTCGCAGCAAGTGTCCGACACTGCCGCCCACCAGCTGGAGTGGCACGTGGGACTCACGCTCACGCGGGGGTGGGGAGCGAGCAACGAGATCGCCCTGGTCGGGTTGCTCACCAACAGCGCGGTGGCGATTGCCACCGGCGGGACGCGGACCGAAGGGTTCCGCTATCGCACGCTGGGGTTGCGGTTCCAACAGGGGCTGTAGGCTCTCAGCGGGCAGGAGTCAGGACGATGTTGCGATACTCCACCGGCCCGTGATCTCCCTGTAAGAAGATCGGCCCCGGCGCGCCTTCGTTGCTGTCGAGCGCCCCACCCGTCGGCCCCGGGATGTTCTGCTCAGAAATAATCCGGTGCCCGTTGAGCACCACCGTCAGCAGGCGGCCCACCAGCGTGATGTCGTACGTCTGCCACTCCCCGGGCTTCTTCCCGACTGACTCGTTGGGCGCGATGAACCCGTAGATCGCCCCGAGCGCCTCGGAGGGCGTAGTGCCGACATCGGGATCCTCGATCTGCACCTCGTGACGACCGCGCAGGTAAATGCCGCTGTTGCCCTGCGCGGGATAACGGAACTCGACGTGCAGCTCGAAATCGGTGACCGTCCGATCGGTCACGAGATTGGCGCCGCCCTTCTGATTCGACAGCACGCCGTCGACCACCTTCCACTGATTCTCGCCGCCACCCGGATGCCATCCCGTCAGATCGCGCCCGTTGAACAGCCGCACCGGCGTGCCCCACCGCGGCGGAGCGTCGCGATGCAGCGACGGCGCGCGCACGCCCGTCATCGGCAGCCGCGTCCCGTCGGGCATCGTCACCGCACCCGACAGCCTGTCGCTGGCCAGCACCGCCTCGAGCCGCAAATCGTCACTGCCTTGTTCCCACTGCGACGGAATCGCGAATCGCAACGTGTCGTTCGCATAATCGAGCTTGGAAATCGGCCGAGCGCTCCCCACCACCGCGACGAAGCGCCCGACCAGCACGTGATTGCCCGAGACCTGCACCTCGAGCCACGAGGGCAACTTGCGGCCGTCGCTCGCCGTGAGCGTCAAATCCCAGCGACCGATCACGGGCGGCCGATACGGTTCCTGTCCGACGAGCGACGTGACGGCGAAAGCTGTGGTGGCAATCGAAAACGCGGTGCGCATTGGGGCGCTCGATGGATTGGAAAGACGGATAATAGCACTGCGAACGCGCTTGCTCGATGAAGCCGACCTCGCCGCAGCGGCAGCGGCAAACATTGGCACTCCCACCGCCCCAGTCGGTCCGCTAAGTTCTTCTGCTGCATAGTCCGGCCAGGTAGCTCAGTTGGTAGAGCAGCGGACTGAAAATCCGCGTGTCGGCAGTT
>QHUU01000113.1 GCA_003222155.1 Gemmatimonadota bacterium | reverse complement strand
TGGTCTCGGGCCAGGTCTTCCCCAGAGTACGGGCGATCTGGCTCAACCGCTGTCCTTCGTACCGCTTGAGCGAGTCGACCTTGAACCCCACCACCTCCACGCCCTCGGGACTGGCGCTCAAGCACAGGTTCTCCCACGCCGCGTCGGGCCGCACCATCTCGGCCGCGAGCGCGACGCGTGTGGCCGGGTCGCGCAGCCGCTCGAGCAGCTTGCCGTCGGCGTGCGCCGCGGGGGGAATGCAGGACGAGAAGCCGTTCGCCCCCGCCGTGTAGGCGTACTGGTCGGCCGTCACGTCCTGCCCCGCGGCGCGCGCCGAATCGATCTTGGCCACGACCAGCCGCGCCTTGGGCCAGTTCTTCACCCCCGCGGCCTTGAGATGATAGATCTCGACCGGCACCCCGCCCTCGCGCCCGATCGTGAGGGCCTCGTCCACCGCCTCGAGCAGCCGGTCGCCCTCCGAGCGCATGTGCGTGATGTAGACCCCGCCGTAGGGCGCCATCGCCTTCGCTTCCTCCACCAGCTCGGAGGTGGCGGCGTAGCTCCCCGGCGGATAGATCAGCGCACTCGCCACGCCGAACGCGCCGTCTGCCATCGCCCGGCGCACCACCGCGCGCATCGTGTCGAGCTCCGCGGGGCTCGCCGGTCCCTCGGCCTGCGCCTTCGCGTAGGCGCGCACCGTGCCCGCGCCGAGGAACGAGCCGAAGTTGACCGACGCGCCGTGCCGCGCCATCGCGTCGAGCCAGCGCGCGAACCCCTGCGCGCCGGCGAACGAGCGGAACAGCCGCGCCTCGGCGGTATCGGTCACGCGGTACATCGCCATGATCTTGTCGTTCGCCGGCGCGGGTGTCTCGCCCTCACCCATGATCATCGTGGTCACACCCTGCGTCACCATGCTGATCACACGGCTGTCGCCCCGCAACAGCTCCGCGTCCGACTGCGCCTGGATGTCGATGATCCCGGGCGCCACCACCAAGCCGTGCGCGTCGATGCGGCGCCGCGCCGCCGCCTGCGCCAGCAGGCCGGGCGGCGCGATGCGCGCGATGCGGTCGCCCTGGATGGCCACGTCGCCGTAGAACCACGGGTTGCCCGTCCCGTCCACCACGCGGCCGCCCTCGATCACCACGTCGAACGGGCCGGCGGCAGGCGTGGGCGTGGCGACCCCGGGCGCGTGCGCGCACCCGCCGACGAGCAGGACCAGCGGCAGCAAACGATGCAGCCGCATGGTTACCGTCCCGCCTGGCGGGTGGGCGGTGGCGCCGACCGCTTGAACTCGCCCACCTCCCGCACCTCGACGGAGCCGACTTTGCCATCGGCGTCGACATTGAACGTGAGGTAGCTGGTGCCGAGCCCGCGGTCGCGCCACGTAACCTTGAAAGTGTCGAAGTGCCAGTGGGTCAGGTCGCCGGTGAACGCCGGACCCATCCGGGCCACGAGCCGGTCTCCCTGCTCCGCGATTTCCACCGTTCCGTACAGGCTGTCCACGTAGTTGCCGGCGTAGCGCTCGAGCGGCAAGGACGGATGCGTGTCCCGTACCCGTTTTGCCTCGAACGCCTTGTCGACCGAGTCCCCGTGCGCTTCGGCCTTACGCTCCGCGGCGAGCAGCACCGCGCTCCAGTCGCGCGGCGGCGCGCCGAGATACGCGTCGAGCGCGCGGTACAAGATGGCGGCGGGGAAGCTCGTGCCGTCCAGGTTGCAGAGCACCACCGCGCCGACGCGCGCCTCGGGAACCAACCCGATCTCGGCCCGCATCCCGTCGATCGCACCGCCATGACCTACGAACATTTTGCCATGGTAGTCCCGCAGCAACCAGCCGAGCCCGTAGGCGAGGAAATGGGTGTCGGGGAAGATCTCGCGGGCGTCCTTGTTCATGCGGATCACCATCTGGGGCGTGTGCATCTCTTCCACGGTCGAGTCGCTCACGAGCCGCCGGCCGCGAAAGGTCCCGCCGCCCAGCTGCAGTCGGAGCCACTGGGACAGGTCCGCCACGCTCGAGTTGATGGAGCCGGCGGGCCCCACGTTGTCGATGTTGCGCCACGGGATGACGCGAACGGTGTCGTCGATCTTCTTGTGCGGCATCGCGACGTCGCCCTCGCCCGCCAGCGCCGTGACGCTCGTGTTGGTTCCGGTCATGCCGAGCGGGGTGAAGATGCGGGCCTTCAGGAAGTCGCCCCACGAGACGCCGCTCGCCGCTGCGACCACCTCGCCCGCCGCGAGGAACATGATGTTCTGATAGCCGTAGTTCGAGCGGAAACTCCAGCGCGGCTTCAAGTAGCGCACGCGGTGCAGCACCTCGGACCGGTCGAACGACGAGCCGTACCACACGAGGTCGCCGCGCGGCAGGCCGCTGCGATGCGTCAGGAGGTCGCGCACCGTCAGCTCCCGGGTGACGTACGGATCGGCGAGCTCGAGCCACGCGAGGTGCTTCGTGACGGGATCGTCCCACGCGAGCTTTCCGGAATCGACCAGCATCGCGAGCGCGGCCGCCGTGAACGCCTTCGTGGTGGAGCCGATGGCGAAGAGCGTGTGCGCGTCCACGCGGGCCGGTTTGCCCAACTCGCGCACGCCGTAGCCCTTCACGAACACCACGGAGTCGTTGCGCACGACGGCGATCGCCACGCCCGGCACGCGCCAGTCGCGCAGCGCCTGCTCGACGTAGGCGTCGAAGCCGCGGAGCGGGGCGTCCTGCGCACGGGCGGCGGGAACGGGCGCAGCCGCGGCCATCACGCCCACTACGATCAGTAAGGACTTCATGCGCGCGTGGCTCACGATCAGCACCCCGGGTTGACAGTCGAGGGAATGTTGGGATTGTTGAAACGCTCTTTGTCGGGGAGCGGGAAGCGCGTCCCGGTCCCATAGAAGCCGCCCTTGGGATTCGCGGCGTCCACCGGATAGGGTGTGCCCGCCGGCGGAAACAGCGTGAGCTGGAACCGGTTCACGTCGGCCAGGTGGTGTCCGTCCAAAAAGAACTCGGCCCGACGCTCGTAGATCACCTGCCGCCGGATGCTGTCGGGGTCCGTGCCCCGGAACGGCGGCAGGCCCGCCGCGGCGTGCAGGGTATTGATGATACCCACCGCCGTCGGGCCGCCTTGGATCTCCGCGATGAGGAGCTGCGCCTCCGTCCCGGTGGCGAGGCGAATCGGCGCGCCGATGTTCGCGTACTTGAGCTGCACCCACTGCCCGTGGCGGTTGTCGAACATCGTGGTGGCCGAATCGAACCGCACCGCGACTCTCGGATCGGGCACGCTGTCGACCTTACCGGGAACGACGGTGTCCGCGAACACGTACATGAACTTCCGGTACGGCACCGCGATCGTGTTGAACGGGCTCTTGTTGATCTGCTGGTACACGAAGTTCTCGCGCCGCGCGTTGGCGGAGGAATAGGTCGCGTCGTACTCGAAGGCCGCGGGAACGAGCTGCGCATCGGCCAGCGCGCCAACCGTGTCGCCCAGCGCCAGGCGCACGCGGGCGCGTCCCACCCTCGCCAGGTTCAGGGTGCGCGAGTCGCTGGCTGTGGCGGCCTCGGTGATGGCCGTCGAGAACCGGTTCTCGGCGGAATCGAGCAGCTGCGGCGGCATGAGCTGCGGGCCCACGTCGATGGCCGCCGAGCAGAACCCTTCGCCCAGGAGCGTCAGGCTGTAGCCACCGTACGCGCTCGCCTTGGCGATGAGGTCGTGCCGGTTGCTCACCTGCGCGTCGGTCCAACCCTGGAGGTGGTGTGTCGCGTTGTCAGCCTGGAAGCGCGCGACCGAGAGGGGCGTATAGAGGCCCAGGAAGCTGCCATCGTTGCACTGATTGGGCCCGTAGGCGTCGCCGGAGGTAACGGTTCGCCGATCGTAGTCCCAGCGCCCCGCCGAGAGCGTGGCATCTTCCAGCTCGCCCGCCAGCATGCCGCCGAGGGCGGCGTAGCTCGCGAGCGCGCATTCGAAGTCCGCCTGCGCCCCGTTCACGGCGAGCTCCGCGTTCGCTGGGTCGTCCAACACCGACGCCGGCACGCGGCTCGGGCTCTGGACGTTGAGGAGCGAATCACAGGCGAGCACCGCTCCCAGCAGCAGGGTCGCGATGATCTTGAGTCTCATACGGGTATCCCGCTTTGTCGGTTCAGGAGTTCGATGGACGCGCATCAGAAGCCCACGTTGATCGTCGCGACGAACTGCGCGAGCTGAGGCAATTGATCCTGCTCGAACACCGTGTGCTGCCCGAAGCCGGTCCCGAGGAACAGCGCCTCGGGGTCGAGCCCCGTCCAGCTGGTCCAGGTGTGTAGGTTCCGCCCCGCGAGCGAGACGGAGGCGCGGCGCGCGCCGAAGTGCGCGGCCAGCTCGTCCGGGAGCTGGTAGCTCAGCGACAGCTCGCGCAGCTTGGCATAGCCGGCGTCGTTGTACACCCAGTTGACGAGCGAGCCGGGCGACTGCATCCCGCCGATGAGCGCGGGGTCGTAGCGCTGCGGGTAGATGTTCTCGAGGCAGGTCTCGAACACCTGGCAGCGGGCGCGCAGGTTGTTGTCGGTCTTCTTGAAGCCGTACTTGTAGTCGACCAGCGCGTACAGCCGCAGCCGGCCGCGGAATGTGAGGGTCGTGCTGATCCCGCCCTCGGTCTTGGGCGTCGACTGGCCCAGAAACACGCGCGGCGCGATCACGTTGCCGGACGCGTCGTAGCAGGGCACGGGCTGGTTGTGGAACGCCGGACCGCCGTCGCACATCACCGTCGAGAGGATGGCTTTGCCGTTCGGGTCGAGCTGAGCGCTCACCACCTTCTCGCGGAAGAACGATGCGGCGGGATAGCCCACGCGGTGCTGCTGACTCCCGATCACGATGCTGCAGTCCTTGTGGACCTGCGCCAGGCTGTCGCTCGCGCAATCGCCCGCCGGCTGACCCAGGTCGAGCACCTTGTTGGCGTTGGTGGCGATGTTCCAGTTCAGGTCCCAGGTGAGGTCGGGCGTCCGCACCGGCTGGCCCCGCACGTGGAGCTCGATCCCGAGGTTCCGGACCGTGCCGGCGTTAACGAACACCGTGTTGGGGAAGCCACCGGAGGGCGGGACGTCCTTCGCCAGGATCGCGTCGTGCGTCGCCTGGCGATAGTACGTGAAGTCGACGCCGACGCGATCGTCCAGGGCGCTGGCCTCGAAGCCCAGCTCGGTGCCGCGGCTTACCTCAGGGCCGAGGTTTGCGTTGCCGACGAATTGCGGCGTCAGCACGCCGCGATCGCCCGGGCCGGTGGCCGCGGCGTAGGTCTGCAGCGCTGCGAAGTTGTCGGGCTGCTTGCCCGATTCGCCGAACGCCCCACGCAGCCGCACCTGGTCGAGCCAATGGAAATGCCACCACGGCTCTTCGCTGATCACCCAGCTGCCGCTCACCTTGGGATAGACCTGGTGGCGCACCTTGGTGCCGAAGGCGCTGTTGCGGTCGACGCGCACTGCTCCGGTGACGAACAGGCGGTCGTTCCAGGCGAGCTGCTCCTGCACGTACCCGCCCAGCGTGTTGTTCTCGATCAGGTCCTCGCCGGCCACGGTGCGCGCCGCGGACGACACGGCGGAGAGCCCCGACGCCGGGAAGTTCTCGCCATAGGTCTCGGTGGAATCGCGCAGCCAGTGGTAGTACTGGCCGCCGGCCGACGTGATCGAGCGCAGCCCTCCGGTCACCGGCAGGTTCACGGACGCGTTGTAGTCCACCGTGCTCGTGGTGGGATCACGCCCACCCTGATCACGGTAGCCCGACGCCGTGGTGGGATCGAAGTACTGCTTGAGGCTGTCCACCAGGTGCGGCACGAACTCCACGTTCACCTCGTGGGTCACGTCCGTGCCCACGACCAGCCGCTGTGTGAACCATGACGTGGGCCGGTGGTGAATCTCCAGGCTGCCGGTGAAGCGGTTCACGTCCTGCCAGTCGGAGATGGCGACGTAGTTGATGCCGGGCGGGTAGTCGCGGAAGCCCTTGGCCGTCGTCCCCAGGTTCTGCGGCGTGGAGAAGAGCGTCTCCCACATCGCGCCGCCGCCGCCCGCCTCGAGACTCAGGTCGGTGCGCGCCTTGTTGTAGCCCACGTTGAGCGAGAAGTCGATCTTGTCGTTCGGCGCCACGCTCACGTTGGCCCGGCCCCCGTAGCGGCGGAAGATGTTGTTGGGCTCGACGCCGTTGTGGCGATCGAAATTCCCCGACACGTAGTAGCGCACCACCGGCGTGCCGCCGCTCACGTTGAGCGAGTAGCCCTGGGTGTAGCCGTTCGAGAAAATCGGACCGCCGTTCTGCTGCACCAGCGCGTTGTAGTCGATCGAGTGGACCGTGCCGAGGGTGTCCATCCAGTAGTTCAGCGGGAAGCGGCCTTGCGGGTTCATGAACCACTCGGATCCCTGCTTGGCGGTCAGCTCCCAGCTGGGAGCGCCCACGGAGCCTCGCTTCGTGATGATCGAGATCACGCCGCTCGCGGCCTCCGTGCCGTACAGCGTGGCGGCGGCGGGGCCCTCGATGATCTCGATCTTCTGGACGTCCGACAGATCGTAGTCGTTGAGCCGGGAAACGACCTGCGAGCCGAACGCCTGCACGGTCGGACCGGTGCTCTGGTTGTTATCCACGCGAACGCCATCCACGTAGAGCAACGGGTTGTTCGACAGCGACAGGCTCGAGATGCCGCGCACTCGGACCTTGGAGCCCGTGCCGGCCTGGCCGCTGCCCGGCAGGATCTCGACGCCGGGTGCCCGGCCGTTGATCAACGACTGGATGTCCGAGACCGGAGCGACGGCGCTCACGTCGCCCGCGTTGATCGTGGGCACCACATTCCCGATGGCCCGCTTCGTCTGAACTCCGGCGGTACCGGTGACCACCACCGCGTTGAGCTCGATCGGGGCTTCGTTCAAAGTGAAGCTGACGCGCGTGTCGCCCACAGCCACGGTGCGCGTCAGGGGTACATAGCCGATGCTGCGTGCCGTGAGCGTCACCTGGCCCCCCGCGAGCCCGGTGATGCGAAACCGGCCGGCCGCGTCGGTGATCGCCACATGACCCGCCCCGGCACTCACCTGAACGCCCGGGAGCGGGCGCAGCGTACCCTCGGCGATTACCGTACCTGCCACGAATCCCTGCTCCGGTTGTTGTTGGAGCGCCCGGGCGGCGGGGGCCACGCCGACCAGAAGGATCAGCTGGAGGAGAGAGCTCGTCAGGGATCGCATGGCCTGTCTCCACATACGGGGTGTGCTCGACTACCTGCTCACTGGATCAAGGCGCGTCGTACGCCGCCGCCGCGATCTCACCCACCGCCTGCGCGATGGTCCGCTCGATCGCGCCGGGGTCCGACGGGACCGGGACGTTGTTCGCGTACACGGCGAACGCTAGACGCCGGCCCCCCGCGGTCGTCACGTAGCCGGCGAGCCCCTTCCCGTTCACCATCAGCGCGCGGTTCAGATGGTCCACCTCTACGTACGTGCCCGTCTTGGCCTGCACATGACCGGCGGCCGGCGAATTGGGCTGCACCTTCCAGAGCGTGCCGTCGCGGCCCAGCACCGGAAGCGCCGCGAGGTAGGCCGGGAAATACGGGCGCGTGGCCATGTAAGCGAGAAAGCGCACCATGAACTCGGGCGCGAAGTGCGCCGCACCGCCGGCCCCATCGCCCTGCGACGCCCCGCTCAAGTCGAGCCCGGCCCGCTCGAGCATGTCGTGCTCGAGCTTGAACCCCGCCTTGGCCGAGCCGTCGTGCGCGAGCAGTCCTCCCAGAATGAAGGGCATCATCGAGGCGTGCAGGTTCTGGCTCACTTTCAACGTGACCTTCGCCTCCTCGGTGAGCGGCGGCGACACGTGCTCGGCCACCAGGTTGTCGGGCGTGTAGGCCGACGCCAGCGCTGTGAAGTCGTGCCGCACGCCGAGCGGGCTCACCGCCACGCGGACGCCACGTGCATGCAGCGCCTCCACCAGCACGACCTCGGCGAACCGGCTGGGTTGCGGCACGGCGTAGCTGAAGAGCCATGCCGGCTTGCCCGCGGGCATGCGACCGGCCACGGTGACCGTGTGCGAGCCGTCGGGACCGGCGCTGTCCGAGGCCCAGTGGATCTCCGGCTGCGAGTCGGACGCCGCCGTGGTCGCCTGGTTCACGAAGCGCACGTACGCAGTGACCGGAGACGGCGTCAGCACGACCGCGTCGCCCGGGGCGGCGCCGGGAGCGACGGTCACGTCCACGAGGTTGTCGTTCACGGCCACGGGCGAGATGACGACGCCGGTGCCGAGCTCGCGGTCGCCCTCGGCGAACAGGCTGATGTCGATGATGACGCGCCCCGACACGCGCGTGATGTGTCGCGCCGCGATCTGATCGGCCAGCTCGTGGATCACGAGCAGCGGGTCGCCCGGCACCGCGCGCGTGTCGGGACTGCCGTCGTAGGCGTGATCCTGGTTCTCGAAAGCGAGGGTGCCGTCGGGACGGATACGGCCGGAGAGGTTGGGGTCGCCGCTCGCCACCAGCACCAGGTCGCCGGCCAGCGTGCCGTCCTTGCGGATCGGGCCGGTACGATAGACGCGGGTGTGGAACCGGTAGTCGGGGCCCAGCAGCTCGAGGCCGGTCCCTTCGGTGAGCAGCTTGGTCGTGGAGCCGGGGACGAACAGCTTGTCGGCATTGAGGGTGAACACCGCCGTCTTGGCGTCCAGATCGTAGAACGCGACGCCAAAGCTCGAGCGGCGGTATTCGGGGCGAGTGACGATCTGCTGGATCCGGTCCGCGAGCGTCTGGGGAGCGGTCCCGGCTTGGGCGGGCAGACTGCTCGAACAGAGGGTGAGCAGCCACAGCACGGGCACGGTCGGCCGTTGCATGAGATCGCTTCGCGCGAGGGGCGGGCTATAATGTGTACAAAGTCGTGTGCAGCGCAAGCGGCGGGAATGTTGCCGCGGGTGGGCTCCTTGTATACCTTGTCGTATACCCGAATGAACCGCTACGAGCCCGTCGCGCCGCCGGCCGCCGCTCCCAGCCACGCTCCACCCGACGGGCTGCACATCCGGCACCTCCACACCCGCGACGACTTCGTCGCCTGCGTCGCCCTGCAGCACGAGACGTGGGGCGCCGACTTCAGCGAGCGCGTTCCCGCCGCTATCCTCAAGGTCAGCCAGCGCCTGGGCGGCGTGAGCGCGGGCGCCTTCGACGCCCGGGAGCGGCTGGTCGGCTTCGTGTTCGGCATCACGGGCGTCGAGCACGGGCGGTTGGTCCACTGGTCCGACATGCTCGCCGTCCGCCCCGAGCTGCGCGATCACGGCATCGGCCGCCGGCTCAAGCAGTTTCAGCGCGAGGCGCTGCTGCAACTCGGCGTGGGCACGGTCTACTGGACCTTCGACCCGCTCGTCGCCCGCAACGCGCACTTCAACCTCAACCGGCTGGGCGTGCGCGTGACGGAATACGTGATCGACATGTACGGCAGCGACACCGACAGCGCCCTGCACCGGGGGCTCGGCACCGATCGTTTCATCGTCGCCTGGGATATCGGTGCGCAGGACACGCCCGACCGACGCGAGGCGACGAGCACGGCCAGAGTCCTGAACGCCTCCGACGGCGACGGCATCCCCACCACACCGCGCTTCCGGGCCGCACCGGCCCGGGCGCCCCTGCGGGTCGAGATCCCGCTCGAGATCCACACAGTGCAGGACGCGTCGCTCGACCTGGCCGGCCGGTGGCGCACCACCACCCGCGCGGCGTTCACCTGGGCGCTCGAGCAGGGGTACCACGTGGCCGGCTTCTATCGGGATGCCCAGGCCGCGCGCGGCTATTACATCCTGTCCCGAAAAACCTGATGCTGCGCGTCGAGCGCATCACCCTGCGGGAGATCCGCCTCCCGCTCAAGGAGCCGTTCCGGATCTCGTCGGGGATCTGCACGGAGCGCCGCATCTGCCTGCTCGAGTTGACGTCCTCCGACGGCGTTACCGGCTGGTCCGAATGCGTCGCCGGCGAGCAGCCCAACTACTCCGACGAAACGATCGACACGGCGTGGTTGGCGATCCGCTCGTGGGTCGCGCCCCGTATCCTCAAGCAGGAGCTCGAGGGGCCCGGGATCGTGCACGCCATCCTGGAGCGCGATTTTCGCGGGCACCGCATGGCGAAGGCCGCCGTGGAAATGGGCTGCTGGGAGCTGGCCGCCCGGTTGTGCGACCGCCCGCTGGCGGCGCTGCTGGGCGGCACTCGCGAGCGCATCGTGACCGGAATCTCGCTGGGGCTCCAGGCGAGTCCCGAGGCGCTGGTGCAGCGGGCCCGCGCGGCCGTGCAGCAGGGCTACAAGAAGATCAAGCTCAAAATCGCCCCGGGTGCGGACGTGCCCTACGTGCGCGCCGTGCGCGAGGCCCTCGGAGCGGACGTCCACCTCATGGTGGACGCCAATTCCGCGTACACGCTCGACGACGCCGAGTGGTTGCGAGGGCTCGACGCCTTCGACCTTCTGATGATCGAGCAGCCGCTGGGACGCGACGACCTGGTGCGCCACGCCGCGCTGCAGCGGCTCCTCAAGACACCGCTCTGCCTGGATGAATCCATCACCGACGTGGAGCGGGCGCAGGACATGATCACGCTCCAGAGCGGCCGCATCGTGAACATCAAACCCGGCCGCGTCGGAGGGTTCGCCGAGTCCATCGCCATCCACGATCTCTGCCGGCGGCACGGCGTCCCGGTGTGGTGCGGCGGCATGCTGGAGAGCGGGATTGGGCGCGCACACAACGTGGCGCTCGCCTCGCTGCCCAACTTCACGCTCCCCGGCGACCTGTCGCCCAGCGCGCGCTATTGGGAGCGGGACATCGTGACGCCGGAGTGGACCATGGACGGAGACGGCATGGTCCACGTGCCGCGAACACCGGGCATGGGTGTGGCGGTCGACATGGATCGCGTGGAGAACCTGACGGTGCGCAGCGAAGTGCTCGCGTGAGCCGCCTCGCCGAGCTGTTTCCTGCGGCGTTGCGAGGCGCGCTGGTCGAGCTGCGGCGCGACTTGCACCGCCACCCGGAGCTGTCGGGAAAGGAAGAGCGCACCGCCGCAGCGCTCGAGGTGGCGCTGGCGCGCGTCGAGCCCGCCCGGCTCGAGCGGGTGGCGGGCACGGGCGTCGTGGCCCGCATCCGCGGGCGCGACTCTTCCCGGGCGCCGGTCGCCGTACGGGGGGACATCGACGCGTTGCCCATCTCGGAGGAGACGGGCCTGCCGTTCGCGTCCGAGCACCCGGGCGTGATGCACGCCTGCGGCCACGACGTCCACGCGACCTGGGCAGTGGGCGCGGCACACCTTCTGACGGCGTGTCCCGCCGCCGGCGATGTGCTGATCGTGCTGCAGCCGGCCGAGGAGACCGGACGGGGGGCGCAGGCGGTGCTCGACTCGCGGGCGCTCGATGGCGTGGCCGCGATCTTCGGCGCGCACGTAGACCGGCGGTTCGCCGTAGGCCAGGTGGTGGCGCAGGAGGGGCCGCTCGCGGCGTCGGCCGACAGCTTCGAGATCCGGCTGCTCGGCAGTGGCGGGCACGGTGCCCGGCCCCACGAGGCCGCGGACCCGATCGTCGGCGCGGCGGCGCTCGTCGGGGCGCTTCAGACCATCGTCTCCCGCCGCGTGAATCCCGCGGCTCCCGCCGTGGTGAGCATCGGCAGCGTGCACGCGGGCTCGGCGCCGAACGTCCTCCCCGACCGCGCCACGCTCACGGGGACGCTGCGCGCCACGGATGCCGACACCCGCCGGCTCCTGGGCGACGAGGTGCGTCGCATCGCCGAATCGAGCGCAGCGGTCTATCGGCTGCGGGCGGAGGTCTCGATCGAGCTCGGTCCTCCGCCGCTCGTGAATCCGCCCGAGCCGGCCGGCTGGGCGCGCCGGGCGGCGGCCGCGGTGCTCGGCGATGCCGCGATCGTACCGCTGGGGTTCCTCAACATGGCTGGCGAGGACTTCGCGTCGTACCTCGAGCGGATACCCGGATGCTTTCTCAGGGTCGGCGCACGGGAGCCCGGGGGCGACCCGATTCCCGCGCACTCGTCGCGGTTTTATCCGGCCGAGGAGAGCATCTTCGTCGGAGCCGCTGTGTTGGCGGAAGCGGCTCGGGTGGCGTCGGAGGAACTCTGAGTCACTCCTTCACCACATGCACCTCCACCGACGACGGCCACCGCGGCGAGCGGTACACCCGCACGGTCGCCGGGCGGTAGTCCGCCGCTCGTGCCTCGAAGATGTTGGGGACGAAGGTCTGCGGGTTGCGGTCGATGAGCGGGAACCACGTGCTCTGCAGCTGCACCATGATCCGGTGTCCCTTGAGAAACCGGTAGTCCTGGCTGTGCAGGTCGATGGTGAGCGGCGTAACCTGGTTCGGTGTGAACGGCTGCGGTTTCTCGAAGCTCGAGCGGAAGCGGCCGCGGAACACGTCGTTCGCCACCATCAGCTGCCACCCCGCGAGCTTCCAGTCGGTCGGGGGCTCGTCCGGGTAGACGTCGATCAGCTTCACGACCCAGTCGCCGTCCGTGCCCGTGGTGGACACGAACACGCGAGCGGTGATGTCCCCCGCAATCGTCACGTCCCGCTCGAGCGGCTCCGTCTGCCAAGCAAGGACGTCGGGGCGGTCCTCGACGAAGCGCTGGTCCTCGACGAGCCACGTGGTCCAGCCGGAGGGCTGCGGGGAGTACGTCGCCGGAATGGGCCGGTGGCGGTACGGCACGGGGTGGGCGGGGTCGGACACGTAGCTGTCGAACGCGCTCGCGCCGGGGGCGGCCGGGGGCTCGAACGAGAGCCGGCCGCCGGCCTGGAAGTACAACCGCTTCGCGGTCGTCCCCCGCGGCGGCCACGCGTCCCATGAGCGCCAGCGATTGTCGCCCGCCTCGAACGTGATCGCCTCCGGCTGCCTCAGCTCGCCCTGGTCCTTGAGGAAGTGCGCGAACCAGGGCGCGAGAATCTTCTCCTGGAAGTAGCGCGACGTGGGGCTGCCGAAGTCGATCTCGCCGAGTTTCTCTCCCTCGGCGCTCGCCCAGCCACCGTGGTTCCACGGCCCGACCACGAGCGAGTTCACGCGCGCCGTGTCGTGCCGCTCGAGCAGCTCGTAGATCTCGAGCGGTCCGTAGAAGTCCTCCTGGTCCCACCATCCGGCCACGTTGAGCGTCGGCACCGTGACGCGGGTCAAATACGGAGCGGCGGCCTGTCGCTGCCAGAAGCCGTCGTAGTTGGGATGGGCGACGAAGTCGTTCCAGCTGGGAATCGCCCCGTGCAGGTGCCTGGCATTGACGTTCGCCAGGGGCCCGAGCGCCAGATACCACTGGTACGTGTCGTGGCGGTCGAACGCGAAGGTATCCTGCCCCTTCGACGTCTCCATCCGCGCGGCGTACTCGAAGCCGTAGCTCAGCCGGAACGCGCCATTGTGATGAAAGTCGTCGCCCAGGTACATGTCCGCCGGCGACGCCTGCGGCGAGGCCGCCTTGAGCGCCGGATGCGGGTCGAGCATCGCCATCAAGGTGAGCCAGCCGGGATACGAGATGCCGAGCATCCCCACGCGGCCGTGGTTGCCGGGCACGTGCGCGAGCAGCCACGCGATCGCGTCGTACGCGTCAGTGCTCTCGTCGATCGCGCTCGGGTCGCGGCGATCGCGCGGCGGGCGCATCATGACGAAGCGGCCCTCCGACGTGTAACGCCCGCGGATGTCCTGGAACACGAAGATGTAGCCGTCGGTCGCCAATGCCCGGTAATAGCCGCGCAGCGTGTTGGCGGCGTGGGCGATGCCGTACGGCGTGCGCGTGAAGATGATGGGCAGCGGCGGGTGTGTCCCCTGCGGCACGAAGACCGTAGTGTGCAGCTTGATCCCGTCGCGCATGGGGATCATGACCTCCGAGAGGTCGAAGCCGGCCGCCGAGTCGGCGTGCTGCCCCGCCAGCGGGGGCGCGGGCAGCAACAGGGCGAGCGCGAGCAGCGAGGAAACCTGCATGGGGCGGGAAGCGTACCGCCCCAGACAGCGTTCGGCAAATGCGCGACGGGCGGCGCTACCGGTTGATCCAGTACGACAGCTTCACGAGGAAGGTGTTGTCGGGCCACAGGCTGAACAGATCGCCCAAGTCGCCGCGGAAGCCGCGCGTGCCCTCGGCGCCGGCCGACTGCTGACGCCCCTGGCTCCACACCACGAACAGCGTCGAGCCGGGCCGGTACTCCCAGCGCAACACGACGTTGGAGTGGAACTGCTTGGAGTTGAATCCGCCCGGGTGGTTCGAGACCGCCGTGTCAGCGGTGTAGCGCTGATAGCGGCTTGCGAAGTCGGCCGCGCGCGCGCGCGCGGTGTCCAGCTCCTGCATGTTGCTGTAGGTGCCCTTGGAGATGAAGGGCTGCGCGTACACCTGGAGCGACGCATTCGCGGTGAACGGGTACGTGAAGCGCATGGTCACGCCGAGCTGCTTCTGCTCGAGGTGCGCGAAGAGGTAATGGTGTGCCTGGGTCGTGTCGAGCCCCCGCGGTTGCACGTCGTTCGTCGCCCGCGTATAGCTGGGCGCGATCGACGCCGTGACGCGCGACGCGACTTTGAAGTCGAGCTCGGGACTCAGATTGATGCTGCGAGACCGCCCGCCGTCCCCGCGCCAATAATTGACCCAGAAGTAGGGCACGATCGCCTTGCGGTCGTCGCCGATCACGCCGGCCCACGGCGCGAAGTAGGGATCCTGACGCACGGCGGGGCCGCCGCGGGAGCAGGAGTAGCAATAGGTCTCGCCCAGCTGGCCCAGGGTACCCCCGACGTGGAGCGACCACGTGTTGTTGAACGTCGTATGGGTGTTGGTGTTGAACGCACGCTCCTCCGGCAGTCCGGCGCTGGTCCAGTATTGCCACCAGTTGAAGTTCCACTGGAAGCGCTGGGTCAGGGCGCGCCGCTTCCGGTCGAAAAAGCCCACCCACGTACTCCACGTCTGCTGGTCGGCGCGCTGCAGGTAGCCCAGGTCGTTGATCTCGAACCCCGGGGAGCGGCGCTCGTAGCCGGTTTGGAACAGGACGTGCGCGCCGCCCACCTTGCCGAACTGCAGCGACTCGTCGTCGCCCGAGAGCGACGTGCGCGTCGGGTCGTACCGCAGGGCATCGGGCCGTTGGTAGTAGTGCGCCGCGTCGCGCTGCGTGAGGGCGATCGCCGAGTCGGTTCCCTCGACCCGACTCAAGTCGACCGATCCCGACATCTCATAGCGGCCGCCGCGGAAGCGGTGACGAAAATCCATGGCGCCGACGTAGGCTTTGTGGCGCAGGGACGGTGACGTAAACGCATCGTTGTCGCGGTTCACGGCCGTGACGATTCCACCGATGCTGGACTCGCCGCCCCGTAGGTCCTGGCGCAGCCGCACGACGCCGTAGTTGGTGGTCGGCTCGATCGTCGCGCCCCCGACGCCGCTGACGTGCTGTGTGACGGCGTCGAGCACGCCGATAGTCATGCCGCCCGGCGAGCGTCCGGTGAGCTTACCGGCGCCGAGGATCCGGGTGAAAACGGGGGAGGTGCGGTCCGCGAAGGTGCCCACCTCGGGCGGGCGTCCGATGCGCCGGCTGTAAACCAGACCTTCTCCGGTGCTGCAGTCGTTGACCGCGGTACAGTTCACGTCGAAGCGGAAGATCCCCGCGCCTTGGACGAAGAACGGCCGCTGCTCCCGGAAAAACGTCTCGAACGCCGTGAGGTTGAGCACCGCCGGATCGGCCTCGACCTGGCCGAAGTCCGGATTGATCGTGGCGTCGAGCGTGAGGTTCGAGGCGACGCGGTACTTCAAGCCGCCACCGATGGTGACGTCCTGCGAGCGGCCGAACCCGGCCGCAGTGTACTGCGACACGTTCTTGGTGACCAGATAGGGCGCGGCCTCGAGCCGGCGCGGCGCCTCCAGGTCGTCGAACCCGTCCACGTCGCCGAATTGCGACACGAACCCCGCCTTCGACTGGCGGAACAGGGGCCAGCTCACGCGCTGGGCGTAACGGTACAGATCCCGATCGATCGTCAGGCCGAACGTGTGATGCCTTTGCCGCCCGTACCGCAGCTGCGACAGCGGGATGCGGAACTCGGCGGTCCAGCCCAGCGAATCGCGGCGCGTCGCCACGTCCCACACCGCGTCCCACGCGAAGTCTTCATTGCCGTCGTTGTAGATCTGGGCGTCGAGCTTCACGCCCGAGGGGTTGACGCCGAATTCATAGCCGGTGCGCCGGTCGTGATACGAATCCAGGAACAGCCAGATCATGTCCGAGGGCGTGAAGTAGTCGCGCCGGGCGAGCACCGTAATGATGCTGTCGGGGTGCGGATCGAAGGCGCGGACGAACACATACAGGGCACTGGCGTCGTAGGCGATTTTCGCCTCTGTCGGGAGCTTGGGCGGTGCGCCCTCGCTGGGCCGCCATTCCTGGAATTCGGTGATCGGCCGGGCGTCGCGCCACACGGCATCGTCGTCGCGCCCGTCGATGACGGGTGCCTGAGCGGCGCGCGTGGCGGTAGCGCTGGTCGGCGGGGGCGCCGGAGGGGGCGGGTCCGCCGGATGGCCTTGCGGCCGTGAGCTGGGGGCCTGACTGGCGAGCGCGACGGCGGCTAGGAGCGGCAAGCCCAAGAGCATGAGAGCCTGGTCGGAGGTTTGCTCGTTAGATGACGAGACTCGGAAAAGGGTTGTGTCAGGGAGCACCCCGGGCTGTGGGAGAGCGAGCCCGCACGGGCGCGCGTAATATCGAGTTGCGCCGCTTCCCCGGGCACGTCGCCAATCATGAGGATCGATGCCATGAACCGATGCCGAGCAATCGTTGCCGTGCTGGTCGCGTGCTCGCTCGTTGCGGCGGGCGGCGCCGCGCAGGGCAACCCGTGGGCCGCGCCCGTGCGCGGGTCATGGGTCCGGACCGGCCCTGTCGCGGCCGGAGACGTGGTGCTCGCGGCGGGCGAGAGCGGCGCGGAGATCGTGCTCGGCGCCGCGGAGCACCTGAGCGTGCGCCAGGCAGCCACGTTTCTGGCGGGCGACATCGAGGCGATCAGCGGCTACCGACCCCCCATTGTGGCCCGGCCCACGGCCGGCAAGACGAGCATTCGGCTTGCCACGTTGGGCAACGAGCCTCTGCCGGCCGCGATCGATGCCGCGGCGCTGCGCGGTCAGTGGGAGTCCTATCGCATCGTCACCACGCCGGGGACCATCTGGCTCGTGGGGTCGAACCCGCGGGGCACCGCGTTCGCCGCTTACACCCTGTCCGAGCGGCTGGGGGTCGACCCCCTCTATCTCTGGACCGGCTACGTGCCGGAGCACCGCGATCCGCTGGTGCTCAAGGCGACCCGCTTCGCGCAGGGACCGCCCACGTTCCGTTATCGCGGCTTGTTTCACGACGACGAAGACATCCTGCCGCGTCCGTTCGACGCGAGAGGGTACCCGCTCCAGACCGGCGACGTGCCCCTGGTCTGGTACCGGCGCTACTTCGAAACCGCGCTGCGGCTGCGGATGAACATGGTGGCGCCGTACGTGCGGGTGCATCGCCGCTTCGAGGTGCAGCAGCTCGCGAGCGACTGGGGCCTCTACTACACCTCGCATCACTACGACATTCTCGTCTCCAATCCATTCGGCCTCACCACGTTCAACCTTGCCGCCGAGCGCGGCGTGCGACCCGATTACGACTGGCTCACCAACCGGGACGGCCTGTTGACCTTCTGGCGCGGCGGCGTCGAGGAGAACCACGACCTGGACGTGATTTGGCCGGTGGGACTGCGGAACACGTCGGACCGCGCCTACACCTGGCCCGAGGGGACCACCGACGACGACAAGGGGCGCGTATTCCGCGAGGTGATCGGGTTGCAGACCGCCATGGTGCGGAACGCGCTGCCGCCGGGGCGCACGCCGATCTTCCACTTCACGATGTACTCGGAGATGCTGGACCTGTTTCGCCGCGCTCCTGCGGCCTTCGGCCTGCCGGACGACGTGATCATCGTCTGGCCGGACGACAACGACGGCCACATGCGTGGCCTCCCGGACGACCCGGGCCGCTGGAAGCACGGCGTGTACTACCACCTCGCCTACCTCGGCGGGAATCTGAGCAAGCAGACCACCCACACCGTGGCTCCCACGACGATCGCCGGAGAATTCCAGCGCATCGTGAAGGCCGGTGCGACCGAATATATGCTCGTCAACGTGTCCGAGCTGCGCGACTACGTCATGGGGGCCCGCATGATCGCGGACATCACATGGAACGCGCCCGCGGTGTACGCGTCACCCGATCCCGCGGGCCGTTTCGTCGCATGGTGGACGCGGGAATATTTCACCCCCGCCGCCGTCCAAGCCCGTGCGGCCTACGACGAGTACCATGCGCTGCTCGACACGCCCGACAAGCTGTGGTATGCGTCGGAAGCGGTGCAGAACCTCGTCGAGCGCCTGTGGCAGCGGGCGACCGGCCGCCCGTTCACACCCTTCAACGCCGACACCCTGGCGGTGCTCCAGACCCGCGTCGGCCGTCTCGACACGGCGCTGGCGGCGGAGGCGGAGGCCGGGGCCGCCATGTCGCGGACCCAGCAGCGCTTCTTCTCAGTCGACGTCGACCTGGGCCTGCGCGTGGACGAGCGGCAGACGCGGGCCGCGCTGAAGCTGGCTGATGCCCTCCAGGCACCGGACTCGAGCGCCATGTGGCGCCTCGTCCGCGAAGCGCTCACGCCGCTGGAACAGCTCGAGAGCGACTTTGCCCGCGCGGAATACCCGCCGTTCGATCGCTGGTACGGCGAGACGTGGATCCGGGCCGGTCTGCAGCGCAACAACCCGCACCGGGCGTATGTCGAGCTGCGGGCGTTCATTGGGAGCGATGGCCGATCCCGGCTGCAGCCGATGCCCGGATTGGGCCGGCCGCCGACCGCGGCGGGGGGATCCAGCGCGCCGGTCCGGACGCCATGACGGCGTGCTGACGACATGAGGGTCGCGGCTTTAGCCGCGTTCGCGGCCGTCGCGAACGCGTGCGCGCCGCCGTCCGCCACGCCGCGTGTGCGCTGGCTCGGCACCTGGGCGGCCGCTCAGCAGCGCGTCGAGCCGCGCAACATGCCGCCGGCCCCGGGGCTGGCGGGCAGCACCGTGCGCCAGGTCATCCATACGTCCATCGGAGGGCAGACCCTGCGCGTGCGGTTCTCGAATACGTTCGGCGACGGCCCCCTCGCGATCACCGCGGCCCACGTCGCCCGCTCGCGCGGAGCGAGCGCCATCGAGATCGCGAGCGACCGGGGGCTGACGTTCGGTGGAGCGGATTCGGTGCGCATCGCTCCCGGCGCCGTGGTCACCTCCGATCCGCTGGACTACGCCGTCCCCGCGCTCGGCGACCTCGCCATCACCATCCAGTGCGGCGCCGCGCCCGCCTCGCTCACGGGCCATCCCGGGTCACGGACCACGTCGTATCTTCAGGCCGGCCGCTGGGCGAGCGCGCCCGAGCTGGCGGAGGCGGTCACGACCGATCACTGGTACGTGCTCGCCGGTCTCGACGTGGCGGCGGAGGGGGCGGGAGGAGCCGTCGTCACCCTGGGCAACTCTATCACCGACGGCCGTGGCTCCGGCACCAACCGGAACGACCGCTGGCCCGACAACCTCGCGCGCCGCCTGCTGGCCGATCCGCGCACCCGGCACGTCGCCGTGCTCAACGCCGGCATCGGTGGCAACACGGTTCTCGAGGGCGGCCTCGGTCCCACCGCCCTGTCGCGACTCGAGCGCGACGTGCTGGGGCAAAACGGAGCGCGCTGGGTGATCCTGCTCGAAGGCGTCAATGACATCGGCGGCGCCCGGGAGCCGGGGAGAGCGGCCACGGTGGCGCAGAACCTGCTGGCCGCCTATCGGGAGATCGTCGCCCGCGGGCACGATCGCGGCCTGCGCGTCTACGGTGCCACGATCCCGCCGTTCGGCGGATCGCAGTATGATGGACCCGACCGTGAAGCGGCGCGCCAGCGGGTGAACCGCTGGATCCGCGAGGCCGGCGCGTTCGATGCCGTCATCGACTTCGACGCGGTGCTGCGCGATCCCGCGGAGCCCTCTCGTCTCTTGCCGCTGGCGGACACGGGCGATCACCTGCATCCCAACGAGGCGGGCTACCGCATGATGGCGGACGCGATCGACCTGGCCCTGTTCATTCCCTGACCGTGGCGCGCGGCACCCTGTCGCCGTTCGGGCTCGCCGGTCGCGTCGCGGTCGTCACGGGCGGCTACGGGGTGATCGGCGGCGCCATCGCCTCGGGCCTGGCAGACGCGGGAGCGGTCGTCGCCATCCTGGGCCGGCGACGCGCTGCCGCCGAGGCGAAGGCCAAGGAGATCCGCGACGGCGGGGGCGACGCCCTCGCCCTCATCGCGGACGTCCTCGACGAGGCACAGGTGCGCTCCGCCCGGGACGCTGTGCTCGAGGCCCGCGGCCGGGTGGACATTCTCGTCAACGCGGCCGGCGGCAATGTCGCGCGCGCGCGCAGCGACGACAGGCCCGTCTTCGATGTGCCGCTCGACGCGTTCGACGAGGTGCTGCGGCTCAACCTGCACGGATCGCTCGTCCCGGCGCTCGCGTTCGGCGAGGCCATGGGCCGCCAGGGCTCGGGCAGCATCGTGAACGTCTCTTCGATGGCCGCGCGCCGCGTCCTGAGCGGCGTCCTGGGATACTCCGTCGCGAAAGCGGGGATCGAGAGCATCACGAGCTGGCTGGCCGTCGAGCTGGCGCGGCGCTACGGCGACCGGCTGCGGGTGAACGCCGTCGCACCGGGGTTCTTCGTGACGGAGCAGAACCGCGCCGTGCTCCTCAAGCCGGATGGCAGCCACACGGAGCGGGCCCGCGCCGTCATCTCCCACACGCCGATGGGCCGCTTCGGCAGGCCCGAGGAGGTCGTCGGCGCCGTGCAATGGCTGTGCAGCGAC
Organism: Gemmatimonadota bacterium; assembly: GCA_003222155.1. Taxonomy (GTDB): domain Bacteria; phylum Gemmatimonadota; class Gemmatimonadetes; order Gemmatimonadales; family GWC2-71-9; genus AG41. The sequence continues at coordinate 14,068 of QHUU01000113.1, read as the reverse complement.
GCGGCGTCGTTCGTCACCGGCGCCGTCATCCCGGTGGACGGCGGCTTCAGCGTGTCCAGCGGTGTCTGAGCCGCGATTCGAACGCCGCTGGACCGTCGTGGCTCTGCTGTTCGGCGCCACCACCGTCAATTATGTGGACCGCCAGGTGCTCGGCATCCTCGCACCCACGCTCACGCGCGAGCTCCGGTGGACCGAGACCGACTACGCCGCCATCGTCTCGTGGTTCAGCATCGCCTACGGCGTGGGGCTCCTGGTCATGGGCCGGGTGATGGACTGGATCGGGGTGCGCGCGGGGCTCGCACTCGCCGTGCTGGTCTGGAGCCTCGCGGCCATGGGGCACGCCTTGGCGCGCACGGTCGCCGGCTTCGGCATCGCGCGCGCCCTGCTCGGCGCCGGCGAGTCGGGGAACTTCCCGGCCGCGGTCAAGGCCGTCGCCGAATGGTTTCCGCAGAAGGAGCGCGCGCTCGCCACCGGCATCTTCAACGCCGGCAGCAACGTCGGCGTGATCGTCGCCGCGCTGCTGGTGCCGTCGATCGCCCTCGGGCTGGGGTGGCGCTGGGCGTTCCTCGCCACCGGCGCGCTCGACCTGCTGTGGCTCGCCCTCTGGTTGGCGCTCTATCGAGCCCCGAATCGGGAGGCGCCCGTCGCGGACGCGGAGCGCGCCCCCTGGCGCGCCTTGCTGGGCCGCCGCCAGACCTGGGCGTTCATCGTGGGCAAGGCGATGACCGATCCGGTGTGGCTCTTCTATCTGTTCTGGCTCCCCAAGTTCCTCGACGCGAGCTTCGGCGTGCGGCTCGTGGGCCTCGCGGCTCCGCTCGTGGTCATCTACGTCGCGGCCGACGTCGGCTCGATCACGGGCGGATGGCTGTCGGGTGCGCTGATCAAGCGCGGGTGGAGCGTGAACCGGGGCCGGAAGACCGCGTTGCTCGCGGCGGCGCTCTGCGTCCTGCCGACCATGTACGCGCCCGCGGCCGGGAGCATGTGGGTGGCGGTGGGCATCGTGAGCGTGGCGGCCGGCGCGCACCAGTGGTGGTCGGCCAACCTGTTCACCACCGTGAGCGACATGTTCCCCCGGGGCGCGGTCGCGTCCGTCGTCGGGATCGGCGGGTGCGCCGGCCTGTTCAGCGCGTTCGGCCTGCAGCGGCTCACGGGTGCGATCCTGCAGGCGACGGGCGGCAACTACGGGCCGATCTTCGCGGTGTTGGGACTCGCCTACGTCGGGGCGCTCGGCCTCATCCATTTGCTGGTGCCGCGGCTCGAGCCGGCGGAGGCGTCGCTTGCCGCCGGGCGGTGATAAGGTCAGTTTATCACCATGAAGATCGCCGATATCCGCGCCACCCCCGTTTCCGTCCCCCTCGCCGCCCCGCTGCGCCACGCCAACGGGTGCCACTGGGGCCGCTTCGTGCGGACCATCGTCGAGGTCGAGACGGACGACGGCCGGGTCGGCCTGGGCGAGCTGGGCGGCGGGGGCGAGTCGGCCACGGCCGCCGTGCTCGGGTTGAAGCCGTACCTCGTCGGCCGCGACCCGGCGCGTCTCGAGGAGATGCGCTTCGTGATCGCCAACCCCACCGCGTCACTCTACAACCAGCGCACGCAGCTGCTCGCGGCGCTCGAGTTCGCCTGTCTCGACCTGCTGGGGCAGGCGTGGGGCGTGCCCGTGAGCGACATCCTGGGAGGCCGGCTGCGCGATCAGGTGCCGTTCGCGTCGTATTTGTTCTATCGCTACGCCAATGCCGCCGACGGCTCCGGTGAAGTCCGCACGGTGGACCACCTGGTCGCCGAGGCCCGCGCGCTCAAGCAGGAATGCGGGTTCACGACGCACAAGCTCAAGGGCGGCGTGTTCCCGCCGCGCTATGAGCTGGAGTGCTACCGCGCGCTCGCCGCCGCGCTGCCGGACGACAGCTTCCGCTTCGATCCCAACGGCGTGTGGTCCACCGAAGTGGCGGTCTGGTTCGGGCGCGAGATCGAGAGCCTGAACAACGACTACCTCGAAGATCCCGTGTTCGGGCTGCACGGCATGCGCCGCGCCCGCGAGCGCATCCGGATCCCGCTCGCGACCAACACGGTCGTGGTGGGCTTCGAGCAGCTGGCCGCCAACGTGCTGCAGACAGCCGTCGACGTCATCCTGCTCGATACGACGTTTTGGGGTGGGATCCGGTCGTGCGTAAAAGCGGCGGGGATCTGCGAAGCGTTCCAGTTCGGCGTCGCGGTGCACTCGTCGGGCGAGCTGGGCATCCAGCTCGCGACCATGCTGCACCTCGGCGCCGTGATCCCGAACCTCACCTTCGCCGCGGACGCGCACTACCACCACCTCCTCGACGACATCATCGAGGGCGGCAAACTGCAGTACTGCCACGGCGCGATCCCCGTGCCGACCGCCCCGGGGCTCGGCGTGAAGCTCGACCGCGACCGCCTGGCCCGGTACCACGAGTCGTTTCTGCGGCTCGGGCCGTATCCGTACGACCAGGACCCGCTGCGGCCGGGCTGGGCGCCGCTGATCCCCAATACCCGCTGGGCGGATCCCGCTGACGGGCGCATCCCTCACGTGCCGGCCTGACCAGGGTCGGCATGAGACCGTTTGCGTCGGGCCGGTCCGTCGTCTTGTGGTGCGTGCTGCTCGCGGCGGCCTCCCCCCGCTCCGTCCCCAGGCCGCCCGCCGCCGAAGACGGCTACGACCTGTGGTTGCGTTACCGGCTGGTCGACGACGCCGGGCGACTGGCGCAGTACCGCGCGGCGCTGACCCATCTTGTCGTGGAAGGCGATTCCCCCACGCTGCGCGCCGCCCGTGACGAGCTGAGCTTCGGTCTCGCGGGGCTCCTGGGCAGCGCCATCCCGGGCGCGGACAGCGTCCGCCGCGACGGCGCCCTCATCGCTGGCACGCCGGCGACGTCACCCCTCGTTGCGGCGCTCCCGCTCGCCGACGACCTGCGGCGCGCGGGCGACGAAGGGTTCGTGCTCCGGGCCCTGCGCGTGCGCGGCCGGCAGGCGATCGTCATCGCCGGGAACTCAGGTGCCGGCGTGCTGTACGGCGCGTTCCACCTGCTGCGCCTCATCCAGACCGGCACACCGCTCGGAGCGCTGGCAGTCGTCGGCGCGCCGAAACTCCGGCTGCGCCTGCTCGACCACTGGGATAACCTCGACCGGACCGAAGAGCGGGGCTACGCGGGCCGCTCGTTGTGGGACTGGACCCACTTGCCGGACTCCATCGACCCACGTTATCGGGACTACGCCCGGGCCAACGCTTCGCTCGGGATCAACGGAACGGTGCTCACGAACGTCAACGCGAACGCGGGCGTCCTCGCGCCCGACTTCCTCGCCAAGGTGGCGGCGCTGGCGAGCGTACTGCGGCCGTATGGCGTCCGCGTCTATCTCACGGCGCGCTTCAGTGCGCCCATCGAGCTGGCCGGCCTCGGCACGGCCGATCCGCTCGACTCCGCCGTCCGGGCGTGGTGGCGCCGCAAGGTCGACGAGATCTACCGCGTCGTTCCGGACTTCGGCGGATTTGTCGTGAAGGCGAACTCGGAGGGACAGCCCGGCCCGCAAGACTACGGCCGCACCCATGCCGACGGCGCCAACATGCTGGCCGATGCCCTGGCCCCGCACGGTGGCGTCGTGATGTGGCGCGCGTTCGTTTACTCGAACGACGTCCCCACCGACCGCGTCCGCCAGGCGTACGACGAGTTCACACCGCAGGACGGCAAGTTCCGCGAGAACGTGCTGCTCCAGGTGAAGAACGGGCCGCTCGACTTCCAGCCGCGCGAGCCGTTCCATCCCCTGTTCGGGGCCATGCCCCGGACCCCGCTGATGATGGAGCTCCAGATCACCAAGGAGTACCTCGGCCAGGACACCCATTTGGCGTTTCTCGCGCCGCTGTGGGAGGAGGCGCTCCGCGCCGACACCTATGCGCGCGGCCCAGGGTCGACGGTCGGGCACGAGATCCGCGGTCTCGCCGGCGTCGCCAACGTGGGATCCGACCGCGACTGGTGCGGCTCGGACTTGAACCAGGCCAACTGGTACGCGTTCGGCCGGCTCGCGTGGGACTACACCCTCTCCTCGGCCGCCATCGCGGACGAATGGATCCGGATGACGTTCTCGAACGATCCGCGAGTCGTGGGTCCGGTGAAAGCGATGACGCTGGCCTCGCGGGAAGCCGTGGTGAACTACATGACCCCGCTCGGGCTCGCCCACCAGATGGCACGGGGCCATCACTATGGACCGGGGCCGTGGGTAGCGGGCGGCCGGGCCGACCAGACGTCCGTCTACTTCAACCGGGCGGACACCGCGGGCCTGGGCTTCGACCGCACCGCCACCGGCAGCAATGCCGTGCGCCAGTACTTCCCGCCGGTGCGACGCCGCTTCGCGGATCGCGACTCCGTGCCCGAGACTTTGCTGCTGTGGTTCCACCACGTGGGGTGGAGCCAACGCCTGCGGTCGGGCCGAACCCTGTGGCAGGAGCTGCTATCGCATTACCAGGCGGGCGTCGACACCGTGCGCTGGATGGAGCAGACGTGGGACGGGCTCCAGGGCCTCGTGGACAGCGAGCGATTCCGCCGCGTCCAGGCGTTCCTCCGGATTCAGGAAGTCGAGGCGCGCTGGTGGCGCGATGCGTCGGTATCGTACTGGCAGTCGTTCTCGCACCTGCCGCTGCCGCCGGGCTACGAAGCGCCGGCGCATTCCCTCGACTGGTATCGGCAGCTGCGCTGCCCCCCCGATCCACGCAAACCCCGCTGTGACGCCCTGACGAACAACGGGACCCCCTGAGCCTTTCCGGGGGGGCTCGCGTTGCGGGATGAAAAGTGATAAGATGACCGTATCACGGCCGCCGTCCAAGCAACAACGCCACACTCTCAGTGAGGGGACTCGACATGAGAGACATGAGACTGTGGAGGCTCCTGCTAGGGCTGATGCTTGCGGTTCCGGGCGCGGGCCGCCTCCAGGCGCAGGAGACGGGCCAAGTTGCCGGCACCGTCACCAATGAACAGGGCCAGCCGGTCGCAACCGCGAGTGTGGTGGTGCAAGGCACGCGACTCGGCGTCGTCACCGGTCCGGACGGGAAGTACGTGATTCCGGAGGTCCCTGCCGGAACACGGACGGTGGTGGCGAGGTTGATCGGCTTTGGCGTCGCCACGCAAGTGGTGACCGTGACGGCCGGACAGAGCGTGGTCGCCGACTTCCGGCTGACCGCCAAGGCGATCGAGCTGCAAGGGCCGGTGGTCGTCGGCTATGGCACGCAAGAGAGGCGCACCGTGACCGGCGCGGTGTCGACGGTGAAGGCGGCGCAGATCGCCGAGCTCCCGACGTCGAACGCGATCAAGGCGATCCAGGGCCGCGTTCCGGGCGTGGACATCGTGAACGGAGGCAACAAGCCCGGCGACGACGTGAGGATCTTCATCCGCGGCATCCGCTCGATCACCGCGAACAACAATCCGCTCATCGTAGTGGACGGCGTTCCCATCGCCGGCGGGATCGGGGACTTCAACGCGGACGACATCGTTTCCATCGATATCCTGAAGGACGCGGCCGCCACGGCGATTTACGGCAGCCGCGGCGCCAACGGCGTGGTGCTGATTACCACGAAGGGCGCGGGCACCGGCGGGGTGAAGACGCAGTTCACGGCCGACGCGTACGTGACGGGCCAGCGCCCGTACGGCCTCCCCACCATGATGAACCCTCAGCAGTACCTGGCGATGCTGCAAGCGGCCGCGCGCTATGCCGGTGTGAGCGACGACCCCGCCTCGGTCCTGAGCGCGCAGCAGCAGGCGGCCTATGCGGCGGGCCAAGCGACCGACTGGCAGAAGCTGATTGAGCGCACCGGCCAGCAGCGAAGCGTTCACATCGGGATGAACGGGATCTCGGAGAACACCCGTTTCAACCTGTCCGGGAACTACTTCGACCAGACCGGGACGGCCGTGGGCTTCGACTTCAACCGGTTCACGGGCAACGCCTCCGTCGATCACGTCCAGGGCCGGCTGCGCCTCGGCGTCTCCGCGCAGTACACCCATTCCCTGCAGGCGACCGCCCTAGGCGACGGCCTCTGGGGCGCCGCGCGTCAGCAGACCGGTTTCGGGTCGCCGTACGACGCCAACGGCCTCATCCTCGCGCATCCCGATGGCGATGCGCTGGCCTGGAACCCGCTCAAGGCCGTGCAGGGTGTGCGGAACGACGTGACGCGCGACCGCCTGTTCGTGTCCGCGTTCGGCACGTTCCAGCTGCTCGAAGGCGTAAACCTGCGCGTGAACTTCGGGCCGGACTACACACATCAGAGCACCGGTCATTACGAGGGCCCCGACGCGATCTTTCCCGGGCACACCGATCGGGAGGGATCGTACAACCAGTTCGCCAACCTGCAGTACACCCTGGACGCCATGCTCCAGGTGAGCCGGGACATCGGCAAGGTGCACCACGTGGATGCCACGCTGCTGTACGGCATCCAGAAGTTCCGCAGCTCGGCCGCCAACGAGAGCGCGCAGTTCATTCCGTACGACGAGGCGCTCTACTACTCGCTGGGCCAGGGGCAGAACTTCCTGCTCACCACGGCCCTCACCGAGACGGCACTCGCGTCGTACATGGGTCGCGTGGTCTACACGCTGCGAGACCGTTACACTGTCTCAGCCACGCTCCGACGCGACGGCGCCAGCCAACTGGCGCCCGGGCACAAGTGGGTGACCTTCCCGACGGTCGGCGTGGCGTGGCAGCTCGGGGACGAGCCGTTCATGCGGCGATTCGATTTCCTCAGCGCCCTCAAGCTGCGCGGTAGCTACGGCGTTACCGGCAACTCGTCCATCGATGCGTACCAGACCGAGGGCGCGCTCGCGCGCACCCTGTACAACTTCGGCTCGACCACCGCGGGCGGGTACGCGCCGAACGCGACCAATCCGGCCAACCCGAACCTCAAGTGGGAGAAGACCGCCCAGGCCGACCTAGGCGTCGAATTCGGCATCCTGGGCAGCCGCATCACGGGCACCGTCGACTGGTACAGGCAGAATACCAGCGACCTGCTGCTGCAGCGCACCCTGCCGCAGACCTCCGGGTACAGCCAGGCGCTGCAGAACATCGGCAAGACGCGGAACAGCGGTGTCGAAATCGCGCTCTCCTCGATCAATGTGAATCACGAGCACGGCATCCGGTGGCAGACCGACATCAGCTGGGCCCACAACCACAACGAGATCGTCGCCCTGGCCGTGTCGGACACTGTCGGGTGCCCGGTGGGCGCGAGCCCGTGCGACCTGAACAACGGCTGGTTCGTCGGACAGCCGATCAACACCGGCGCCCAGACCGCCCCGCTGAACTCAACCGGAGGCTTTGCCGGCAACCCGCTGCAACGCGTGTGGTACGACTACGAGTTCGTGGGCATCTGGCAGCAAAGCGATTCGGCGGAGGCGGCCAGGTACGGCGCCAAGCCTGGACAGATCAGGGTCGCCGACTTGAACGGCGACGGCGTGATCAACGCGAAGGACATGGTGCTCCAGGGCAATACCTACCCGAAGTGGACGGCCAGCATCTACAATCGCGTCACCTGGAAGAGCTTCGACCTGTCGGCGCTGGCGAGCTTCCGCTGGGGGTACACGATCTTCAACACGTACATCCCGGCGCTGTCCGGTCGGTTCGGCAACATCGTGACCGATTACTGGACCCCCTCCGCCCCGTCCAACGCCAACCCTTCTCCGAACCTGAACGGCACCCCGCTCAACTACGGGACCACGCGCGGCTACGTGGACGGATCCCACTGGCGCATCCGCAACATCCAGCTCGGCTACACGCTGCCGCCGTCGCTGGCCGGCCGGCTCCGCGCGACCGCGGCGCGCATCTACGCGACGGCGACGGAGCCGTTCGTCTCCTACAAGTACGACTACTTCGATCCGGAGAGCGGCTGGGCCGGTGGTTCCCCCGTGTACCGGTCGCTGCTCATCGGTGCCAACGTCACCTTCTGAGGCCGGACACCGTGAAAGGAATGGGATCGAGATGAAGCGACTGTTCTATGGCGTCCCGGCACTGACGCTCACGCTAGGGCTCGGTGGGTGTGTGGACCTGGGTGAGAAGCTGGTGTCGAGTCTGGGGTCGTCCTACATCGCGACGCCTCAGGGCCTCACGGATGCGACGAACGCGACTTACGCGGGCCTGCGCGGCTTCTACGGCCGGGGCGAGACGGATTATGCGCTGACCGAGCTGGGCACCGATACCTGGACCGCCGCGGACCAGGTGTCGGCCGGCGGCGCACAGAACTGGATCTACTACGACACGTACGAGCCGACGTACACCAGCCAGGGGAGCTTCCTCGATGCGTTCTGGGGGTGGGGGTACACCGTGATCAACCGCGCGAACACGGTGCTGGATCAGGGTCCACAAGTCCCCGTCGGCGGCACCCTCACGCAGGCCGTGAAGGACTCGCGGCTGGGCGAGGCGCACTTCCTGCGCGCCCTCGCGTACTTCGAGCTGGTGCAGCAGTTCGGCGGCTTGACCATCAACCTGCACGCCGCCCAGGGCGTCTCCACCGAGGCCACGCGCCAGTCGGAGGACAGCGTCTACAAGGTCATCATCGACGACCTGAACCAGGCGATCAACCTCTTGCCGGTGACGCAGCCGGACTACGGCCGGGCCACGAAGGGAGCTGCGCAGAACCTGCTGGCCAAGGCCTACCTCACGCGCGCCTACCGCGAATGGAACACGGCCAACCTGCAGCCGGACTTCCAGCAGGCGCTCGACCTGGCCAATACGGTGATTAATTCCGGCCGGTACTCGCTGGTGCCCGATTTCGCGCGGCTGTGGTGCGGAACGCACCGCGCGGCGGCGCCGGCGGACCCCGGCGGCCAGGGCTTCTGCGACCTGGCGAATTACTCAAAGAGGAACACCGAGTTCGTCTTCGTGACGCAGTACTCGTACGACCCCACGCAGTACCAGAGTGGGCAGACGAACTACGACCACCTCGAGTTCCTCGGCCAATACGACGGCAACCCCGCCTGGGCGGCCGGGATGGTGCGCGACCTGGACAACGGCCGTCCCTTCCGCCGGCTACGGCCGACGCCGGCGCTGCTCGACTTCTTCGCCCAGACCCGCTGGGCCGGCACGCCCGGGCCGGGCACGGACGTGCTCGACACCCGCTTCGACGGCAGCTTCCAGACGGTGTGGTTCGCCAACGGCGCCGCGGCCAATCCTGCCGGTACCTGCCCGACGTGCACCAGCGGCGCGCCGATCAATGGAACCCTGCTGCGGGACGCCGGTGGCTCGGCCATCGGGGCAGCCGCGGGCTCCGACACCGCCCTGGTGTACCTGGGATATCAGGTGAGCGACTCCTTCCGGATGTCGAAGGCCTACCGCATCGGCACTCCCTGCACCACGGCGCCGACCGTGGACTGCGGCAAGGACAACGACGCGAAAGGGATGATCGGGTTCCGGCACTTCCCCTCGCTCAAGAAATGGCAGGACAACCTCCGGGTCGGTGGTCTCTCCTCGCAGGACGGAGGCAAGGACTTCCCGGTCATGCGCCTGGGCGAGACCTACCTGATCGCGGCCGAAGCCGCGGTCGGCCTGAACCAGCCGCAGATGGCCGCGGACATGATCAACGTGCTGCGCGTGCGCGCCGCCTGCTCTGGACCGCCGCAATGCCAGGTCAGCCACAAGAGCGACCCCGCCATCCTGGTGACCGCCGCCCAGATGACCCTCGACTTCATCATGGACGAGCGTGCCCGCGAGCTCGCGGGGGAGTACAACCGGTGGAAGGACCTCCGTCGCCCCGGCAAGCAGTTCTTCCTGGACCGGATCAAGAAGTACAATCCGTACGCCCAGCCGAACATCCAGGACAAGCACTATTACCGGCCGATCCCGCAGCGCCAGATCAACGGCGTGACGGGAACACCGTACCCGCAGAACCCGGGGTGGTGACGGCTCGCCGGCTGTGCGCCTCACTGCTGCTCGTGGCCGCCGCGCTGGCCGGCTGCGGCGCCGATTCGCACATGGCGCCGTTCGTGCCCGATACCACGAACGCCGCGCCGGCCGACACGGTGCCGCTGCGGGTCTACGGCGACGCCGGGGGGCGCTTCGTCGGCGCCGCCACCGGAACCGCGCTGACCATGCCGGGCGACTCGGGTGCGCAGCTCCGCGCGATCCTCGTCCGGCAGTTCAGCATGCTGTGGACGGGCACGTTCATGAAGTTCGATTATCTGCGCCCGTCCCGCTCCGTCTACAACTACACGCAGGCCGACTCGGTGGTGGCCTTCGCCCAACGCAACCGCATGGTGGTGCGCGGGCACACGCTCGTCTGGCACCAGCAGGTTCCGGCCTGGGTCTTGAACGGCAACTATCCTCCGGACACGCTCCGGGCCATCCTCGAGGAGCACATCGAGAACGTGGTCGGCCACTTCAAGGGCAAGCTGGCCGCGTGGGATGTGGTGAACGAGGCGATGGGGGATGACGGCAACCTCCGGTCGACCGTCTGGAGCGCCATCGGCCCCGACTACATCGAACAGGCCTTCCGCTGGGCGCGGGCCGTCGACCCGGCGGTGCCGCTCTATTACAACGACTACGACATCGAGACTGTGAACGCCAAGTCCGACGCCGTCTACGGGCTGCTGAGCGACCTGAAGACCAGAGGCGTGCCCATCGACGGCATTGGGTTCCAATTCCACTACACCGCGCAGGCGGCCCCGTCGGCGGATGCGATCGCAGCCAACTTCGCGCGGTTCGCGGCGCTGGGCCTGAAGATCCAGATCACCGAAGCCGATATGCACGTTGCGGTGCAGAACGGCTTCGCCAGCGCCGCAGACCTCCAGGTGCAGGCTCGTGCCTACCGCGACATGGTCAACGGCTGCCTGCGCACACCGAACTGCAATGCCATCGAGATCGAGGGGATCTACGACGGCCAGGCCTGGGTCTCCGATCCGACGCAGTGGGGTGCCCCCGTGCTCTACGACACGCGCATGCGACCCAAACCGGCGTACTACGCGGTGCAAGCGGCGTTGGCCGCACGATGACCGGCGCGGGCCCCGGGGTGCGCGCGCTAGCCGCCGGCTGTGTGGCCCTCGTGCTCGCGGTCGAGCCGGCGGCCGCCCAGGGCCCGCCCTACCTCGATCCGACCCTCCCGGTCGAGCGCCGCATCGACGACCTGCTCTCCCGCATGACCCTCGAGGAGAAGGTCGGCCAGATGCTGTGCCTGTGGCAGGGCAAGCGGGCCATCACCGATCGCGACGGCCGGTTCGATCCTTCGCGGGCACCCGAATGGTTTCGGATTGGCGTCGGACGCATCGAGCGACCGGGCGAACGCCACGGGGCCCGGGCGGAAGCGGAGTACACCAACGCCATCCAACGCTGGGTGAAGGACAGCACCCGCCTCGGCATTCCCGTGCTGTTCCACGAGGAGGCGCTCCACGGCCTCGAGGCGGAGCAGGCCACGAGCTTCCCTCAGGCCATCGCACTCGCCACCACCTGGAACCCGGAGCTGGTGGAACGTGTGTTCGCCGTCGCGGCGGCCGAGGCCCGCGCGCGCGGCGTGCATCAGGTGCTCGCGCCGGTGGTCGACGTCGCGCGCGACCCGCGGTGGGGGCGCATCGAGGAGACGTACGGAGAAGACCCCTATCTCGCGGCCCGCATGGGCGTGGCGGCGGTGCGCGGCTTCCAGGGGACCGAGGCGGTGGTCGGGCCGTCCCACGTGCTCGCCACGCTCAAGCATATGACCGGACATGGCCAACCCGAGTCGGGGACGAACGTCGGCCCCGCGCCCTACGGGGAGCGCACGCTGCGGGACGTGTTTCTCTATCCCTTTGAAGTCGCGATCAAGCAGGCAGGCGCGCGGAGCGTGATGCCCTCGTACAACGAGGTGGACGGCGTTCCCTCCCACGCCAACCGGTGGCTGCTGCACGACGTGCTGCGTGGGGAGTGGGGGTTCGACGGGGTGATCGTCTCCGACTGGTTCGCCATCGCGCAGCTCGGCGAGGTCCATCACGTCGCCGCCGACGTAGGGGAGGCGGCTCGGCGCGCCCTCGCCGCCACGGTGGACATCGAGCTGCCCGACGTCCAAGCGTATGGCACGCTGGTCGACCAGGTGCGGCAGGGCCGCGTTCGGGAGGCGGCCGTCGACTCCGCCGTGCGGCGGCTGTTACGGCCGAAGTTCGAGCTCGGCCTGTTCGAAGAGCCGTTCGTCGACCCGGACCGCGCCGACCGGCTCTCGGGGGCGGACACGAGCCGGAGCCTGGCGCTCGCCGCCGCCCGGCAAGCCATCACACTGCTCAAGAACGATCGGGCACTCCTGCCGTTGCAGGCAGACCGGCTCTCGCGCGTCGCCGTGATAGGACCGCATGCGGCCGAAGTGTTGCTGGGCGGCTATTCCGGCGGCCCGCGCCACAGCGTCAGCATCCTCGAGGGAGTCCGGACGCGCCTGGGACCGCGGGCCACGGTCGAGTACGCGGAAGGGACGCGCATCACCGAAGACTCCACGTTCACGCGCGAGCCCCAGCCACACGTCGGCGGCACCCGCTCGCACGCCCGCTGGGGCGCCGACCGGGTCGTGCTCGCCGACTCGGCGTCCAACGCCCGGCGCCGCGCGGCCGCAGTCGCGCTCGCCCGGCGCAGTCAGGTGGCGATCGTCGTGGTCGGGGACAACGAGATGACCAGCCGCGAGGCCTACGCCGCTAATCACCTCGGCGACCGCGCGGACCTCGGGTTGCCGGGCCAGCAGGAAGAGCTCGTGCGCGCGGTGGTGGCCACAGGCACACGGACCGTCCTGGTGCTCATCCACGGCCGCCCGCTCTCGATCCCCGCTCTCGTCGATCGTGTCCCCGCCATTCTCGATGGCTGGTACCTCGGGCAGGAAACCGGCACCGTGGTGGCGGAGGCCCTGTTCGGCGACATCAATCCCGGCGGCAAGCTGCCCGTCACCGTCGCCCGCCACGTGGGGCAGCTGCCGGTATTCTACAATCACAAGCCCTCCGCCCGGCGGGGGTACCTGTTCGACACGACGCAGCCGCTGTTCCCCTTCGGGTTCGGCCTGTCGTACACGACCTTCGCGTATGCGAACTTGCGCGTGGCGCCGGCTCGCATCGGCCCCCAGGACCGGACCACCGTCTCGGTCGACGTGACGAACACGGGGACCCGGGCGGGAGACGAGGTGGCGCAGCTCTACATCAGGGACCTGGTCAGCATGGTGACACAGCCGGTCAAGCAGCTGCGCGGGTTCCGGCGCGTCACGTTGCAGCCGGGGGAAACCCGCACCGTTACGTTCGAGATCGGGCCGGAGCAGCTGGCCTACCATGGCCTCGACATGAAGCGCGTGGTCGAGCCGGGGCGGTTCGACGTGATGGTGGGCGGCAACTCCGTGGACGTGCGCAGCACCGCCCTGGATGTCGTCGCGGAGCCGTAAGCCTTGCCGAGCGCGGCGCGTCTTGCTCGGCGCGCTGGTGATCGGCTGCGCCCAGCCACAGCCGCCCGACGCGGCGTTCACAGCGCCCACGCTGCGAGGCGCCTTCGAAGGCGCCTTTCTGGTCGGCGCGGCGCTCAATGCGGCGCAGTTTTCCGATCAGGACACCCTCGGGGCCGCGATCGTGAAGGCGCAGTTCAACTCCATCACGCCCGAGAACGTGCTCAAGTGGGCGGCGATCCACCCCCGGCCCGGGACCTACGACTTCGCGGCCGGCGACCGCTATGTCGCGTTCGGCGAGCGGAACGGCATGTTCATCGTCGGGCATAACCTGGTCTGGCACAATCAGACGCCGCGCTGGGTGTTCGAGGATTCCACCGGCACGCCCGTGAACCGGGACACCCTGCTCGCGCGGCTGCGCGACCACATCCGCACCGTGGTGGGACGCTATCGGGGCCGGATCAAGGGCTGGGACGTCGTGAACGAAGCGCTCGACGACGACGGCACGCTGCGCCGCACCCCGTGGCTCACGATTCTGGGAGAGGACTACCTCGCCACGGCATTCCGGTTCGCGCACGAAGCCGACCCCGACGCCGAGCTCTACTACAACGACTACGCGCTCGAGAACGCGCCCAAGCGGCGCGGCGCCGTGGAGCTGGTCCGGCGGCTCGAGGACCAGGGGGTACCGATCACGGCCGTCGGGCTGCAGAATCACGATCGCCT
>QHUU01000003.1 GCA_003222155.1 Gemmatimonadota bacterium | reverse complement strand
CACGCAGTCGCGCGGCTGGCCCTCGAGGCCCTGAAACGGGTCGCCCACCGCGGCGCCGCGGCCACCGACAGCTCGGGCGACGGCGCCGGCGTGCTCACGCAGATCCCCGCGCCGCTGTTCTACCGCGAGGCAGAGCGACTCGAGCTGCCGCTCGCGGCGGGCCAATCTTTCGCCGTCGGCATGTTCTTCCTGCCCCGCGAGGCCGCGGCGCTGGCGCGCGTCACCGCCATCATCGAGGACGTGCTGCGGGGCGACGGCCTGAACGTGCTGGGATGGCGCGAGGTGCCGCTGCGCCCGGACGTGCTGGGCGCCGGCGCGCGCGCCACCTGCCCCACCATCCGCCAGGTGCTCATCGGTCCGGCTGCCGACCGCCGCGGCGACGACGCCGCGTGGGAGCGGGCCCTGTACCTCGCGCGCAAGACGATCGACGCCCGCGTGGCCGACGCCGGCCCGGGCCTGGAGCCGTTCTTCGTCTGCTCCCTCTCGGCGCGCACCATCGTCTACAAGGCCCTCCTCACCGGGACCCAGCTCGGCGCGTTCTTCCCCGACCTCGAGTCGCCGGACTTCGAGACGGCATTGGCCGTATTCCACCAGCGCTACTCGACCAATACGACCTCCAGCTGGCCGCTGGCCCAGCCGTTCCGGCTGCTGGCGCACAACGGCGAGATCAACACGCTGTGGGGCAACCGCAACGCGATGCGCGCGCGCGAGCCGGCCCTCGCCTCACCGCTGTGGGGCGAGAACGTTGATCGGCTGAAGCCGGTGATCTGGACCGAGGGGAGCGACTCGACCAGCCTCGACAACGCGCTCGAGCTGCTGGTGCGCTCGGGCCGCGACCCGGTGCACGCCCTCATGATGCTCGTCCCGGAGGCGCACGAAGGCGCGGTCGAGATGGAGTCGGCGCTGCGCGGCTTCTACGAGTTCCACGACTGCCTGGTGGAGCCGTGGGACGGACCGGCCGCGCTCGCGTTCTCGGACGGTGTGATGGTCGGATCCGCGCTCGACCGCAACGGGCTGCGCCCGTGCCGCTACAAGGTCACCCGCGACGGGCTGGTGGTGGCGGGCTCCGAGGTCGGACTGGTGGATCTGGATCCGGCGAGCGTGGTCGAGAGCGGCCGGCTCGGCCCGGGCGAGCTGCTCGTGGTCGACACGCGGCGCAAGGCCATCCTTCACAACGCCGAAGCGAAGCGCGAAGTGGCGCGCCGTCGTCCCTACGCGCGCTGGGCGGCGAAGAGCATCCGGCCGCTACGGGCCACCGCACCGGCTGCGGCGGTACCTGCGCTCGAGGCCGAGGTGGTCACGCGTCAGCTCGCGTTCGGCTGGAGCTTCGAGGACCTGCGTTACGTGCTCGAGCCGATGGGGGGCGAGGGACAGGATGCCGTGTGGAGCATGGGCGACGATACGCCGATCCCGCCCCTCGCCCGGGTGCCTCCGGGCCTGTATGCCTACCTGCGCCAGCGGTTCGCCCAGGTCACGAACCCGCCGATCGATCCGCTGCGCGAGACGCTGGTGATGTCGCTGCGCATGCACCTGGGCCGCCGCGGCTCGCTCTTCGCGGACCGTCCCACGGGGCTGCGGCTGGTGCGGAACGAGCACCCCGTGCTCCTGGAGAATGAGATGGCGGCGCTCGAGACGCTCGTGGGCGCGCAGGCGGTGACGCTGGACGCGACATGGCAGGCGGCCGGCGGCCCCGAGTCGCTGTGCGCCGCGCTTGATGCCCTGTGCCGCACGGCGGGGAGCGCCGTGCAAGAGGGGACGCAGGTCGTCGTACTGAGCGACCGTGCGGCACACCGCGAGCGCGCACCCCTGCCGATGCTCCTCGCCGTCGGCGCGGTGCATCAGCACCTGCTCCAAAAGGGCCGCCGCACGCGGGTGAGCCTCGTCGCCGAGGCGGGCGACGCCTGGGATGTGCACCACTTCGCCGCGCTCATCGGGTTTGGCGCCGAGGCGGTGCATCCCTGGCTCGCGCTGGAATCGGTGCGGCAGCACGTCGCGAGCGACACAGCCCCGGCCAAGTTCCGCGCCGCGGCCGAGAAGGGGCTGCTCAAGATCCTCTCCAAGATGGGCATTTCGACCCTGTCGTCGTATTGCGGCGCGCAGATCTTCGAGGCGTTGGGGCTCGGCGCGGAGGTGATCGACCGCTGCTTCACGGGCACGGTGTCCACGATCGGCGGGATCGGGTTCGCCGAGATCGCCGAAGACGTGCTGGCGCGGCAACGCGCCGCGTATCCCGAGGCGGAGACGGCGGGCGGATTACCCGATCACGGCCGGGTGCGCTATCGCCGCGACGGCGAAGACCACGGCTGGTCGCCACCGCTGGTGCGGGCCATGCAAACCGCCGTGGAGGCGGACACGCCGCAGGCGTACGATGCCTTCCGCGCCCGCGTGGCCGCCCGCGTGCCCGCGAGCCCGCGCGATTTGTTGGCCATCCGTTCCGGCAGCGCGATCGCACTCGACCAGGTCGAGCCCGCGGAGACGATCCGGCGGCGCTTCATTTCGACGGCCATGTCGCTCGGCGCGCTCTCCCCGGAGGCGCACCGGACGCTCGCGATCGGCATGAACCGCATGGGGGCGCGGTCCAACTCGGGCGAGGGGGGCGAAGACCCCGACACGTACGCACCGCTCGAGAACGGTGACCGGGCCGACAACCGTATCAAGCAAGTCGCCTCGGGCCGCTTCGGCGTGACGACACACTACCTGGTGCGCGCCGACGAGCTCGAGATCAAGATGGCCCAGGGCTCGAAGCCGGGCGAGGGCGGCCAGCTGCCCGGCCACAAGGTGACGGCCCTGATCGCGCGGCTGCGGCACTCGGTGGCTGGGGTGCCCTTGATCTCGCCGCCGCCGCACCACGACATCTACTCGATCGAGGACCTGGCGCAGCTCATCCACGATCTCAAGCAGGTGAACCCCCGCGCGCGGGTGGGCGTCAAGCTCGTGGCGGAAGCGGGCGTGGGCCGGGTGGCCGCCGGCGTGGCGAAGGCGTACGCCGATTACGTGCTGATCTCGGGGCACAACGGAGGGACGGGGGCGTCGCCCTTGTCGTCGATCAAACACGCTGGCTCGCCGTGGGAGCTGGGGCTGGCGGAGACGCAAGCCCTGCTGATCGAGAACGGCCTGCGCCACCGGATCGAGGTGCGCACCGACGGCGGCCTGCGGACCGGCCGTGACGTGGTGATCGCGGCGCTGCTCGGCGCGGAGACTTACGGGTTCGGCACCGCGGCCCTGGTGGCGATCGGGTGCGACATGGCGCGGCAATGCCACTTGAACAGCTGTCCCACGGGGATCGCGACGCAGCGGCCCGAGCTGCGCAGGAAGTTCGCGGGCAAGCCGGAGCAGGTGGTGGCGTATTTCACCTGGATCGCCGAAGACGTGCGCCGCATCCTCGCCGAGCTGGGATGCCGGACTCTGGACGAGATCATCGGGCGCGCCGACTTGCTCGAGCGGGTGGATCATCCCGAGGTCCCGCGGGCGCAGATGCTCGATCTCTCCCTCCTCCTGGCCGATGCGGCGGGGGAGCGCGACGCGCCGCGGCGCAGGACGGTCGAGCGCAACGACCGTCCGGGAGTGGACTCGCTGGACGACGAGATTCTCACCACCCTGGGGGCGCGGCTCGAGGGCGCGCGCCCGTTCGCCGGTGTGTACGACATCGGCAACCACCATCTGACGGTGGGGGCGCGCATCGCCGGGCGCATTGCCGAGCGGGTGGGCAACGTCGGGCTGCCGGCGGGCTCGATTCGCCTCAAGTTCCGGGGCAGCGCGGGCCAGAGCTTCGGGGCGTTCGCGCTGCCGGGCATGCGGCTCGAGCTCGAGGGCGAAGCGAACGATTACGTCGGCAAGGGACTTTCGGGCGGCGAGATCGTGATCCGGCCGTTCCGGGAGAGCGTGCTCGCGGGCGTGGGCGACCAGCAGGTGCTGCTCGGCAACACCGTCCTGTACGGCGCCACGGGCGGCAGGCTCTTCGCAGCCGGGCGGGCGGGAGACCGCTTCGCGGTGCGCAACTCCGGCGCGATCGCCGTGATCGAAGGCGCCGGGGCCCATTGCTGCGAGTACATGACGGCCGGAGTCGTCGTGGTGCTCGGTCCCGTGGGGCGCAACTTCGCCGCCGGGATGTCGAATGGCGTCGCCTACGTGCTCGACGAGGCCGAGACGTTCACGGCCCGCTGCAACGGCGACATGGTCCAGGTGCGGGGGCTCGAGTCGTCCGACGAGGCGCTCGTGCTCGGCCTGGTGCGGGAGCATTTCGGGGCGACGGGGAGCACGCGAGCTCGCGCGATACTCGACTCGTGGGAGCGCTACCGCGACTCGTTCCGCAAGGTCGTTCCCTACACGGCGCCGGTGGCAGCGGAGCCGGCGGCGGAGGAGGAAGCGGCGGCGGTGTGACTTGACCGCCACCGGGTCACCGGGCTA
Organism: Gemmatimonadota bacterium; assembly: GCA_003222155.1. Classification (GTDB taxonomy): domain Bacteria; phylum Gemmatimonadota; class Gemmatimonadetes; order Gemmatimonadales; family GWC2-71-9; genus AG41. Next base: position 2,105 of record QHUU01000003.1, on the reverse strand, counting down.
ACATGCAAACCATGGTGCGCGCCAGCTGTGTGTACTTCTCTCCGTTTACGCTCGCGTCCCGTCATACGGGCCGTGGCCGGAGACCTGCGCGCGATTAGTTAATCTCCAGATCTCTCAGGCTCAGACGGGCGGCCCGTTGACAGACGGGCCGCTTTTTGTTGTCCCGAGGTGGACGGTCTTATGGTCATTGCGATGCAGGCGCACGCGACCGCTGAGCAAGTGGATGCGGTCCGGGAGCAGCTCGAGCAGGCGGGCATGCGCACCGTCGCCGGCCGTGACGGCGTACGCGTGTTGATCGGTTGCTTCGGTGAGGTCGACGCGATCGCCCCGGTCGCGGTGGCGACGTTGCCCGGCGTCGAATCGGTCGTTCCCTGGCGCACGCCGTATCGACTCGCCGGTCGGCAGCTCTCACCGGCCGCCCGGACCGTGGTGCGCCTGGGCGACGGGGCGCAGGCGAGCGTCGGGGACGCCTCCCTGCTGGTGATCGCCGGCCCCTGCTCCGTCGAGGGACGCGAGATGCTGCTCGAGGCCGCGCGCGGCGTGGGCCGCGCGGGAGCCGGGGCGTTGCGGGGCGGCGCGTTCAAGCCGCGTACCTCACCCTACGCGTTTCAGGGGTTGGGGCTCGACGCGCTGCGCTGGCTCGCCGAGGTGCGCCGCGAGACGGGGCTCCCGGTCGTCACCGAAGTGCTCGACCCGCGTCAGGTGGATCTCGTGGCCGAGCACGCCGATGTGCTGCAGGTGGGCGCGCGCAACATGCAGAACTTCCCGCTGCTGGCGGAGGTCGGGCGCGTGCGGAGGCCGGTGCTCTTGAAGCGCGGTCTCTCGGCAACCGTGACGGAGCTCCTCCTCGCAGCCGAGTACGTGCTGGCGAGGGGCAACCGCGACGTGATCCTGTGCGAGCGGGGCATCCGCACCTTCGAGCCCGCCACCCGCAACACCCTCGACATCGCGGCGATTCCGGTGCTGCGGGCTGAGACCCACCTCCCCGTGATCGTCGATCCCAGTCATGCGGGCGGCCGCGCCGACCTGGTGGCCCCCCTGGCGTACGCGGCGATCGCCGCGGGCGCGGACGGGCTGATCGTCGAGGTGCATCCCCACCCCGAGGCGGCCCGGTCGGACGGCGACCAGTCGCTCTCGCTGGCAGGGTTCACCGAGCTGATGCGAGGGCTCACGCCCTTCGCGGCGGCGGCCGGCCGCACCCTCGTGCAGCCGCACACGCCGGGACGGGAGGCAGCGGCATGAGCGACCTGGACCGGGTACGCGGGGAGATCGAGCGGGTGGACCGTGCGCTGCTGGGGCTCATCGGCGAGCGCGTGCGCGCCGCTCGCCGGGCGGCCGCGGCGAAGCGCGCCGCCAGTATGCCAACGCTCGATCCCGCGCAGGAAGCGGCAGTGATCCGGCGGGCGGCCACGCTGGCGCGCGAGGCAGGCCTTCCGGAGGAGGACGTGCGCGACGTGTTCTGGCTCATCATAGGACTGACGCGCCGCGCGGAGCAGGAAGGTTCAGGCGCGGTGGCGGAGCAGCGGTAGCTCGGGGCCGTCCCGTAGCGGTGCGGCTGGATGTGGAACGGCGTGCGCGTTGCGCGCGCGCAACGGGAGGCCGCAGCCTTAGGCTACAGCAGCAGGGGCGCGGGTATTGCAGCGTTCACGCAGCACCCCAATGGTCGTCGCCAGCCCGCGCCTCGGCGTCGCCTCCCTCGCCAGTCTCGCCGTACTCCTGGCCGCGTGCAGCGACGCCGCTGGTCCCGGCGCCTCGATCGACGTAACTGTGAGTCTCGTGACGCTGCTAGGGCCGACCTTGAGCGTCGGCGCCGACAGCGCGCCCCGAATCGCATGCAGCGTGGACGTGCGAGCCACGGCGACCGGCACAGGCAGAGCGACGTGGGGCGACGCGACCCTCCGGCTGTTTGCGGGCAAGAATCGATCGACGCCCGTCGACACGATCGTGGTACCAGCGTCGACGGTCCAGTCCGCTTGGGGCAAGCCGGACATCGGACCCGGTGAATCCGAACAGTCCAGGGCTCAGTTCGGCGCCAACCTCCCGTTCGGCGGGGAAATCCGCTACCACTATTCCCCCGACGGAGGGGGTGTCAGGACCGCAGTCGT
>QHUU01000112.1 GCA_003222155.1 Gemmatimonadota bacterium | reverse complement strand
TTCGCTCAGCTCCGCTCTTTGGTAGCGGTGACCAGGGGCCCCTTTTTTCGAGATGTCTCTATGTGGCTCGCCGGCTCCCGGGTGGCCCGGCACAGCCCAAAACCGTCAAATCCGCCAAAACCGTCAGTTCGACGACCGCTACGCCACCTTGCGCCGCTTCAACGCCTGCTGCATCGCATCCACCACCGCCTGCATCCCCTCCACCTTGTTCACGATCGTCTTGACGCCCATCTCCCGCAGCTCCACCGCCGCCCGCTCCGGCATCCCGCCCGTCACCACGATCACCTCGACAGCCAGCTGGCGTCCCGGCTCGAGCAGCCGGCGAATCACCTCCGGCGCGTTCAGGTCCGGCAGACTGTAGTCCAGCACGATCAGCGTCGGTTGCACCCGCCCGATCTCGAGCAGCGCGTCCACCCCCGTCGCCGCCTCCACCACCTCCACGTCCAGATCGGACCGCTCGATCGTCAGCACCAGCGCCTTCAGGTAGCCCGGATCGTCGTCCACCACCACCACCGTCGCGTGCCCGTTGCCATTCGTCAGATCCTGCGGCACCGCCATGTCGTGCGCCCGCAAGAACGCCTTGAGGTCGTCCGCCTCCACACGCCGCCGCCCCGTCGGTGTCTTGTGCCCCTTCAGCAGCCCCTGGTCGATCCAGTTCGCTACTGTCGCCGGCGAGACCTGACAGACGCGCGCCACGCGCTGCGTGCCCCAATACCGCTTCTGGTTTGGCAAACTCACAGAACACGAAATACCACCAAAACGGGAACTGCGCAAGGGGGTTTGTTGAGTCTGTGCAACAGCGGCGGGAAATACAGCTAAAATCAATCTCTACAATAACTTACACTGGCGAGACGCTACCTTGAGGCCCCCGTTTACCGCCGCGCGTCCGCCCACCTGTTGGTTGCATCCAACACCGCCAGCACCGAACTCCGCTCCGGGCTCTCCTTGATCTCGCACGTCCCCGTGAGCAGTTGCGCCTCGCGCCCACCCAGCCCGTGCACCGCCACGAGCACGAATTTGCGATCGAACGCCTCGATGATCGTGGCCCCCTCGAGCGCCACGGAGTTGTCGGGCAACAGCTCGTCCAGGCACAACGACGCGGCGCGCGCCGCGGCCTCCACACGGTTCCGCACCGTGTCCGTCCCCTGCTCCTCGGACTCCGCGTCCCGGCCCTCGAACGACAGCTTCACGCGGATCAGCACCCGCTGCGGCCGCTCCGCGGGCCGCACCTCGAGTCCCTGGAAGATCACCACGCGCTTCTTGGCGCGGGTGCGCACCGCCTCTTCCTGCATCTGCTCGATGGGCCGCACGTCGGCGGTCTGGGCCACGCTGATCTTGCGGTGGTCGATCTTGACGCCCAGCTGGGCCATGAGCGCCGATTCGATGTTCCGCACCACCTGCTTCGGCTGCATGTCGCTGGTGGTGAGCACGTGGATCTCGCTCACCTCGCCCAGCGGCGTCACCACCACCCGAGCCGACAACACGCCGGTGAGGCCCGCGATCAGGTTCTCGGCGCGCTTCACCCCCCACGGGTCGGGTGCCTGGGCTGCGGGCGTGAGGGGGAGCGCGTCGCGCTCTTCCGCGCCGCCCCCGCCTTGAGTCTCCGCCGGAGTCGTTGGCGTCACGTCACGCTGCTCCCGTGGCAACCTGGTTGCGTCCCATAGCCTTGGCGCGGTACAGCGCGCGGTCGGCCGCCACCAGCACGTCCTCCCGCTCGGGCCCCTGCTGCGGCGCCAGCTCCGCCACACCGATGCTCACCGTCACCAGGCCCGCGGGATAGCCCAAGTCCCGCCCCATCACCTCCACGCCGGTCCGGACCTTGTCGGCCACCACCCGCGCGCCCTCCACCCCGGTGTGCACCACCACCAGCACGAACTCGTCGCCGCCGTAGCGCGCCGCGAGGTCGGTGGTGCGGATGTGCGCCGCGCATTCCCGCGCGGTGCTCTTCAGCACGTCGTTCCCCGCCTCGTGGCCGAACCGGTCGTTCACCTGCTTGAAGTTGTCCAGATCCACGAACAGCACCGCGAACGGATCCTGGGTGCGGTCGCTGCGCGCCACCTCGCTCGCCAGCCGGTCGCGCAGCACCCGGTACGTCGCGAGCCCCGTAAGCCCGTCTACGGCCGCCTGCAGCTGCGCCTGCCGGCCCACCCTGTCGAGATAGGGCGGGCACGATTTGAGCGTGGTCCGCCCCGTCGCGGCCGACTCCGCGAACGCGCGGCAGGTGGCGTAGCCGCACGCGCCGCAGTCCCACGGCCGGCCGTTGGGCGCGAGCCCGATCTCCGTCAGCACGGCGTCGACCGCTTCGGCCGGCGGCCGACGGCCGTTGCGCAGGATCGGGAATGACTCGCCCACCCGTACCCCGCGCGCCACGGCTTCCTCCACCACGGGGCCCCGCGCCCGCACCGGCTCCGTGGCCCCCACGATCTCGCGCCGCCGGAACAGCTCGTTGGGCGGGCCCAGGAGCGGGTGGTCGAGACACCCCTCGCACGGCAGGATGTCCACGAACCCCACGTCGATGCGGTCCACCGCCACCGCCCGGGCGATCGCTTCCAGCCCTCCCAAGCCCCGCAGCTTGCGGAAGCGGCGGCTCGCGTGCGTCTCCTCCTTGAGCAGCTCGAGCGGCAGCCCGCCCGCGGTGCTCAGGTGTCGCCGCCGCTCCTCGGGCACCCGGGTGAAATAGGGCGCCTGGTCCTCGACCTTCACGCCGCGGCGCCGGAACACGTCCGCCAGCTCGTCGAACGTGATCGCGGCATCCACGTCGCGACCCCCCTCGGTGAGACACACGCCCGCGTACACGATCGGCGTGTCCGCGCCATGCAGCCCCTTCAAGTAGCGCGCCTCCGCCGCGATCGGCGTCGCGATCGGCGCCAGATACGGGATCAGCTCCGGATACTGCGTCCGGACCGTCTCCACGATCACCGGGCATGTCGAGCGAATCATGCTACCCCAGCCTTGGTCCGCCCATAGCGTCAGGTACTCCTTGGCCACCAGCTCGTCCCCCAGCACGCCGCGGTGCACCGTGCGGAATCCCGCGGCGTAGCACGCGTTCACCACCTGCTCCGGCGTCGCCGGATAGAACGACACCGCGCACTCGACCGCGAGGATGAGCGCGGCCCGGCCCGACAGCGCCAGCTCGATCGCGCGCGGCACGTCGCCCGTGGCCTTGATCGCGTCGTGCGGGCAGGCAGGCAGGCACAGCCCGCAGCGCGTGCAGGTCTCGTCGACGATTCGGATCTGGGTGCCTTCTACGGCGACGGCGTCGGCAGGGCACACTCGCACGCACGCCATGCAGGCCACGCAGAGTCCCGGATCGATCCTAAAGTCCACGTCTCATCCGGCCGGGGCGCGGCGGCGTAGTTAAAGAGTGCGTATCAGGGCGCCCTAACATGTGACCGCCGTCACACCGTGTCAATGGGTACACGAGGGCAACACCTTGTCGGATTGTCACTTACACCTATGCCAGTGCGTATTCCTTGATCTTGCGATACAGCGTGCGCTCGCCGATCCCCAACACCTCGGCTGCCTTGCGCCGATTGCCCTTGGCTTCGCGCAGCGCGGCCTCAATGGCCACGCGCTCTACCTCCGCCATTGTCATGCCGGGGCGATACAGCACCTCGGCCTCCGACGGGGGCTCGACTTCGACCGGCGCCGTGGGGCTAAGTGCAGACCCGGGGCCGACCTCGATGACCTCGACCCGCTGGGGCCGCTCCTCCAGGCGCCGCCGCAGCTCCTCGACCTGTAACTTGAGCTCCACAAGACTGCGGAAGATGAACTCCAGCTCCTGGCCGGCCACGTCGCGCGTCGCGCCTACCAGGCGCATCGGTAGCCCCCGCCCGCGCTCGCGGATGTCGCGCGGGATGTCGTCGGCGCGGATCTCTCCCTCGGGCGCCAGCACCACCATCGACTCGATGAGATTGCGCAGCTGGCGGATGTTGCCCGGCCAGTCGGCGTCCACCAGGATCTGCAGGGCCTCGGGGGTGATGCCGCGGAACGTGCGATCGTGCTCCCTGGCGAATTCGGCGATGAAGCGGCGCACCAGGAGCGGGATGTCGGCCTTCCGCTCCCGCAGCGGCGGCAGATAGATGTAGAGCACGTTGAGGCGGTAGAAGAGGTCATCGCGGAATCGCCCCAGGGCGACCTCTTCCTTCAGCGCCTTGTTGGTGGCGGCGACCACGCGCACGTCCACCTTGATGGGTTGCGTCCCGCCGACGCGGAAAAAGCTCTGGTCCTCGAGCACGCGCAGCAGCTTGACCTGGGTGGCGGGCGCCATCTCGCCTACTTCGTCGAGGAAGATGGTGCCGCCGTCCGCCAGCTCGAAGCGACCGAGCCGCCGCTCCGCGGCCCCGGTGAACGCCCCCTTTTCGTGACCGAACAGCTCGCTCTCGAGCAGGGTCTCGGGGATCGCGGCGCAGTTCACCGCGATGAATGGTTTGGCGCGGCGCGGCGACAGGTCGTGGATGGCGCGCGCCACCAGCTCCTTGCCGGTGCCCGACTCCCCCTCGACCAGCACGGTGGCGCTCACGGGCGCCATCTGCTCGATCTTGACGAGCACTTCCTGAATGGCCGGTGACTCGCCGATGATGCCGGTGCGCTGCTGCAGCTTGCGGCGGTCGATCAGGCGGCGCACGGTGGCGGTCACTTCCGCCGGATCGGCCGGCTTGGAGAGATAACCGGTCAGGCCGAGTCGCCGGGCGAGCCCCTTGGCGTCGGGCTCGGTCTGCTCGACCAGGCCGAGCGTCGAGATCGAACGGTCGCGCGCCAGGCCGAGCAGCTGGGCCGCGCCCGGCTCGTGCAACCCGCCCGTCACGACGATGCAGTCGGGGGCGGGCTCGCGCCGGATGGCCTGGCGCGCCTCGTCGAGCGTATGTGCCAGCGTGGTGTTGAACCCCGCCGCCTCGAGGCTCGCGTTGATGCGGACGGCGTGCTCCAGATCGTCCGTAGTGACGAGGATGCGGTCAGCCATGGACCGTTCGCTCTCCGGTCACCAGGTCGACCGCGTGGTCGAGCAGGCCCTCCAGCACGGCGAGCCCATCCTCCACGCCGCCGGTAGAGCCCGGCAGGTTCACGATCAGCGTGCGGCCCCGCGTGCCCGCCACGCCGCGCGACAGCCAGGCGCGGGGGAACGCCGGGGCCGCGGCGCACCGCAGCGCGTCGGCGATGCCGGGCGCGAGCCGGTCGAGCACCGCCTCCGTCGCTTCCGGCGTCACGTCGCGCGCCGTGAGGCCCGTCCCGCCGGTCGTGAGGACGACGTCGACCTCACCCGAGTCCGCCCAGCGCGCCAGCTTGCCGGCAATGCGATCGGTCTCGTCGGGCACGACGCTGCGCACGACCACGTCGTACCCGTGGTCTCCGGCCCACGCGACGATCGCGTCGCCGGACGTGTCCGCCCGCTGGCCGAGTGCCCCCAAATCGGAAATCGTCAATATCCCAATGCGCATGCCGCCCTTGCCGCCCTTTGCCGCCTTCTTTCTAGCCCTTTGCCGCCTTTGTCTTTCTCGGCACAAACGGCATCCCCACCACTTCCGCCGCCGCCCGCTTGCCGCGGACGTCTATGGCGAAACCTGACCCCGGCTTGGCCTGGGCGACCGGCAGATACGTCATCCCGATGGCGCAGTTGACCGTGGGCGTGACCGTGCCCGAGCGCACGACGTCCACCTGCGTCGCGTCCAGGTACACCGCGTAGCCGTGCCGGGCGACGACCTTGGGCTCGACCAGCCTGAAGCCCACCAGCCGCCGCTTCACGCCGTCGAGCTTCTGGCGCTTGAGCGCGGCGAGTCCGGTGAAGTCGGCGCCCTTGTCGAGTTTCACGATCCAGCCCAGTCCCGCCTCGTACGGTGTCACGGCGGCGTCGATGTCGCTGCCGTACAGCGGGTATCCCGCCTCGAGCCGCAGCGTATCGCGCGCGCCCAGTCCGCAGGGCTCCGCCCGCCCCGCCCCGACCAGCGCATGCCACAGCGCTTCGGTGTCGGCGGCTCGGGCATACAGCTCGAACCCGTCCTCGCCGGTGTAGCCGGTGCGCGAGATGAAGCACTCCACGCCGGCGACCTTGCCCTGCGCGAAGTGGTAATAGGGAATCATCGCCACGCCGACGGGCGTGAGCGGCGCGAGCAGCGTCTCCGCCCCGGGGCCTTGGACCGCCAGGAGCCCGGTCTCGTCCGAGATGTCGCGCAGCCGCACGTTCGCGCCGCGCTTTTGCGCCACGATGTGATCCCAGTCCTGGGCGATGTTCCCGGCGTTCACCACCAGCATGAGCCGGTCTTCGAAGCGATACACCAGGCAATCGTCCACGAAGGTGCCCTGGGCAGTGAGCAGGGCCGAATATTGGGCCTGCCCCGGCTTGAGCGCCCCTACGTCGTTGCAGGTTGCCCGTTGCACGAATGCGTTCCGGTCGGGGCCCGAGACCTCGAATTCACCCATGTGGGATACGTCGAACACCCCGACGCGCTCCCGCACCGCCCGGTGCTCGGCGGCGATCCCGGAGGGGTAGCTCACGGGCATCTCGTACCCGCCGAACGGCACCATCTTGGCGCCGAGCGCGACGTGGATCTTGTACAGCGGCGTGCGCTTCGGACTCTCCATGGTCTACGCTAGCCCATCAAGGTCGCCAGCAGAGCCTTCTGGACGTGCAACCGGTTCTCCGCCTCGTCCCACACGCGCGATTGCGGGCCTTCGATCACCTCGGTCGCGACCTCTTCGCCGCGGTGCGCCGGGAGGCAGTGCAGGAAAATCGCTTTCGGGTCGGCGAGCTTCATGAGGTCGGCGTCGACCGTGTACCCCCGAAACGCGTTGCGTCGCGCTTCGGCTTCTTCCTCCTGCCCCATCGAGGCCCACACGTCCGTGTTCACCACGTGGACGCCTTCGATCGCCTCCTCGGGCACCTCCGTAACCGAGATGCACGCCCCCGCGGCCTTGGCGCGGTCGAAGATGCGGCGATTCGGCTCGTAGCCTTCCGGGCACGCCAGCCGCAGCTCGAACCCGAGCACCTCGGCCGCCTCGATCCAGCTGTTCGCCATGTTGTTGCCGTCCCCCACCCAGGCGATGCGCTTGCCTTCCCACCCTCCCAGCGCCTCGCGCACGGTGAAGAGATCGGCGAGCACCTGGCACGGGTGCGACAGGTCGGTGAGCCCGTTGATCACCGGGATGGTGGCGTGCCGGGCCAGCTCTTCCACCTCGACATGGTCGAACGTGCGGATCATGATCCCATCCACGTAGCGCGACAGCACCCGTGCCGTGTCCGGGATCGGCTCCCCTCGCCCGATCTGGATGTCGCGGGAGGAGAGGAACAGCGCCTGGCCGCCGAGCTGATGTGTCCCCACCTCGAACGACACGCGGGTGCGGGTGCTCGACTTGGCGAAGATCATCGCCAGGGTCTTGCCGGCGAGGGGGGTCTCCCGATAGGCGCCGGCCTTCATACGGCGGGCGAGGTCGAACAGCCGCAGAACCTCGTCCCGAGTGAGGTCGGTGATGGCGAGGAAGTCGCGTTTGCTCATGGACTCCCCGTGGGGCGGTCAAAATGACAGGGGGCGGCTGCTAATTCTACCCGCAGGGGAATGCCCAGACAAGCGGTCGCCTTTAGAGGATGTAGCGGCGCAGGTCTTCGTCCTCGACGATCTTCGCGAGCCGCTCCCGTACCCGGGCGGCGTCGAACTTGATGCGCTTCTCCGCGAGGTCGGGCAGTTCGAACAGCACGTCCTCGAGCAGGTTGGTCATGACGGTGTGCAGCCGACGGGCGCCGATGTTCTCCATGCGCTCGTTGGCCTTGGCGGCGATGCGGGCGATCTCCTTGATGCCGTCGGCGGTGAACTCGAGCGTCGCGCCCTCGGCGGCGCACAGCGCCGCGTACTGTTTGGTGAGGGCGTTTTCGGGCTCCGTCATGATGCGGACGAAGTCCTCTTCGGTGAGCGGCTGCAGCTCCACGCGGATCGGGAAGCGTCCCTGCAGCTCGGGGATCAGGTCCGAAGGCTTGGAGACGTGGAACGCGCCGGCGGCGATGAACAGCACGTGGTCGGTGCGGACGTAGCCGTAGCGCGTCTGGACGGTCGACCCCTCCACGATGGGGAGCAGGTCGCGCTGCACGCCTTCCCGCGACACGTCCGGCCCGACGGTGCCGCGCTCCCCCGCGATCTTGTCGAGCTCGTCGATGAAGATCACGCCGTGGTTCTCGACCCGGTCGAGCGCCTCGTTCACCACGTCGTCCATGTCGACGAGCTTCTTGAGCTCCTCGTCGACCAGGATGCGCCGCGCTTCGTGCAGATGTACCGTGCGACGCTTCTTTTTCTTGGGCATCATGTCCTGCAGCCACTCGGTGAAGTTGAAGTCCGGGCCCTCCATGCCCTGCGGCGGCTGCATCATCTCGAGCATGGGGAAGCCCTGCTGCTGCACCTCGATCTCCACCTCGCGCTCCTCGAGCTTTCCCTCCTTGAGCTGCTGGCGCAGCTTTTCGCGGGTGCGGCGGCGGCGCTCCTGCGCCTCGACGTCGCCCTCGTTCGCCTTCGGCGTCACGTCGCCCTTCGACGACACCACGAACAGCGGGGCCTTCTCGCCCCTCCCCTCGCCCTTCTCCCCGGGGCTCGGCGTCAGGGACTGAGGTGTCGGGGGCACCGGTGGCAGCAGGATATCGAGCAACCGCTCCTCGGCCCGCGTCTCGGCCTCGGGGTAGACGTCGTCCTCGCGCTCGGTGCGCACCATGTTGATCGCCACGTCCACCAGCTCGCGCACCATCGACTCGACGTCGCGTCCTACGTAGCCGACCTCGGTGAACTTCGAGGCCTCGACCTTGAGGAACGGCGCGCCCGCGAGCCGCGCCAGCCGCCGCGCGATCTCCGTTTTCCCCACCCCGGTGGGGCCGATCATGATGATGTTGTTCGGCAGGATCTCGTCGCGGATGTCGTCGGGGGCCTGGGTGCGGCGCCAGCGGTTCCGCACCGCGATCGCCACAGCCTTCTTGGCGACTTCCTGGCCCACGATGTAGCGGTCCAGCTCCGCCACGATCTTGCGCGGCGGCAGCTCCTCCAGCCAGGGGAGCTGCTCCTCCTGCTCCGGCGTGGCAGCGGGGGTCTTCTCGTCGGGGACGCGGGTCGGGCCGGCCATCACAGCTCCAGAATCGTGATGTGCGTGTTGGTGTACACGCAGATGTCGGCGGCGATCTCGAGCGAGCGTTGCACGATCTCTTTGGGCGAGAGCTTGGACTGCTGCAGCAGCGCCCGCGCCGCGGCGAGCGCGTAGTTGCCGCCCGACCCGATCGCCAGGACGCCGTCGTCGGGCTCGATCAGCTCGCCCGACCCCGAGATCACGTAGCCGTGCTCCTTGTCGGCCACCACGAGCAGGGCCTCGAGGCGGCGCAGCACGCGGTCCGAGCGCCAGTCCTTGGCGAGCTCAACAGCCGCGCGCGGCAGGTTGCCGGGGTAGCGCTCGAGCTTCTCTTCGAACTTCTCGAACAGCGTGAACGCGTCCGCGGACGCTCCCGCGAAGCCGGCGAGGATCTTCCCGCCCTTGATCGCCCGGACCTTGTTCGCGTTCGCTTTCATCACGGTGTCGCCGAGCGTCACCTGGCCGTCGCCGCCCAGGGCCACGTGGCCGTCGCGGCGCACCGCGAGAATCGTCGTGCTGTGAATGCCCGTCATGTGCCTCACGCCCGGGGATGGGCCTGATGGTACACCTTCTTCAAGCGCTCTACCGACGTATGAGTATACACCTGCGTGGTGCCGAGCGACGCGTGACCCAGGAGCTCCTGCACGGCTCGCAGATCGGCGCCCGCGTCGAGCAGGTGGGTGGCGAACGAATGCCGCAGCGAATGGACGTGCAGGTCGCGCCCACGCGACAGCGTGCCCAGGAGCCGCTTGACCGCCAGCTGCACGCTGCGCGGCGTCAGCCGCTTGCCGCGCCGGCTCACGAACACCGCGCGCCGGTCCGCCGTTCCCGCGGCCGCGATCGCGTCGCGCTGGCGAAAGTAGCGCCGCACCGCCAGACCCGCGTGGCTCCCCACCGGCACGATGCGCTCCTTCTTGCCCTTGCCGCGCACCTTCACCTGGTCGGACACGAGATCCAGGTCCTGATCGTTCAGCCCCGCCAGCTCCGCGAGGCGCATGCCCGTCGAGTAGAACAGCTCGAGCATCGCGAGGTCGCGCGCTGCGCCGAAGCCCCCCGCGTCGGCCCGGCGCTCCGCCTCCGCGAACAGCAGGTCGATCTCGGCGCGGTCGAGGTGCGTCGGGAGGGTGCGCTCGAGCTTGGGGGTACGGGCGGCCCTGGCGGGGTTGACCTCGAGCCCGCGCGTGGCGTCGAGGAACCGATAGAACGTGCGCAGCGCCGAGAGGGCGCGCGCCGCCGAGCGCTTGGCGAGGCCGCGCTGCTGCATCGCACCGAGCCAGCCCCGCACCGCGAGCCGGTCGACGCCGGCCCAGCTCCAGGCGCCGCCGTAGTAGCGCCCGCAGAACGCCGCGAAGTCGGCGACGTCGCGGGCATACGCCTTGACCGTGTGGGGCGAGTCGTTGCGCTCCTTCGCGAGGAACGCGACGAAATCGGGGATCTCGGGAGGCGCGGGCGTCATGCGTCGGAAGAACGCGGAACGCGGAACGCGGAATGCGGAACAGAAGGCGCTGAGTCCTGTTCCGCGTTCCGACTTCCGCGTTCCGCGTTCACCCATGCGGCGAATCCATCCATGTCCCGCAGCGCCCGCTCCACCAGCTGTTCGTTTCGCTTCTGCTTGTCCTTCACCGGCCGCTCCAGCGGCTCGAGCAGCCCGAAGTTGGCGTTCATCGGCTGGAAATGGTCCGGATCGGCGGTGTGCACGTAGCGGTACAGGGCGCCGAGCATGGTCGTGGGCGGGGGCACCAGCGGCTCCTCACCCCCGAGCAGCCGCGCCAGGTTGATGCCAGCGAGGATCCCGGTGGCCGCCGACTCGGTGTATCCCTCGACGCCGGTGAGCTGGCCGGCGAACAGCAGCCGCGGGTCGTCCTTGGCCGAGAGGTGCGCCGTGAGCGCACGCGGCGAGTTGATGTACGCGTTCCGGTGAATGCTGCCGAACCGCAGGAACTCCGCGGCTCCCAGTCCCGGGATCATCCGGAATACGCGCTGCTGCTCCGGCACTTTGAGCCGGGTCTGGAAGCCGACGAGGTTCCACATCTGCCCCGCGCGGTCTTCCTGCCGCAGCTGCACGACGGCGAAAGGTTGGCTATCCCCGGGCTTGCGCCCGGGGTCAGTGAGCCCCACCGGCTTCATCGGCCCGAAGCGCAGCACGTCGCGCCCGCGCGCGGCCATCTCCTCCACGGGCAGGCAGCCCTCGAAATAGGGCGTGCGGTCGAACTCGTGATGCGGCTGGTACTGCTCGCCGGTCTTGAGTGCCGCCACGAAGCCGTCGTACTCGACCTCGGTGAGCGGTGCATTGAGATAATCGTCGCCTGCACCCTTACCGTAGCGCGACGCGCGGAACAATCGATCGTGGTCGAGCGAGTCCCCCGACACGATGGGGGCGATGGCGTCGAAGAACGCCAGCGAGCTGGCGTCGAGTCGGTGGGCGATCCGCGTGGCGAGCGCCTCGGACGTGAGCGGGCCGGTGGCGACGATGCCGGGGGAGGGCAGATCGGTCACTTCGCCCCGCTGCACGGTGATGCGCGGGTGACCCGCGACGCGCTCGTGCACGCCCTGCGCGAACACCACGCGGTCCACCGCGAGCGCCGCCCCGCCCGGCACGCGTGCCTGATCGGCGGCGTCGAGCACGACACTCGACAGGCGCCGCATCTCGGCTTTGAGCAGGCCGTGGGCGTTGGTGAGCTCGACCGACTTGAAGGAGTTGGAGCAGACCAGCTCGGCCAACCGGTCGGTCTGGTGTGCGGCGGTCATGCGCACCGGTCGCATCTCATGCAGCGTGACCGCGACGCCGCGCTCGGCGAGCGCCCAGGCGGCCTCGCTCCCGGCGAGCCCACCTCCTACGACCGCGGCCCTCAGGTCGCCACCGACTCCGCGGGCGCCGCCTCCTCCACGATCAGCTCGTGTCCGCACTTCAGGCACTTGCGTGACACTCCCTTCGCCTTGGTCTGCTTCTCCTCCATGCCGAGGAAGCCGCAGCTCGGGCAGGCGACCGGGACCGGCCGGTTCCACGTCGAGTAGTCGCACTCGGGATAGCGCAGGCACCCGAAGAAGTTGCGCCCCTTCTTGGTGCGGCGCTCCGCCAGATCGCCGACGCCGCACTTGGGGCACTTCACGCCCAGCGGCACGGGACGCGTGTGCTTGCAGGCCGGGAAGCGCGTGCAGGCGAGGAACTCGCCGTAGCGGCCGGTCTTGATGACCATCGGCGCGCTGCATTCCTGGCAGATCTCGTTGGTCGGCTTGTCCGGCACCCGGTCGCGCCGCAGCGGCCGCGTGAAGCGGCACTCGGGGTAGCGCGCGCACGCGATGAACGGCCCGAAGCGCCCGCTCTTCACCACCAGGCCGCTGCCGCACGTCGGGCACTTCTCCTTGTGCAGCTCCGACAGGTCGTGCACCTCGTGGATCAGCTTCTGCACGTCGACCGCTTCGAGCGCCTTGGCGAACGGTCCCCAGAAGTCGCCCAGCACCTGCTGCCACGCCAGGTCGCCTTCCTCGACCTTGTCGAGCTCGTCTTCCATCTGCGCCGTGAAGCCCACCTCGAACACATCGGGGAACGAGCGCTTCATCACCTGCCACACGGTTTCGCCCAGGGGCGTGGGCGCGAAGCGGCGATCCTTGGCCGTGGCGTACCACCGCGTCTTGAGCGTCGAGATGATGCTCGCGTATGTCGACGGGCGGCCGATCCCCAGGCGCTCGAGCTCCTTCACCAGGCTGGCCTCGCTGAACCGCGGCGGCGGCTCGGTGAAGTGCTGGTTCGGCGTGATCTGCTTGACCGTGACCACGTCGCCCTGGGCGAGCGGCGGAATCGGCGGCAGATCCTCGAGCGTCTTCCCTTCCTCGGGCTCGTGCGCCTCGTGGTACAGCACGTGGTAGCCGTCGAACAGCACCCGCGACCCGGTGGCCCGGAACACGTAGCGGCCCCCCGGCAGGTCGAAATCGACCTTGGTGGTCTCGAACACCGCCGCCGTCATCTGCGACGCCAGGAACCGGCGCCAGATCAGCTGGTACAGCTTGAACTGGCGCGAGTCGAGGTGCTGCTTCAGGTCGTCCGGGCGCCGCAGCACGTCCGTGGGACGGATCGCCTCGTGGGCGTCCTGCACGCGCGTGCTGCTCTTCCCTCCCTTGTGCAGCACGGGGGCGTCGGGCAGGTAGCGCTTGCCGTATTCCCTGCCGATGTACTCGCGCGCCTGGGCGATGGCCGAGTCCGCCACGCGCACCGAGTCGGTCCGCATATACGTGATGAGGCCCACCGGGCCCTCTTCCCCCACCTCGATACCCTCGTACAGCTGCTGGGCGAGCCGCATGGTGACCGCGGCCGAGAAGCCCAGCTGCTTCGCGGCTTCCTGCTGCAGCGTGCTGGTCCGGAACGGCGGCGGCGCCGCCCGGCGGCGCTCGCCCGTCTCGACCGCCGTGACTGTGAAAGGAATCTTGAGCGCGTCCGCCACGATCGCGCGGGCGGTGGCTTCGTCTTTGATCTCGGGTTTCTTGCCGTCGAGCTTGTGCAGCCGGGCCTGGAACTCCTGGCTGTCCTTCTCGAGATCGGCCTCGATGGTCCAGTACTCCTGCGGCACGAACTTGCGGATCTCCGCCTCGCGCTCGCAGATCAGCCGCAGGGCGACGGTCTGCACCCGCCCCGCCGAGAGGCCGGTCTTGATGCTCTTCCACAGGAGCGGCGACGTCTTGTAGCCCACCAGCCGGTCGAGCACGCGCCGCGCCTGCTGGGCGTCCACCTTGCGCTGGTCGATGTCGAGGGGGTTGGCCAGGGCGTGGGCGACGGCATCCTTGGTGATCTCGTGGAACAGCACGCGCCGTACCTTGCCCCCGTTGCCGAGCTGGCTCGCCACGTGCCACGCGATGGCCTCGCCCTCGCGGTCCGGGTCGGTGGCGAGCAGGACGCGCTCCGACGCCTTGGCCGCCTTCTTGATTTCGGCGAGGGTCTTCGCCTTCTCCTTGATGGTGACGTATTCGGGCGTGAAGCCGTTGTCCACGTCCACGCCCAGCTTGCGCTGCGGCAGGTCGCGCACGTGCCCCACGGTCGCCTTCACGGTGTAGCCCGCGCCCAGGTATTTCCCGATGGTCTTCGCCTTGGTGGGCGACTCGACGATGACGAGCGCACCCTTCCCGCCCGCGACGGCGGACGCCTTGGGCTTCCGTACCCGCCTCTTGGGAGCCACGGCCACGGCGGTTTCCGAGCCTCCGTCATCCCCGGGCTTGCGCGCGGGGTCAGTAGCCTGCCTGACCGCGGCCTTCTTCTTCTTCACTGCTTCTTTTTTAGCAGCCACGCATCAATCCTTCGTCAAACGACACGAGAGCGCATCTTTACCATCCCGCACTCGATTGCGCAAGCCTGACGACCTCGTTCGCAATCTGCGGCGGCGCTTTGCGGTCGGTGTCGACCTGCGCGTGCGCGCCGCGGTAGAACGGCTCGCGTTCCTTCTGGAGCAGCCGCATGCGCGCCACGGGGTCCTCTCCTGATAACAACGGGCGGGTTCCCTCGGGCGCGGCGCGCTGCGCCGCGTTCTCGGGCCGCGCGCTCAGGTAGACCACGAGCGCGTGCGTTTTCGCCGCGTCGATCGCACCCGGCTGCGCCGCCCAGCCGCCGCCCGGCGCGATCACCGCGGCCTCGCTCGCGAGCGCGGCCTCCATTTCCTTCCGCTCCATATCGCGAAACGCCGCTTCGCCCTTCTCCGCGAAGATCAGGCTGATCGGTCGCCCTTCGCGGCGCTCGATAATCGCGTCGATGTCCACGAATTCCGCATGCAGCTGTTCCGCCACCAGCCGGCCCACGGTGGTCTTGCCCGATCCCGGCAGCCCGACCAGCACGACGTGCCGCTTCACGACGCCGCCCCTTTGGGAGTACGCGCGCGCACCTGCGCGACATATCCCTCGAAGTTCCGCTTGGTCTCGCTCAAGGCGTCGCCCCCGAACTTCTCGAGCAGCGCCTGGGCGAGCACCAGTGAGACCATCGCTTCCGCGATGACCCCCATGGCGGGCACGGCGGTCACGTCGGAGCGCTCGGACTGCGCCTGTGCGGGTCCGCCCGTCTTCAGGTCGACGGTGCGCAGCGGCGACATGAGCGTGGAGATCGGCTTCATCGCGACGCGGGCGACGAGCGGCTCGCCCGTGGTCATCCCGCCCTCCGTACCGCCCGCCCGGTTGGTGGCCCGGCTCAAGCCGGGGAGGATCTCGTCGTGCACCTCGGAGCCCTTGCGGCGCGCCGCCTCGAAGCCGAGGCCGAGCTCCACGCCCTTCACCGCGGGGATGGACATGAGGGCCTGCGCCAGGCGGCCATCGAGCTTCGCGTCCCAGGAGACGTGCGAGCCCAGCCCCACCGGGAGGCCCAGGGCGATCACTTCGACCACGCCGCCGAGCGTGTCGCCCGCCGCCTTGGCCGCATCGATGCGGGCGATCATTTCCCGCTCGACGTCGGGATCCAGACACCGCACGGGGCTCGCGTCGGAAGCCCCGTTCAGGCCCGCACCCGCATGAACCCCGGGCTCGAGCCCGGGGTTAGGCACTGACCCCGGACGCAAGTCCGGGGTGAAGCGATGGGGAACAACCCGCGCGACGACCCCGCCCAATTCGACCACATGCGAACCGATCTCGATGCCGAACTGTTCCAGCAGCAGCTTGCAGACCGCACCGCAGGCGACCCGGGCCACCGTCTCGCGCGCGCTGGCCCGCTCCAGGATGTCGCGCGCGTCGCGGCGGTCGTATTTCAGGGAGCCCGCGAGATCGGCGTGGCCCGGGCGGGGGCGCGTGACCTGACGCCGCCGCTCCGCGCCGGGCGCGTCGGCCTCGGCGGCCATGACGTCCTGCCAGTGCTCCCAGTCGCGGTTCCATACGAGCATGGCGATGGGCGAGCCCAGCGTCTCGCCCGCGCGCACGCCGGCGAGCCATTCGATCTGGTCGGACTCGATCTTCATGCGGGCGCCGCGGCCGTAGCCGCCCATGCGCCGCTTCAGCTCGGCGTTGATCCGCTCGGCCGACACGGGCAACCCGGCGGGAATCCCTTCGAGGATCCCCACGAGGCCTCGCCCATGCGACTCGCCCGCCGTGGTGAAGCGGAAGGTCATAGATGTCGATAATAACACGCGAGCCCGACTCCGCGTCGGGCTCTCGGGATTTCGCGGGGGTCGGGAGCGTAAGGAGGACTCACCGCCGCACCGGAGGCGCCTGCGGGTTGATGTTCGTGATGGTCGGGAGGGTGATTACCACGAGGCCGCGCGTCGTGATCCCGAACAGCAGCTGGGTGGCCGGCTGGCCCGCCACGCTGTCCTTGGCCACGCGCAGCGGGCCGATGATCGGATCGCGCGTCTTGATGCGCTTCTGCTGATTGAAGAAGTATGTGTCGAACGCCACGACGCTCGTATCGGGCGACGCGGCGAACACCATGCGCTCCGCCGTGTTCCCCGACCCGCCACCGCAGTTGGGCGAGCAGACACCACCGGGTTCGAACGCGTGGTTGTAGTTCATGTCCATCCCCGGCGTGCCCGCCCCGACCGACGACGTGCCCCACAGTCGGAGCCCCTGGTCCAGGTGATAAATCGAGTCCGTCCCGGCGCGCACCAGATTGGTGAGGCCGTTGAAGTTGGTCGCGATCGCCACGACGTGGACACCGGTGTTGCTGATGAAGTCGCTCACGTGCACGCCCGGCGACATGCCGAAGTCTTGATCGTCGGTGCCCGCATCGGGGATGAGGCCGAGATGGCTGCAGGCGCTGGCCCGCGTTCTCAACGAATCTTTCGCCGAGTAGGCGAATACACGCGCGAACGCCGCCGACACAGTCCCGCCTTCGCCGACGAAGGCGTGGGTGAAGTTGCCGGTGTTGCGGACGAAGGTCTGGTCTCCCAGGCCGAACGATTGCATATCGACCGTCACCGCCTTACACGACGTGAGCACCACGCTGCGCCGCCCAAAGGTGGGCCGGAGCAGCTCGATGCGCAGCGTGTCACCCGAGACGTTCGAGCCGAGATCACCGAGCTCCCAGAACAGGTGCCCGAACAGCGAATCGGGGTTCGTGGTCGGGGTGAGCTTCTCCATCCGAAGGGTGGCCCGTCCTTCGAACGGCGTCGTGCTGCTCTGCGTCGGCGTCGTCGAGTAAATCGCGTAGATCGAGTCCGCGGCGCAGATCGCGCTCCCGCCCGTCGGGCGGCACACAGTGCCGACGTACTGGGGCCGATCGGAGACATCGTGCACGGTGATGATGCCCCGGGTGAAGCCGGCTATTTGCACGATCGAGAACTTCTCGATCAGAAAGTTGGGAAGCGCCTGGCGCCACAGCAGACGCCGTGTGCTTGCATCCAAGATCGACAGCTCGGTGCCGCCGGCGTCCGCGACGACGATGCGGTTGGCGTCGTAGCGGCCCAGCGTGTCGGCCGGCCACAGCGCGATGCCCCACGGCACCGGCCCGGCGGTGAGGATGGCGGTGGGGTCGAAGGTCTTGGTCGCGACGTCGAACACCTCGACTCGGCCCAGCGCGTCGTTGGTAAGGTAGAGCTCGCGTCGGGTGGTGTTGTAGATCGCGTCGGCGATGTGCCCGCCCAAGGGCAGCGGGCGCGTGATGCCGGCCACGACGACCACCGTGTCGACTCCGCCGCCAGAAGCCGCCCGCACACCCGCGGCGCTGAGCCGACGGGAGGCCCCCGTGATCACGGTGCTCGTCTGCGAGTAGGCGCAGTTGCGGGCGGTGGCGAGGTCGCAGGCGTAGCCGCGCACCACGATGCTCTTCGGCAGCGCGCTGTCCGCCAGCGGCAGTCCGAGCGCGAACGTCGAATCCACGGTCGTGAGATTCCCCGCGCTGACGTTCGCGGAATCGAACTTGACCAGCACCATGCCCGTGGCCGGCGGCGTCGCGGGCGTCTCCACCCGGAACCCGATCCAGGAGATGCCGCTCGGATCGGTGGCGTGCACCGTGATGTTGTCGTTCACCTCCACGCGCGACGAGATCGTGTGCGACACGGCCGGCGGCGTGAGGTCGTTCCCGGGCGTCTGCACCGCGACGGTGACGGGGGGCGTGAGCGCCCGGCGCCCGCCCGCGTCCACCGCGAACCCGGTCACGGTGAAGGAGGTGAAGCCCGCCTGGACCGTCAGGGTGTCCGAGTAGATCGTGTCGGGCGGCTGGCGCGCGGGCGGTATGAACACGAGCGAGTCGCTGGGCGGCGTGGTCGGGTCGACCACGGCGTTGCGGGGCGTGATGATGAACCCGATGGTCGCGATGCCGCCGAGCTGGCGCGCCTGGACCTGCACGGGGATGTTCTTGCCCGAGGCCGCGACCGCGGGGGGGACGGGCTG
>QHUU01000111.1 GCA_003222155.1 Gemmatimonadota bacterium | reverse complement strand
TTGGCGTGGTCGGCCCACACGGGGAGCGCCTCCTCGGTGAAGCGCGCGTCACCGGGCGGCGTGCCGAAGAAGAACACTTCCTGACGCGTCGCTCGCACGCGATCGCCGATCACCTCCGGAAACAGCTTCCCGAGCCACGGCCCGCAGGCGAACACGTACGCGTCTCCCGCCAGCGTGCTGCCGTCGCTGCAGCGCAGGGCCTCGCCCGGCGAGGGTGGTTGGACCGCGACCTGACGATACATGCCGCCGGCGGCCAGCAATCCCTCGAGTACCGCGGCACAGGCGCGGCGCGCCGTGAGATAGCCGCCGTCCCGCTCGAAGATCGCCCAGCGCACGCGCGCGCAGTTGATTTGCGGGTAGCGTTTCGCGGTCTCGGCGCCGCTCAGCTCCTCGAAGCGACATCCGGCCTCCTTGAGCAGCGGCAGCGCGGCCTTCTCGTACGAATCGTCGTCCTCGACGAGCCACAGCACGCCGATCGGGTGGAGGAGACGCTGCTTCCAGCGTCGCTCGTGCTCCCGCCACAGCGCGAGCGCGCGCACCGCCATGTGCGTGTAGACCGCCCGCGGGCCATAGGTGGCGCGGATGACGCGGGTCTCGCCGCCCGAGCTGGCGCGCGCGTTGCCGGGCCCCCAGGCGTCGACCAGCGTCACGCGGGCGCCGCCGCGCCGGAGGTACAGGGCGGTCCAGCCGCCGAACGCCCCGGCGCCGACCACCACCACATGCGGTTCCTTCCTCATCGGCAGTACGCCCTTCATCAAGGGGAATACGACGGACGCAGCACCCGCCGCTCGGCAGGACTCGAGAAACGAGCGCCGGGGGATCGGCCTCACGGCATGCTGATGCGCGCCCCGCGCGCCTCGCGCACGGCCCGGCGTACCGCTTCCCGCTCGGCCGGCGGCAGGCTCGGCCCCCACGGGTCGTCGCAGGTTTCGTCCGGGATCACGCCGTCGGCGGCCAGGGCCCACAGCATGCGGCGCACGTAGCCCTCCAGGGGCGGAACGAACGTCGCTGCGGCGAACCGGTCGCACAGACCGGACAGGCGGACGAATTTCGCGAAGTTGCCCGCGCGGAACGATTCCAGCAGCGCACTCTGCAGGTCCGTGAGGGCCGCGCCCATGCCGACCAGCGCCGCCCGCGCCCCCATGGTGAGCGAGTAGCCGAGGAAGCGATCCTCCCCCGTGATGAGCAGCTTGTCGGGGTGGTCCCGCATCAGACCCGCGATGCGCTGGAAGGTGACGACCGAATCGAGCGTCGCGACCTTGATCCCGATCACGGCCGGCAGGGCGAGCAGGGCGTGCAGGGTCGGGTTGTCGTACGCCACACCCCCAGCAGCCTCGTACAGATAGAAGGCGATCACGGGGAGCTCGCGCCCGAGAGCCTCGTGGTAGCGCACCGGATCGTCGGCATGGGGGAACGCCAGGATCGCGTCGGCCCCGCCCGCCTTCGCCTCTGCGGCCATCCCGATGCTCGTGGCTCCTGCGACGATCGTGCTCATGGGCAGCGCCGCGCGCCACGCGGCGAGCACGCGGCGCCGCTGGTCGGCCGAAAGATGCGGGCCGCGTCCCGTGTGCGCCCACACCGCCACACCCGCCACCTGGTGCGCCGCCATCCAGCTCGCGTACGCCTGCAGCGCGTCGTCCGCCAGCGTGCCCCCCCGGAACGGGACGGGGACGGCGGGGATGAGACCCCAGTCGAGGGCGGCAGTCGTGGCCGGTCGCCCGCTCAGCGGAGCAACCCCGCGCGGGCGTTCTCCGACTCCACGGCGGCGCGCCGCTCCGCCCCGAGCTCGAGCAGATCCAGCTTCGCGACGGCATTCTCCGGAATGCGGAGCGGCTGCCCGGTGCCGAACACAAAGCGCTCCACCCCCAGCGTTTCCACCAGCGTCTCGAAGTGATCCTCCGGCGGGCCCCAGATCCAGCTGATGTCCCACCAGATCCGCGCCGCCTCATCGGGCGTCGACCCGAAGTGGACCTCCTCGATGAAACCACGATCCGCGTGCGTGATCAGCAGCCGCACGTCCTGGTCGCTTCGGATCAGCGCACGCACCGCGGCCGCGGGGAGCTCACCCGCCCGGTCGTTTGGATGACGTTGGCGGCCGTCCTCGAGGCGCACGGCCATCACGAGGGGGAGGCTCGCCGCACCGCACGCCGCCGCGAGCACCCGCACCTCGGGTCCCGCCGGGTCGAGGCCGTAGTGCGGCGGATCGCACCGCACGGCGGGCGCGCCGCGGTCGGCCGCTTCTCCCAGGGCCGCCTCCCAGCCGGCGAGCCCCGGGTGCACCGCGGGCACCGCCCGGAGCCGCCGCTCCCGCGCGACGGTGTCGTACAGCCACGCGTTGCCCTCCATCGGCTGACGCCAGAAGAGACTCGGCAGATGGCTCACCCACGCTTCGTCGATCGCCGTGCGATCGAGGGCCTGGAGCAGACGATCGGGAGAGGTGCCCGGCACTCGGGCGTAGGGGTAGGCGCCGAGGAAGGCGTTGACGTCGATCCGCATCAATCGGCGGGGAACGCGCCGCGTGGGAAGATGCGTGCGGCGTTCTTCCATTTGACGAGCTCGAGCTGCGCGGGCGACAGGAGGTGCGTGAGGTAGCGCAGCTTGGCCCACCCCGTCTCCATGGTCAGGTCGGTGCCCCAGAGCAGCCGCTCCACGCCCACCGATTCGAGGCACGCCTCGAGCATGCCGCCGTCCACGCCGCTCCCCGAGAGATCGACGTACACGTTCGACGCCGTCCGGAGCGCCGCGAGCGAGTGCTGCCAGTCGCCGCCACCTCCGATGTGCGCGAGAATGAACCGCACGCCCGGATGGCGCGCGGCCAGTGTGGCGAGCTCGGTGCCGTCCGACGCCTCCTGTCCCGGCCAGTCCCGCCGCCGGTGCTGCCACACGTGCTGAAGCACGGGAACACCCCGCTCCCGGGCCAACTCGCAGATCGGGTCGAGCAGCGGGTCGGTCGCGCGGCGGCTGGCCGCGAGCTTGATCCCCACCATCCCGGCGTCGAGGCAGCGCCCGATCTCGGCGCGCGCGTGGGCGGCGTAGTTGGGGTTGACGGTGACGTAGCCGCGAATGCGATCGGGGTGCTGCCGCACGAGGGCGAGCAGCGCGTCGTTCCCGTACTCCAGGTCCCGCGGGGAGGGAAAGTAGGTCGGCGAGGTCAGGCCCCAGCTGCCGAGGATCGACGCCACGTGGTGAGTCACCCCGATCCTGTCCCCGGCGGAGAGCCGGCTGGCGTTGCGCTCGCGCCAGTCGGCGCGAGGCGTCCGGTCGTGGTAGAAGTGGGCGTGGACGTCGATGAGCATGCATCAATTTGAGTTACACGACGGCACGACGCCACGTTATACGCCTGCGCGGGGCGAGCCCCCAGGAAACGTGCCGTCATGGCGTCGTGTAACGGTTTAGGTATCTTGTGCCCCATGCGTGCTCCACCACCACCACCCCCCCGCGGGCCCACCCCGCCGCGCGGACCCACGCAGCCCAAAGCCGGGCCGCCGCCGCGCCCCACCGCCAAGCCCGCCGCCAAGGCGCGCCCGGCGCGCAAGCTGCCGGCGTGGCTCATGCGCGCGCAGCGCCTGCTGCTGCAGCCGACGCAGGAGTGGACGACGATCGCCGGAGAGTTCACGAACGCCGGCACGATCTACTGGCGCTTCCTGGCGCCTATGGCGGCGATCGGCCCGATCGCGGCCACGGTCGGCGGAATCGTGTTCCGCGAGCGCGGCAGCCTGCTCACGTTCGGCACGATCCCGGTCGGCCTGGGCACCGCGGTGCAAGCCGGCGTGTTGGAGTATGTGCTCAATCTCGTGGGCCTCTACGCATTGGCCGTGGCGATCGACGTGATCGGGGGGTCGATCGGCGCACAGCGGAATCGCGTCCAGGCCCTGAAGGTCGCGGCATACGGGAGCACGCCGTACTGGCTCGCCAGCGCGTTCGCGCTGTTCCCGCGGATCGAGCCGCTCGCGATGCTGGTCGGTCTCTACGGCATCCGGCTGTTCGCCATGGGGTTGCCGGCCGTCACCAAAGCACCGCGCGACAAGATCGCCGCGTACACGCTGCTCACGAGCATCGCCGCCGTGCTGCTCGTCCTGATCATCACCGCGATCATCACCCGCCTGGTCGTCAGCTAGACCCGCTGCCGGAACGCGGTGCGCGTCACCCCACCCTCACGGGCGAGGAGCGGCGCGGCGGCAACGAGCCCCACGACCGCGAACCCGACCAGGGCCGCGATGTCGAGCCACGACGACATCTCTCCGCCGTATCCCGCGCTCGCCCACGCACCCAGCAGGGCATGCTTGAGGAGATCGACGCCATAGGCCAGCGGGTTGACGTAGGCGACGAGCCGCAGCACGGGCCCGAGGTGGCGCACCGGATACAGGGCACCCGACAGGAACAGCATCGGAAAGACGACGAAGTTCATCACGCCGGCGAAGTTTTCCAGGGACCGAATGCTCGCGGCGAGCGCCAGGCCGAGCGCCCCCATCGCGAGGCTGGAGAGCACCACGGCCACAGCCGCGAGCAGGGCGCCCGCGATGCTCGGTCGCAGATGAACGAGTGGCAGCAGCAGGGCGGCGACCACCACCGCCTGCGTCGTCCCGAGCACGGTGGCTCCCAGCGCCTTGCCGAGCGCGATCGTGCCGCGCCGGATCGGCGCCACGAGCACCATGCGGAGGACGCCCGCGTCGCGGTCGGTCACGGTCGACAGCGCCGCGAGCAGCGCGCCGAACATCACCACCATCCCGAGTAGCCCCGGCGCCATGTAGACCCGGTAGTCGATTTCGTTGCGCCCCGCGAACACGGCCGCGTACCCCGCACCCGCGAATATCAGCCATACGAACGGCCGTCCGATGCTCGCGAGCACGCGCCCCCGCTGTCGCAGGAAGCGCACCAGCTCGCGGACGACGATGCCGTACACCGCGCGCATGCTCACCCGGCTCCCGTCTCGCCCAGCGCATGGCCGGTGCGCGCGAGGAACACCTCCTCCAGAGACGTTACGCCCGTCGTACGTTTCAACTCGGCGGGCGTCCCCAACGCCACCAGCCGGCCGTGATCCATCACGGCGACGCGGTCGCACGGCTCGGCCTCCTCCACGTAGTGCGTGGTGAGGAACACCGTCAGGCCGGACGCCTGGCGCAGCCGGCCGATCAGCTCCCACAGCGAGCGGCGGGTACGCGGGTCGAGGCCGGCGGTCGGCTCGTCCAGGAACAACACCCGCGGCTCGTGCAGCATGCCGCGGGCGAGGTCGGCCGCACGGCGCATGCCGCCGGAGAGCGTCCGTACCGGATCGTCACGGCGCTCGAGCAATCCGAACTGACGGACGAGCCCCTCGATGCGCGGCACGGCGAGTGGGCCGGGGAGATTCCACAAGCGTCCGGCGAAGCGGAGGTTCTCCTGGACGGTGAGATCGCGGTCGAGCGTGGTCTCCTGGAACACGAGGCCGATGGCGCGCCGCACCGCGAGGTCGTCCCGGACCACGTCGTGCCCCACGACGCGCGCCGTCCCCCTGGTCGGCGCGAGCAGCGTGGCGAGCAGATGGACCGTGGTGGTCTTGCCGGCGCCGTTCGGCCCGAGCAGGCCGAAGAACTCGCCGGCTCGCACGTCGAGATCGAGCTGCTCGAGCGCGCGGATCGTGCCGAAATCCTTGCCGAGCCCGCGTGCCTCGATCGCGGCGGCGGTCATCCTTTCGTTGCGAGCGCGCGCGATGCCGGGGCCGCGCGGTAGGTCCACGCCTCCGGTTCGCGCTCGACTCGAGCGGCCTGCTCCACCTCCGCGACAGCGGCGTCGATCAGATGGCGATGAGGCGAGAGCGAGCATACCGGGTCCGTCACGCCCGCGTCGCCCGCGACCAGGAAGGCCTGGCAACGGCACCCCCCGAAATCCTGCGCCTTGCGCGGACACGAGCGGCATGGCTCCGGCATCCACTGGTCGCCGCGGAAGCGGTTGAACGCCTCGGAGTGCTCCCAGATCCAGTCGAGCGGATGGTCGCGCACGTTCTCGAACGTCAAGGAGGTGATCCGGCCCGCCGCATGGCAGGGCCAGACTTCGCCCGCCGGGGTGACGGTCATGTAGGCGCGGGCCCAGCCACCCATGCACGGCTTGGGAAACTGCTCGTGATAGTCGGGGAGGACCCAGACGATCTCGAGCCTGGTCCCGAGACGGGCCCGCTCCCGCTCGACGACCTGCCAGGCCGCCGCGAGCTGGTCCTTGGTCGGCATGAGCGCGTCGCGGTTGTGGAGCGCCCAACCGTAGAACTGGGTGTTGGCGAGCTCGATCCGCTCGGCGCCGAGCGACTCGGCGAGCCGGATCAGTGCCTCGACCTGGTGGAGATTGCGGCGGTGCAGCACCACGTTGACGGTCAGGGGAAACCCCAGCTCCCGCGTGTAATGGTACGCCGCGATCTTGTCCCGGTAGGACGCAGTGCCCGCGATCTCATCCGACAGATCGGCGTCGGCGCCCTGGACGCTGATCTGCACGTGGTCGAGGCCCGCGCCCTTCAACCCGGCCAGCCGCTCCTTGGTGAGCCGGTAGGCCGAGGTGATCAGCGACGTGTACAGCCCCAGTCCATGCGCGGTGCGGACCAGCTCCTCCAGGTCCGGCCGCAACGTGGGCTCCCCGCCGGAGAGGCCGAGCTGCAGCACGCCGAGCGCCTTGGCCTCGCGGAACACGCGACACCATTCATCGGTCGAAAGCTCGCGCTTGAAGCGTGCGCCGGCGAAGTCCAGGGGGTTCGAGCAGTAGGGGCATTGCAGCGGACACCGGTACGTCAGCTCGGCGAGCAGCCACAGCGGCCTAGGGTCCATACAGCACCAGACCCTTCGCGGCGAGCCCGTCGAGAAACGCGGCGACGTCTCGCTCGAGCCCGCTCGCGCCGTAGCGCCGCTCCAGCGTCGCCACGATGTCGGCGAGCGAGCGTACCCCGTCGCACAACGCGACGATTGCCGCGCCCGTCGCGTTGAGTCCCACGAGGCCTTCGGGATAGAGCAGCACCTCACGGCCGCGCACCTCGTCTCGCTGGAGGCGCGCCTTGGGGTGGAGGCGCGGAATGGCCGCAGCCGTCACGGGAATCACGCGCCAGCTCCGGGAAGAGGGCCCCGCTCCACCGCATCCAGGAGGCACCACAGCACGTCGCACTTGAATTCGAGCGCGGCGACCGCGCGGTCCTGCTCGGCTGGGGTCCGCAGCCGCTCGGTGACGAGACCGAGCGCGTACTCCGCGTCGCGGGGCGCCTGCTGCAGGCGATTCCTGAAGTACTGCAGGCCGTCGGGATCCACCCAGGTGTAGTGACCGAGCATCGCCGCGACCCGCTCCTTGACGATCAGCGGGGCGAACATCTCGGTGAGCGAGGCAGCCACGGCCTCGAGCCACGGTCTGGACCGGCAGAAGCTCACGTAGGCATCCACCGCGAAGCGCACACCGGGGAGCAGCCGCCGCTGCTCGAGCAGCTCGGAGCGCGGCACTCCCATCGCTTCCCCCAGCCGCAACCACGCCTCGATGCCACCTTCTTCACCGGGGCGCCCGTCGTGATCGATGATGCGCTGGATCCACTGCTGGCGCACCGCGCGCTCCGGGCAATTGGCGAGGACCAGCGCGTCTTTCACCGGAATATTGATCTGGTAGTAAAAGCGGTTCGCCACCCACAGCTGCAGCTCGTCGCGCGACAGCTCACCGCAGTGCATTCGCTGATTGAACGGATGCAGGTGATGGTAGCGGCGCTCCAACACCCCGCGTAACCGGCTCGATAGCTGCTCGCTCACAGCTCGAACTCCATCGCGTCTTCCCCCACCGTGATCCCCGCCGCCTCGACCTGCGCGCGCTCGGCCGAGCTGCGGCACAAGAGAGGATTGGTGTTGTTGATGTGTACGAGCACCGTGCGCTTCGCGCCGAGCCGCGGCAGCTGCTCCAGGCTGCCCCCCGGCGCGCCCACCGGCAGATGCCCCATCTCGCGCGCGGTCGGGGCGTCGCCGCCGCCCACCGCGCGCAGCTCGTCGTCCGACCAAAACGTGCCGTCGAACAACAGGAGATCGGCATCGCTCGCGGCCCGTTGTACCGCAGCGTCGATCGCGCCGGCGGTCGGCACGTAAGCGAGGGTACCGCCGGTACGATCGTCCTCGAGCCGCAGGGCCACATCGAACGTCGCCTGGGCTGCAGCGCGGGCATAGCGCGGCGGCCGCCGCGCGACGGCCGTGGCGGAGCAGCAGATCCCGAGCGCAATCCCGGCGTGATCGGTGAGCGGCAGGGGCCCAGCTTCGTCGAGCACGCGCGGCTCCACTCCCGAGTAGGCCGAGAGCACCCGGTAAAGCGGCCACGCATCGTCCAGCAGGGCGGTGACGCCCCCCGGAGCGTACACGGGCAACCGGGTGGCGCTCTCGCGCATCAGCAGCAGGCCCAGCGTATGATCGATTTCGCCGTCGGTGAGGATCACCGCGGCGATGCCCGAACCGCGTCGGCCCCCCCCTCGGGGCCACAGCTCGTGGTGGGCGCTGAGCTGCATGCGCAGGTCGGGCGAGGCGTTCAGCAGAATCCAGCGCTCGCCGTCGGCGCTCACGGCCACAGACGACTGGGTGCGCCCGCGGTTGTCGTGCCGTGCATCGGTGCAGTTGGAGCAGCCGCAGTTCCACTGCGGCACTCCACCACCCGCCGCCGAGCCGAGAATGATCACGTGCATTGAACAAAGGGGCCGGGTTTGTCACCCGGCCCCGCTTCAGCTGTTCCGGCTTGGTTCAGGCGTTGCCGGCGTACGCGCCGACTTCCATCCCCAGCTCGACAACCTCGAATTCGGGCTTGGTCCACTTCATGTGGCATCCTCCAGAAACGATTGGGGTCGATCACTAGGAACCGCTTAAGCAGACACTAGAGGCAGACGCCGTGCCACACGGGCCTCCCTGGGCAACTCATTTCGCTACAGGTCCTTGAGTAGGCAGCGCCGGTCGCGAACCTGGCTACCGGGTGAGTCTTTTCACCCAACTGTGGGTGTGTTCACCCACTAGAGCCTTACAGCCCGAATTTCTTCAGGCGGTAGCGCAGCGTGTCACGCGAGATACCGAGGCGCTGGGCCGCCTTGGTCTGATTCCCGCCTGCCTCCCGCAGCGCCTGCTCGATCATCGTTTTCTCCCGCTGCGGCAGCGTGGCAGTGTCCACCGGCTTCGCGGCATCACCGTGGTCGGTCCCGCCCACGGGCCGCGTGAGCGAGAGGTGCTCGACGTCCAACGTGGGACCCCGGCTCCACAGCACGGCGCGCTCGATCACATGGCTCAGCTCGCGCACGTTCCCCGGCCAGGGGTAGGAAAGCAGCAGGTCGCGTGCGGCGGCGCTGAGCTCGCGCACGACCTTCCCGTACTTGGCATTGAACGCCCGCAAGAAATGCTCGGTGAGCAGCAGCACATCGTCCCCGCGCTCGCGCAGTGGAGGCACGTCGAGCACGATCACGGCCAGCCGGAAATAGAGATCCTTGCGGAACCGCTCCTCGCCCACCGCGCGCTCCAGATCGCGGTTGGTCGCGGCCATGATGCGGACGTCGACCCTGCGCTCGCGCACGCTGCCCACGCGGCGCACGGCGCGCTCCTCGATCACCCGCAGCAGCTTTCCCTGCACCGCGAGGTCCACGTCGCCGATCTCATCGAGGAAGAGGAATCCTCCCTCGGCGGCCTCGACCAGGCCGGGCTTCGATTCCTTGGCGTCGGTGAAGGCGCCGCGCTCGTGGCCGAACAGCTCGGCTTCCATGAGCGTGGCCGGCAGCGCCGTGCAGTTGACCTCGATGAACGGCTTTGTCGCTCGCGCGCCCGCGGCGTGGATCGCGCGGGCCAGGAGACCCTTGCCGGTGCCGGTCTCACCGGTGAGCAATACGGGCGGCGTCTCGTCGAGCGCCGCGATCTGCCGGGCCCGCTCGAGCACCGCTTGCACCGCCCGCGACTCCCCCACCAGCCCCTCGAAGCCGACGTCCGTGGTGGCACGACGACGGTAGTAGGACAGCTCCTGCTTGAGCAGGCGCGTCTCGCGGGCGCGGTCGGCGAGCAGCTTCAGCTCTTCCAGGTCCACGGGCTTCTTGACGTAGTCGAAGGCGCCGAGCTTCACCGCCTCCACGGCACCCTCGATCGAGCCGTAGGCCGTCAGCATGATCACCGGGATCACGGGATCGAACGCCCGGATCCGCCTGAGCAGATCGAGCCCGCTCATTCCGGGCAGCCGCACGTCGGCGAAGACGACGTCCGGCTGCAGGGTGGCGAGCAGGTCCAGCGCTTGCTCCCCGGTGACCGCCACCTCGGCTTCATAGCCGTGGTCGGCGAGGAACGCCTTGGCGGACCGGGCCAGCGACTGCTCGTCGTCTACGATGAGCACGGTGGAGCCGCTCACGCGATGCTCCGTGCCGGCTGGGGCGCGACGTCACCGCTCGCCGTGGGGAGCCAGATGCGCACGGTCGTGCCGCGCCCCAGGGCGCTCGTGATGTCGAGCCGGCCGCCGGCTTCCTCCACGTAGCGCTTGGCGATCGCGAGCCCGAGGCCCGTGCCCTCGGGCCGCGTCGTGAAGAAGGGCTCGCACAAGTTGGGGAGAATCTCGGGAGCGATGCCCCGGCCCGAGTCCGTGACTTCGACGACCACGCCACCCGCGCCACCCGCGCCGGGCTCGGCCCGTGTGGCGACATCCAGGCGTCCGCCCTCCGGCATGGCGTCGAGTGCGTTCGACACGAGCTCGGTCAGGGCCTGCTCCAGCCGCATCGGGTCCACTTGGACGTCGGGGAGCGCGGCCGGGGCGCGGACCGCGAGATCGATCTTGCGCTGGCGCAGCAGCTCCGAGAACCCGGAGAGGGCGCCGTCGACGAGCGCCCTCACGCTCTCGCGCAACGGGTGAAACGGCGCGGGCCGGGAGAACTGCAACAGGTGGGCGATACGGAGATCGAGACGATCCACCTGCTCCACGATGGCATCGAGCTGCTCGCGGGCGGCGGGGACGTCGACGCGGTGCCGCGCAAGCTGGGCGGCGGCGCGCAGGCTGGCGAGCGGATTGCGCAGGCCGTGGGCCACCGCGGCGGCCATCTGGCCGATCGACGCGAGCTTCTCGGACTGAACCAGCTGCGCGCGCGATTCACGCAGCTGCTCGGTCATCCGGCTGAACGCCAGCGCCAGCTCGCCGATCTCGTCCGCCGAGCGGGGCAGGATGGCATGCGCCAGGTCGCCCGCGCCGACGACGGCCATCGCGTGGCGCAGCTCGGTGAGCGGGCGCGCCAGGTCGCGCGAGATGAGCCACGACGCCAGCAAGCCCGCGACGAGGGCGAGAAACACGGTCGCCCAGAGGACCCGACGCTTCGTCTCAACGATGGACCGCATCTGCGCGACGGCGCCCTGCACGCTGAGCTCGCGGGCCTGCCGATAGATCTCGCGGTTCACGCTGGCGAGCGCCGGCTCCAGCCGCTCGAGCAGCTCCCGCCGCGCGATGTTGGCCGCCTGGTCCCGCCGCCCGGCATCGTGCAGCGTGAACACGCGAGCCGCGACCGCGCGGATGTCGGCTTCGATGCGACGCACGCCGTCGGCGAGCTTGACCTCGTCGGGGGGAAGGTCGGCGGTCCAGCGCTCGAGCCGGAACTCCACGACCTGCTCGGTGAGCGGGAATTCCTGCTTGGCGGTGGGATCGCCGCCCAGGTAGCGCCAGATGACCTGCGTCTGGTTGAACATCGCGTCTTCGACGTCCGCGTAGGTGCGCGAGCGCGCCAGGCGCTGGCCCAGCGTCTCCAGCGTGCCGCGCTCCAGGGCGTTGGTCCGGATCGCCTGGACGCCGACGAACAGGGTCGGGACGACCATGAGGGCGAAACCCACCAGCAGCTTGCGTTGCAGCGTCACAGCTCGATCGCTCCGAGCACGTCCTCCAAGATATCCAGCGTCCGGTCGACGGTAACCTCCTCGTGCGCCATGGACACGAAATTGTACGCCGTCCGCTTGAACAGCAGCCCCCGCGCCGCACAGCCCCGCGCAACGCTCCGAGAGATATCGTCGTTCGCGAAATGCAGAAAGCACATCTCCGCGATCCCACCCACGCCGGTCACCACGTCGCCGTGCTTATGGTGCAAGCGATGGAGTCCATGCAGCAACCGCGTGCCCATCCGGTGCAGATGGCCGCAGACGTCTTCGTGCGCGAAGACCTGCAGCGTCGCCTGCGCCGCGGCGAGCGCCACGCTCTCCGTTGCCAGCGTGGAGGAGATCCAGGTGCGGGCGACGCCGGCCATCAGGTCCGCCCTGCCACCCACCAGGGCGAGCGGAAAGCCGTTGGCCATCGCCTTGCCCAGCACCGCGAGGTCGGGGCGCACGCCATAGCGCTCGGCCGCCCCGCCGATCGCCAGCCGGAACGCCGTCTTGATCTCGTCGAACACGAGCACCGCGCCCACCCGGGTCGTCTCCTCGCGCAGCAGCTCGAGCCACTCGCGCGTGGGCTCGATCACGACCACGGGCTCGACGACGACGACGGCCAGGCGATCGCCCGCCTCGCGGATCAGGCGCCGCGTCCCGTCCACGTCGTTGAACGGAATCTCGCCGTACAGGGCCCGGGTCGTCGCGGGGATTCCCTCGCCTCCCTGGGACCAGTCGAGCCAGCCGTGGTAACCGCAGCCGAGCACGCGCTCCCGCCCGGTGGCCACACGGGCGAGCCGCACGGCCGCGGCCACGGCTTCGGCGCCGGTCTTCAAGAAGCGCATCCGCTCGAGCCACGGGATCCGCATGGCGAGCCCGTCGGCCACCTCTTCCTCGAGCACCGGTGGCAGCGGACCGGCCACGCCGGCGGCGATCGCCCGCTCGGCGGCGCGGTTCACCTCCGGATGGCCGTAGCCCAGCGCTACGGCGCCGAGCGCCATGACGTAGTCGACGTACTCGCGCCCCTCGGCGTCCCACACGCGACACCCGGCCGCGCGGGTCATGCGGGTCGGCAGGCCCGCGACGGCGTCGACACCGGCGGGGCCGAACAGCGCGTCGGGTCGCTTACTCCCGGTCGACGTGAATCCGGGAACGCGCCAGTCGCTCACCGTATTTCACCACCTCGATGGCCATCGCCCGCACGAGCTTCGCTTCGCGCTCGTCGAGCGGCGTCCGATGGATCACCTCGCGCACCGTGCGCATGACGCCTTCCGCTTGCCGCGTCTTGAAGAACTCGATCACCCGCAGCGCCGCCTCGACGTCCGCGAACAGGCGCTCGAGCTCGCCGGCGGTCGCGGCCGGGCCCTCGCGCCGCGGCGCCTTGAATGGCCGGCCGTCGTCGCCCCGCGTCACGGCCAGTTCGTACAACATCAGCACGACGGCGTGGGCGAGGTTGAGAGAAGGATACGCCGGGTTTGTGGGTATCGTGACGACGCGGTGACACAGATCGAGCGCCTCGTTGGAGAGACCCTTGTCCTCGCGCCCGAACAGCAACCCGGTCGGACCTGCATCCGCCCGGTCGAGGATCTCCCCGGCCGCCTCGCGCGGCCGCTGCAGATTGCGCTTCGCCGTGCGGCCCCGTGCCGTGAACCCGACGACGTGCACGCAATCGGCCAGCGCATCCTGCAGCTGGTCGAACCGCGCCACGCGAGCCAGGACGTCCTGCGTCTGGTGCGCGATCCCGGCGACGCGATAGGCGTCGTACTCCCGCGGGTTGACGAGCCGCAGGTCGCGCAGCCCGAAATTCTTCAGCGCCCGCACGACGTGGGCGATGTTCACGAGCTCTTGGGGCTCGTGGAGCACGACGACGATGCTCATGGGTCCGAAGAACCCAACGCGGAAGTCGGAACGCGGAACGCGGAACAGCACGGTGAGTGCCGCCGGGCGAACGACCTGTCCCTGCTGTTCCGCATTCCGCGTTCCGCGTTCCGCGTTCGTCTCATCCCACCAGCTCCAGCACACCCATCCGTCCGACGTCCTGCCGATCCCCGCGGAGCCACACCCAGCCGTTGCCGCCGCTCCAGACGAGCTGCCCGGCGCGTCGCAGCCGTCCGGGAAGCATCTCGTTGACCAGCAGATCGAAGCGCACGCGCCCGCCGACATGCGCGCGCTGCCACTCGGGCCACTCCATGCCGAGCGTCACGCGAAACCCGCTGTCCATCCGCTGCCAAGCACCCCGTACGGTACGCGGATCAGGCGACGTGTCGCCGGTCGCCCGCACCCGCAGCGCTCGCCCCTCGGGCTCGGGGACAATCACATATCCAACGCCCTCGTCCCCCTTCCCCCCTCCCTCGTCCCTCGCGAGATACACCTGCACGCCGTCCGAATGGATGTCGTCCGGCTCGTTATCGAGGCGCAGCGGCGGCGCGCCCGCCGCGCGGAAACAGACGTCTGGCTTCGTGACCTCCACCGCGAGGTAGAGCCCGTCGTCATCCCACGCGGCGTAGGCGACGGCGGAGAAGTCTTCGGGGCCCCCATACGGCTCCTCGCTGCGGCGGTACTGGTCCTCCAGCTCGAGGCGGAGCGGCTCGCTCGTGTCGAAGCCGTCGAGCGTGCCGTCGAGCGGCGGCGGCTCGGTCACCCGCAGCGCGGCCGCGATCGCGGGCTTGGGGCGGTCCAGCTCGAGCAGCGGCGCGAACGGCGGCTCGGGCTCGCGCCCGCCGGCGAGCCGCACCCGACTCGATTCCGCCGCGACCTCCCACCCTCCCGGGGTGGCGGTATGGCGGTGCGTACCCTCCACCGTGTCCACCTCGATCACCCCGCCAGACGCGCGCAGGCCTTGCACGATCGCCCTGTCGCCGACCGGCTCGAGCACCGTGATGAAGCGGGTGCCGCGCCCCGTGGCCCGCGCGACGTAGAACGTCGCCCGCTTCCCGGTGCGCGGCCGTCCCGGCCCCGTGGCGCGCAGCAGCTCCCCGTCGAAGTGCAAGAACGCCTTCAACTGCTTGGGACCCTCGGCGAACTCGAAAACGACCGGAGCGGGACCCTGGGGGGCGAAGCGCTCGACGCGTGCGACGAACTCATCCACCAGCTCCCCGGGGGCCCACCCACCTCCTTGCGCATCCCCAGTCCCGGCGACGTGCCAGGGCAGCTCCAGCAGATGATCGGAGCGGCTCCCGAGCTCGACCACATCGAGCACGTACGCCGGGCCCGATATCACACTGCGGGTGAGGTCGCCGTAGCGTCCGCGGACCCAGGCCCACTCGCCGGAAGCGTCGAACGCCTCGCACACGGCATCGCCCGCCGGCTGAGAGGTTCCGTCGAGCCGGGGCGCGTTGTGCGCCAAGGTCGAGCGATACCACAACAGGTCGCGGGAGACGTAACTCCCGGTGCCGGGGTCCGCGAGCCAGTGCACGCCGCCGGCGTGCAGCGTGAGATGCAGGCGGTCCGGGTGTCCGTGCCCGCCACCGAGCTGGCCGCACTCGAGGCTCACGTAGCGGTCGTCGCTCCGCAGCACCGCGAGCCCCTGAGACTCGAGCAGGACGCTCTCGGGAGACCAGGCGGGGGCGTCGCTCGGAAGCTCGGGGGTCATAAAGACCAGAGACCACCAAGACAACGTGCGACGGGACACTGGAAACGGGGCACTCGGCAGCGGCGCGTCGTGCAGATAGGACTCGAAGAGTTCTGGTCGCACAGCGGGCGCCCGGTACAGGGCTGTGAGCCAACTCTGAAGCTCACCTTTCCCGTTTCCCGTTTCCCGTGTCCCGACGTTCCCGAGCCCCACCTCCCACAACTCCAGGTACGCCGGTTGCGCCAGGGACACGCCGAACCGCGAGTCCTTGCGCGCCGGGTACGTGAAATCCGGCAGCGCGGAGCGAGTGGGGGCGAGCAGCGCCGCCTCCACGCGCCGGGCCAGCTGTTGCTCGGCACAAATGTCCACGCCCGCCTCGCGCGCCCATCCCGCTCCGATCAACAACCCGCGCAGCGCGAACAGGTGGTAGTTCTCGCCTTCGTACCACATGCCGTCCCGCCCAAAGCCGCGCAGCAGGTGCTCGAGCAGGCCGGTGGGACCCTCGATGGCACGGCGGGCGAGCTCCTCGTCCTCGAACCAGACGGCGATGGCGGCGAGCGCGGCGTTGTTCCACGTCTGGCGGTTGGAGAACCACTCGTCGAACTCGCCGATCAGGCCGGCGGCCTCGTCGGCGACCTGGCCGACGCCCCGCTCGGTGGCGTCGTCGAGCTTACCCGATTCGCGCAGCAGCACGGCGGCAGCGAGGTAGTTGCAGATCCAGATGGACTCGAGGTACGTCGAGAAGAACAGCCGGCTCGGCCCCAAGACGTTGTCCCGGTTCGGGAATTGCCAATAGCTCCGGGCGTAGGCCCGGAGGATCTCGGTCGCCCGCCCCGCCGCGCCGGCATCGCCATCGAGCGCGGCGAGCGTCGCGAGGTGTGCCGCGCGCTCGGCCAGCCACAGATGCTGATGGCGCGCCCAGTTGCGGTCGTGCCGCTCGCCGCTGTGAACCTGGCCGCAGCGCGGGCAGCGGTGCGCGCCGGGGCTCCAGGGATCGAACACGAGCGTCGCGCCATCCTCGGGGCATACGCCGCCGTCGACCGACAGCAGGGCCTTCGCCTGAGGCAGCGGCGGCATGCGGGCGAGCACCGGAGCCGCCCGCTCGCGCAGATGCGCGAGCAGCGCCGCGAGGTCGGGCGCGTCCGCGATCTGCGCCCCCCGCGCCGCCAGATGTTCCGCGCTTACCACGCCCGCACCCCCCCGCTCGCCCAGCGTACCGGGAGCAGCGTGGCCCCGGCCGCCCGGGCCGCGGCACTCACCGATCCCGGCTGGTCACCGGTCACGAAAAACATGCAGCCTCCCGCCCCCGAGCCGGCGGCTTTGCCTCCCAGCGCGCCCGCGGCCGTCACCGCCTGCTCGACCCGTGCCATCTCCGGCGTGCACATCTCGGGATCGAGCGCCTGCTGGTGGTTCCAGTTCTCCGTGAGGAGCTCGGCGACGCGAGTCAGGTTCGATGCCCGCAGCGCCTCCGCCATGCCCGCGGCCACCTCCTTCATGGCGCGCAGCGCCT
The DNA here is from genome assembly GCA_003222155.1 of Gemmatimonadota bacterium. GTDB lineage: Bacteria > Gemmatimonadota > Gemmatimonadetes > Gemmatimonadales > GWC2-71-9 > AG41. The sequence goes on along the minus strand of QHUU01000111.1, from coordinate 1,621 downwards.
CCGTCACACGTGGATCCCCGCGCTCGTACGCCGCCATGACCCGCGCGATGGTCGTGCCCGACATGCGGGACCGTCCCGTGTAGCACAGCACGGTGCGGCGCTCCAGGTCTGCCGCGAAGGCGGGGGCGAGCGTGATCGGCTCCGCGCCGACGTCGGGGTCGCGGAACGTGAGGCGCTGGAAGCCGCCCAATGCCGCGGCGAACTGATCCTGCTTTCCGCCGGGGATCCTCGCCTCGACGGTCTCGAGATACCACGCTTGCTCGGCGATCTCGCGCTCGGACAGGTGGTCGGCGCGCGCCAACGCCAGGGCGCCGACCAACGCGACGTCCATCGCTCCCGAGCTGCCCAGACCCGACCCCGGGGGCGCGTCCGAGCGCGTCGTGAGCGTGCAGGGGCTCTGGACCGGAAACATGCGCAGCGCCGCCTTCAGGAGGTCCAGCCTGCCGTCCAGCACGAGTCCTCCCGAATCGACGCACTCGAGCTCCTGTCCCAGATCCTCCGACACGAGGCGGATCCTCGGGCCGCCGAGCTTCACCTCGACGCGGGCCGAGAGATCGATCGCCGCGCTCACCACCACGCCGCCTTCGCGGGTGGAGAAGGGCGGGACGTCGGTCCAGCCGCCCGCGAAGTCCAGGCGCACGGGCGCCGCCGCGCGGAATTCCGAGGGCACGTCGCGCCGCCTCACGGCGCGGTCCGCCACGCGGTGACGCTCGGCAGCTCCCCGCGCAGGTCCATCCGCACGCCGTGCACGCGGCGGTTCATCCCCTGCAGCCCGCGCCCGTGATAGAGGAATGCGACGGGCAGCGAGTCGCGGAACATCCGCTGCGCGAGCGCGGGATCGGGGGGCACGCGCAGGCCCGCCTCGTCGGCGAGGGTGGTCAGATACCCGAGCCCCGGGTCGCCCGGCGTGCCCGTGACCGCCGCTTGAAAGTCAGAGCGCCGCGGATTCACGCGATCGAGGAACGCCGTGCTCTCGAGCTGCCGGATCGCGACGTCGAAGCCGACGGCCGCGAGCCGGGCCTGGATCATTTGCTCGAGGGCCGCCTCGCCGCTCCCCACTGTGAGCAGCTCGAACGCGACGCGCCGTCCGCCCAGCAGCCGACGGGCCGAGTCGGCGTCGACGGGGAGCGGGCGCACCGCGACGTAGCCCGGGATGCCGGGCGGCACGGGACCCTCGGCCACGGCGCCGAAGCCGTACAGATACCCGGCCACGATCTCGCGGCGATCGAGCGCGAGCGCCGCGGCGAGTCGCACGCGGGCGTCGTCGAAGGGGGGACGGCGCATGTTGAAGACGACGCCGTACGGGAAGATCAGGGGATAGTCGAGCACCGTCAGGGTCGTGTCCTTGCGCACGAATGCGACGTGCGCCGGCTGGATGCCCGCGAAATCGATCTCGCCCGCGGTGAGGGCGGCGAGCTTGGCGGTCGGCTCGTCCACCACGACGATGATGAGCCGTGCCAGCGCAGGCGGCCCGCCGAGCGCCGCGGGGAAACCGGAGTCGGCGGCGAATACCCAGCGGCGGTTCGCTTCGTGCGCCACGAAGCGGAACGGCCCGTTCCCTGTCGGATGCTGGTTCCACGCGGCGCGGCGCAGCTCCGCTCGGGGAATCGAGTCGAGCAGG
>QHUU01000002.1 GCA_003222155.1 Gemmatimonadota bacterium | reverse complement strand
TCGAGCGCCGTCCGCAACGCGCGATACAGCTCGGGACGCGTGTGCTGCGAGGGGTGCAGCCAGACCAGGTCGGACAGGTCTCGCAGGCGAATGCGCCGCTCGGCCGCCAGCGGATGGGTCGCCGGCAGGAGGACTCCCGTCACCGCGCAGTCGGCGAGCTGCAGAGCCTCGAGCCCCGGTACGGGCCAGGTCGCCACGAAGGTCGCCGCCACGTCGATGCGCTGCTCGCGCAAGGCGGCAGGCTGGTCCACCTCGTTCACCCGCACCACGCGGAGCGGCGTTTCGGGGCACGCCTGTCGGAACGCCGCCAGCAGCTTGACGAGGACGGGCGTGTAGACGTAGAGATCGCTGTGCGCGAACTTGAGCCCGCTAGCCGAGTCGGTGCGCCGGGCGGTGCTCACGGCGCGCGTCGCGCTCTCGAGGGCGCTGCGTGCGTTACTGAGAAACTGCTCGCCGGCCCGCGTCACCCGCGCTCCCCGGGGCAGGCGCTCGAACAGCTTGACGCCGACTTCCCGCTCCAGGTCACGGATCTGCTTGGAAAGCGCCGGCTGCGCCACCCGCAGCCGACCGGCGGCCCGGAGGAAGCTCCCCTCCTCGGCGACGGCGACGAAGTACCTCAGATGACGCAATTCCATCAGGTCAGTCCCTTGAGGGCGGTATCGACGAACCGCCGGATGAAGCCGATGGCCATCCCGGCGCGGGCCAGCAGGAACGCCCCGGCTGCCACGCCGAGCAGGTGGTCCGCGCAGGCTGCCACCGCGACGTCGGGCGACAGGCTGCCGTCGCGGCGCGCGTTCGCGAGCGCCCGCGCCAACAGCTGGCGCACCCGATCGAAGTGTCGCCGCACGCGCCGCGCCGCCGCGGGATCGACGCTACCCAGCTCGAACGCCGCATTGCACACGAGGCAGCCCCGGCGACCGCCGGGGCGGCGAATCAGCTCCAGCACCCGATCGAAGAACGCGCGGATCTCGCGTCCGGATGCCCGCGCGCTCTCGAGCGGCTCCAGCAACGGATCCATGACCGCCTGCGAGTAGCGCTCGAGGCTGGCGAGGAAGAGATCGCGCTTGCCGCCGAACGTGGTGTACAGCCCGTAGCGGCTGGCACCGGTGCGGCGCACCAGCCGGTCGAGCCCGGTCGCGGCGTACCCGTCGCGCCAGAACAGCTCCATGGCACGGTCGAGCGCTTCCGCGGGCTGGAACGCCTTGGTCCGTGGCACGCGCACCCCAATTCAAGAACGCGTAGTCTGATAAAGATAGTGCCTTCGCGCCGGCGTCAACCGGTCCGCGGCGCGCGGCGCGAGCTATCGCTCTGAGCGCTACCTCCGGCAACAAAGAAGTATTGGACTGGCGCCGCCCGTCCGCGCATGTGTGCAGCCAGTGGCGCGTTCAGATCGAAGCCAGTCGCCGCGGGTCCCCCTGCGGGTGTTGATCGCGGAAGACTCCGAGGATGACGCCCGGTTGCTGCTCCGGGAGCTCGAGCGCGCGGGCTTCGACCCCGCCTGCGAGCGCGTGGACAACCCTTCGGCCATGCAGACGGCGCTCGATCGGCACGCGTGGGATCTCGTGATCGGCGACTACAGCATGCCCGAGTTCAGCGGACCGGCGGCCCTCGCCCTGCTGCGGGCGCACGATCTCGACACGCCGTTCATCTTCGTGTCGGGGTCAATCGGCGAGGACGTCGCGGTCGAGGCGATGAAGGCGGGCGCGCAGGACTTCCTCACCAAAGGCAATCTCCGGCGCCTCATTCCCGCCATCGAGCGGGAGCTGCGCGATGCCGAGGTGCGCCGCGAGCGCCGCCGGGCCCAGACCGCCCTGCTCGAGCGGGCGCGCCTGGCGGAGCTGACCTCCGACGTCGGGATCGCCCTGACGCAGGGCGCGGACCTGCGGGCGATGCTGCAGCTGTGCGCCGAGGCGCTGGTGCGCCACCTCGACGTGGCGTTTGCCCGTATCTGGACCCTCGACGACGCGAGCGGGATGCTGGAGCTGCAGGCGAGCGCCGGCATGTACACGCACATCGACGGCGCGCACAGCCGCGTGCCGCTGGGACAGTACAAGATCGGCCTCATCGCCCGCGAGCGTCGTCCCCACCTTACCAACCAGGTCGTGGGCGATCCGCAAGTCCACGACCAGGCGTGGGCCCGGCGCGAGAGGCTGGTGGCCTTCGCCGGCTACCCTCTGGTGGTGCACGACCGCGTGCTCGGCGTCATGGCGATGTTCGCCCGCCACGCCCTCTCCGAGTTCGTGCCCAAGGCGCTGGGGTCCGTCGCGAGCGCCGTGGCGGTCGGCATCGAGCGCAAGCGCGCCGAGGAGGCGCTGCGGCGGTCCGAAGCGCAGTTGCGCCAGGCGCAGAAGATGGAAGCGATCGGTCGCCTGGCCGGCGGCGTCGCGCACGACTTCAATAACCTCCTGACCGTGATCACCAGCTACAGCGATCTGTTGCTCGAAGATCTCACGCCGGGCGATCCCAAGCGCGACGACGTCGAGCAGATCCGCAAAGCCGCGGAGGCCGCGGCGGGCCTCACACGCCAGCTGCTCGCGTTCAGCCGCCAGCAGGTGCTGGAGCCCAAGGTGCTGGATCTCACGGCCACCGTCACCGGCACCGAAAAGCTGCTCAAACGGCTGATCGGAGAAGACGTGCAGCTCGGCACTTCTCTGGCGCCCGATCTGGGAGCGGTGAAGGCGGACCCCGGGCAGCTCGAGCAGATCATCATCAATCTGGCGGTGAACGCCCGCGACGCGATGCCGACGGGAGGCCGGTTGACCATCGAGACGGCCAATATGGAGATGGACGAGGCGTACGTGCGCAGTCACGCGCCTGCGCGCCCGGGCCGCTACGTCATGCTGGCGCTCTCCGATACGGGCATCGGCATGGACGAGCAGACCAAGGCTCGCATCTTCGAGCCGTTCTTCACCACGAAGGAGAGTGGCAAGGGAACGGGGCTGGGGCTCGCCACCGTGTACGGGATCGTGAAGCAGGCGGGCGGATTCATCTGGGTGTATTCCGAGCCCGGACGGGGGACGAGCTTCAAGGTCTACCTGCCGCGCGTCGACGAGACACCCGAGCCCGTGGTCGCCCGGCCGGCGACGGCCGAGCCGCGCGGCTCGGAGACCGTGCTGGTCGTGGAGGACGCGGCGGCGGTGCGCATGGTGACCCGGCAGGTGCTCGACCGCTACGGCTACGCGGTTCTGGAGGCGCCGAACGGTGACACCGCGCTGCGGCTCGCGGCCAAGCATCACGGGCCGATCCATCTGTTGTTGACGGACGTCATCATGCCCGGCCTGAGCGGGCGGGAGCTGGCCGAGCAGCTGGCGCAGCTCCGGCCCGATATGAAGGTGCTGTACGTGTCGGGCTACGCGGACAACGCCATGGTCCACCACGGCATCCTCGAGTCCGGTGTCGCCTACCTCCAGAAGCCCTTCACGCCGGAGACGCTCGCGCGCCGGGTGCGGGACGTGCTGGACGCGTAGCGCCGCCGTGGCGCGAATCCTCGTGATGGACGATGATGCCCTGCTGCGGGGCGCGATCCGCGTCGTGCTCGAATCGGCGGGCTACGAGGTGATCGAAGCAGGCGATGGGGACGCCGGGCTGCGGCTGCACCGCGAGCAGGGCGCCGACCTGCTGCTCGTCGACCTCTTCATGCCCGAGCGGGACGGGCTGGAAGTCATCCGCGCGGTGCGGGCCGAGGTCCCCGACGCGAAGATCATCGCCATGTCCGGCGGCAGCAACTTGAAACTGGACCTGCTCGACGCCGCCCGGGCGTTCGGCGCGGCGCGCACGTTGTGGAAGCCGTTCGTGCCCGGTGTGCTCCTCCGCATCGTGCAGGACCTGTTGAGCGAGGCGGGCCCGTAGGGGGCGGTGGTTTCCTACTCGTACAGGTCCGCCGCATCCGCCCGCGCCAGCTCCACCAGGAATGCCGCGATCTTCGCGCTCACGGCCTCGACGTACTTCCGTCCCTTTTCCGCCGTCGCCGCCGCGGGGTTGCCGACGCCCGTGTCGTCCGTCACCTGCCGCCATTTCCTGGGCGCCCAGGCCCACCCCTCGCGCAGCCCCGTGACCTTGAACCGGCGGGCCCGCCCGGGCCCGGCCTCGGACAACGGCCGCACCAGCTCCGGCGCGACGTGGAGCATGACGCTCGTCTCGAGCTCGCCCGCGTGGTCTCCCAAATCGGAGAAGAACGACTTCGCGTCCACGACCTGATACCAGTTCACGCTGCAGAGAAACAGCGACACGGCGGGCTGCAGCTCGCGGATCATCTGACGGAAATCATTCCCGCCGTGCCCGTTCAGGATCACGAGCTTCGGGATGCCCTGACCGGCCAGCGCCGTCGCGACGTCGCGCAGCAGCAGCGCTTGCGTGCTCGGGTGCAGGTTCAAACACAGCGGAATATCGAGCTGTCCGGTGTTGACGCCGAACGGCACAATCGGCAGCACGACGACGCGCGCGCCCCGCTCCCACGCGTGCCCCGCCGCCAGGGCGGCGATCCCCTCGGTTTCGATGTTGTCGGTCGCGTAGGGCAGGTGGAAGTTGTGCGCTTCCGTCGCACCCCACGGCAGCACCGCGACGTCGTAGCGCGTGTCGCGCACGGTCTTCCAGGTCAGCTCGTTCAGGACGTAGGGGCGAGGCGCCATCGGGTTCCTTGGGGGACCGGGACCCTCGATACTAGCACACTCGGCTTGACGCCGCCGACGGGCCGGTCTATTTAGGGGGCCGATGACACCTGACGACGCGGCCGCGCAGCTCGCGCGCGAGCGGGCGTTGCAGCAGGCCGAGAAGATGGAAACGATCGGCCGGCTGACGGGCGCCATCGCGCAGCAGTTCAACGAGCTGCTCACCGCGATCCTGGCGCGCGCCGCGGCGCTCGCCCAATCCGGGCCGCCGAGCCGCGAGCTCGACGTCCTGAAGGAGACGGCCCAGCGCGGCGCCGAGCTGGCGCAGCGGCTGCTCGGCTTCAGCCGCCACCGGGTGCTGGACCTCCAGCCGCTGGTGCTCACCGAGTTCGCGCGCGATGCGCTCGAGTCCATGCGCCGCGGCCTTCCCGCCGGTACCGACGTGCAGTTCGAGGCGGACGACGACGCCGGCGTCATCGAAGCCGATCCCGCAGCCGTGAAGCAGATCCTGCTGCACCTCGTCACCAACGCCCGCGATGCCATGCCGCGGGGCGGCACCCTGCACGTCGAGGTCCGGCGCGCGCGCCTCGGCGCCGAGGACCGCCCGCTGCACGCGTGGGTGGAGCCCGGCTCCTACGTGAGCGTCGCGCTGAGCGATACCGGCGTGGGGATGGACGCCCGCACCCTGGCGCGGGTGTTCGAACCCTTCTTCACGACCAAGCCCGTGGGCGTCGGCACCGGCCTCGGCATGTCGATGGCCTACGGCCTCGTGAAGCAGCACCGCGGATACCTGCACCTCTACAGCGAGGTGGGCCAGGGCACCACGGCCAAGGTGTACTTCCCCGCGGTCCGCACTCGCGGCGTGCCGGAGGCCGCCACCGCGGCCGACGAAGCCCTGCCCGGCGGGACCGAAACGATCCTGCTGGTGGAGGACGATCAGACGATGCGCCTGGCCGCGCAGCAGCTGCTGTCGAAGGTCGGCTACCGCGTGGTCACCGCCGTGGATGGCCAGAACGGCCTCGACGCCTACCGTGCCCACCGGGCGTCGCTGAACCTCGTGATCACCGACGTGGTGATGCCGAAGCTCAGCGGGTTCGACCTGTACCAGGCGATCCGGGGCGAGGCGCGCGGGGTGCGGGTGTTGTTCATGAGCGGGTTTCCCGCCCCGAACTTCCGGAAGACCGTCGGCCAGGATCCGCGCGTCGCGTTCGTCACCAAGCCGTGGACGGCGAGCGAACTGCTCGCGCAGGTCCGGGTGCTGCTCGAGGAATCTCCCGCCTAGCGGGAGCTCACCGCTGCGCCGTCTGGAACAGCGGCAGGAAGCGTTCGTAGCCCTCCGCCTCCAGACGCTCGACCGGAATGAAGCGCAGGGCGGCCGAGTTGATGCAGTAGCGCAGCCCCGTCGGGGCCGGGCCGTCGTCGAACAGGTGGCCCAGGTGGGAATCGGCCTGGGCCGACCGGACCTCGGTCCGCGTCATGAAGAGCGACCGGTCGGTCTTCTGGCTGATGTTCGCCCCCTCGAGCGGCCGCGTGAAGCTCGGCCATCCGGTGCCCGACTCGAACTTGTCGAGCGAGCTGAACAGCGGCTCTCCGGACA
>QHUU01000032.1 GCA_003222155.1 Gemmatimonadota bacterium | reverse complement strand
GGCTGGCTTGCGGCGGCGGCGGGACGGGGGCGAGCGGGGACTCTCCGCAGCCCAGCAGCGCGGCGGCGGTGATGACCAGCGCGGCCCGCCTAAGTCGTGCGACGTTCATGGCTGTGCCCTCCACATGAAAGAACCATCATGCCCCCTCACCACGCGACGGCGTAGTTCGAGCGGTGGGAGATCTGCCCCGTGACCCGCTGCGCGCTCGTGTCGTCCGCGAACCATCGGTAGACCCTCCCGTCAGCTCCGTTAGCGTGGTGCGACGGGCAGCGTCGCTTCCAGCGCATCCAGCTTCTCGACCTCTGCCTTCGCGCCCAGCCGCCGGAACGTCGCCCGGGCCGCCTGGGCCATCACCGTTGCCGCGGCGTGGTCGCCCGTGCGGTGCAGCAGGCCCGCGAGATCGCGCTGGGCGGTCGCCACGAGCAGCGGCCGGTCGTGCTCCGTCGCGCGTGCGATGACGGCGCGGAGCATGTCTGCGGCGTCGCGCGTCCTGCCCGCCAGGGCCAGCGCCACGGCGACGATTCGCAAGTCTTCGGTCTCGAGGACGCCGTCCTTCAGCTCACGGTGGATCGCCAGGGCTTCCTGCGCTTCCCGGATGGCGAGCTCGGGCTCATGCTGGGCCAGACGGGTCTCGGCCCGTCCCGCCAGGGCCTGGGCCTTGAACCCCCGGTCGTCCAGCCACTCGGCGTCGCGCACCGCCGCGTCGGCGGCCTGCAGCGCATGGTCCAGGCGCCCCTGCTCCCGGTAGGTGATCCCGAGATTGTGCCGCGACTCGGCGATGCCCCGGTGGTAACGGGCCTGCTCGTACGCCGCGATCGCACGGGTGTAGGCGCCCACCGCGCGGGCGTAGTCCCCCTGCATGTTGGCGATGATGCCGAGGTTGTTGGCGCACCGGCCCACGGTGGCCATGTCGTTGTCCTGCATCGCCTGTTCTTGCGCGCGCGTGAAGAAATACGACGCCTCGTCGATGCCGCCGCGCTCCAGCGCGACGGCCCCGGAGACATTGAGCGCCCGCACTTCCAGGGTTCGATCGCCCAGCATGCGCGCCCGCAGCTGCGCGACCATGGCCCACTGCTGACCCAGGTCCAGCCGGCCGAGCCGGCTGTGCGCGATGCCGCACAGCAGGGTGAGCATGGGGGACTGCTCCAGCTCCTCCTGCGAGCGCGCGCTCAGGTAGCCGAGCAGCTCGCCGTAGCGCCCCGCGTCGGCCAGCTCCTGCGCCACATGGAGCGGAGCGAGCGAGCCGCGCAGCTCGGCCGCGAAGTCGGGCTCCCAGGCCTGCCCGGCCAGGTGGCGGATTTCGCTCTCGGCGCCGAGACGGCTGAAGCTGGCCTTGGCGCTACGCGCGGCGGCCTGGGCGTCGACCGCGCAGCCGGCCCGGCGCAACACGACCGCGAGGTCGCGCGTCGCCTCGGCCAGGAGCTGCAGCCGCCCGTGCTGTTCCGCCCGGCCGATCACCTCGCGCAGCGCCCGCTCGGCGGCCGGCAGGTCGCCCTCGGCCGCGCGCACGGAGGCCGCAATCCGCAGATCCTCGGCCGCTCCCACGGGATCCGCCAGGCCGCGCCGGATCTCTGCCACCTGCGCCAGGTCGCGGCGCGCCGGCTCGAGCTCACCGCGCAGCGCGCGGATCTCCGCCCTGCCACGCAGGGCGAGCGCCCGGAGCGTCTCGTCGCCGGCCGCGTCCGCTTCCCCGACAGCGCGGTCGGCTTCGGCAAGCGCGCGGTCCGGCATTCCCTGCAGCCGGTAGGTGATCGCCAGGTTGTGGTAGCACTCGGCCACGCCATGTCGGCCACCCGCTCGCTCGAAGGCCGCGACGGCGATCTCCCACGACCCGATCGCCTCGGCATACCGTCCGCGCAGGTTGCTGATGATGCCCAGATTGTTCGAGCAGCGGCCGGTCATGGCGAAGTCACCGTCGCGGCTGGCGCGCATCAGGGCCTGCGTGAAGTAGTCCGCCGCCTCGTCGATCCGGCCGCTGACGAACGCGGCGGCGCCCCGCGCATTGAGGGCACGACGCTCAACCGCGTCATCGCGCTGCCGGCGCGCATGATCCAACGCCACATCGAGCCACCGCTGTCCCTCCTCGTGACGCCCCAGCCGTGCCTGGGCGGTTCCGTACAGCAACGCGAGGCTCGCCGAATTCTCGAGCTCGCCGGACCCGCGCCCACCGAGGTACTTGACGACCTCGGCGTGCTGTCCGGCCGCGGCGAGCCGCTGAGCTGTATCGACCACGAGTGACGACGTGTGCATGTGTGTCTCCTCCCTCACCCCGTTACCAACAAACCGCGTACTCGGAGAAGTGATACAGGGGGGCCGCGACCATGCTCCGGCTGGTGTTGTTCCTCGACGCCAGCTTGAGCCAGGGCTGCGTTTTCCGGGTCTGAGTCCAGACGGCGAGCTGCTGCGCCAGCTTCCGGTCCACCCCGTCCACCGCGCCATCGCCGTCCAGGTCTGGATTTGCGTTCCCGTACCAGATGGTGAGCGCGGCGGGCCAGGTTCTGGAAAACGTCACCCCCGAGGGCTTGAAGTGCACCTCGAAGCTGACCGGATCGATGGTGAGCGTGATGTGCACCGAGTCGCCCCGTTTCAATCGCGTCCCGCCGGCGTCGGTCTCGAGCCCCTGCTTGGGGATCTCGAAGCGCAGGAACGAGCCGCCCAGCGACGCTCCCGCGGCCGCCTGATACCTCACCCGGATCGTCGACGCCTTGCCGACGAAGGCCCAGAACGACACGCGGTAGGCCTCGAGCGGGGGCGCGCTCGGCGACTGCTGGAGCATGCGGATCCCTGCGGCGGGCATCCGGCTGAACTGTGGACCTGGCACGACTCGCTCGGTCACGGGCCCTGCCATGTCCCGGCACTCGACGAAGGCCAACGCGACGGCGATAGCGACAAAGGAACGACGTACGAACATGGGAGCGATCCTCACGAACCAGATGGTTGCATCGCCTGGGCGAACCCGGGTCACCTGAGCGTTACCAGGCGACGGCATAATTGGAGAAGTGCTGGAGCTGGCCCGTGACCGTGTGGGCGTCCAGGTCGTTCGTGGACGGCACGTACTGGATGATCTGCAGCACGTCCGAGACCTGGGCGACTTTGAGCTGCGTCGCGTTGGCCAGGCTGCAGTTCGAGTAGCTGAGGGTGAGCGTCGCGGGCTGCTCGAACACGACCCTGTCGGGCTTGAACTGGATGTAGTTGCCCGAATACCCGGCCGGGATCTGCGCCTGGATCGTTACCGGCGCGCTGAGCGCGCCCGGCGGGATCGTCAGCCGGGCCGGGCCGAGCGCCACGACGCCGCCCGCCGGCCCGACCGTCTGTCTGATCATGCCGACGATGACTGTCGAGCACGAGTCGATGCCCCCGTTGCCCCAACCGCCGCCCCCACCGCCCCCACCGCCCCCCCCACCCCCGCCGCCCCGTTTTGACGTGGTCGACGCCTGCAAGACAGGCGTGCCGATCGAGGGCGGCGTCGGACCTGTGATGCCGTGATCCGCGCAGCTCAGCGCCGCGGCAGTCGCGGCGACGAGCAGGACAGCGAATCGGAAACGGTCGCGCTTCATGGTCGGACGCTCTCTGTTGGTGACGGGCGGGACGCTCCCAGTCGTGAGGCAGGAAGCGTTCCGGGTGGCTGGGCTCGACCGTCCGTTGATCTGTCAGTACTTGCGAGCCGGCGCGGCCGCTGGCGAGCCGGCGGGGAGGGTCGTTTCGTCCCTACGACGGGCCGATACGGCCCAGGAGCGAGCGCCGTTTACTCGGGTCGCACGAGGCCGTGCGTCACCGGCCGGGCGAACCGCCCGCGCCATCTGACGCCGGCCCCTGCCGTGTGGAGGAGCGGCTGGGCGAGATCGTCGCCCTCGAGGTCGAGGCCCGGGTCTTCGCCGCCGTGCAGCAGGCGTCGCAGACGCCGGGGAGAGATACCGAGCCGGCGGGCCGACTCGCTGCGATTGCCGCCGCACAGCTGCACCGTCGCCTGCGCGGCCGCGGTCGTGATCGTGTGCAGCGCCGCGGGGAACGGGATCGGTCCGTCGTGTTGCACCCGCGTCTCTGCGGGCGGCAGCAGCTCGTCGGCCGAGAGCTCGCCCGCGGGTGAGAGGAGGAGCGCCCGCTCGAGGGCGTTCTTGAGCTCGCGGACGTTACCGGGCCACGGGTGGGCGCGCAGCCGGGCCAGCAAGCCGGCCGTGAGTGCCGGCGCCGTGAGATCGTGCTCTCGCGCGAGCCGGGTGAGCAGGGCCTGCGCGATCAGCCGCAGGTCATCACCCCGCTCCCGCACGGGCGGCAGGGTGAGCATGACCGTGCTCAAGCGGAAGAAGAGGTCCTCCCGAAAGGTGCCCTCCCGCACGCGGGCCGGGAGCGCGGCGTTGGTCGCCGCCACAATGCGGATGTCCACGGTGCGCGATTTCGTGCCTCCGACGCGCCGGATCTCCTTGTCCTCCAGCACGCGCAGCAGCTTGGCCTGCACGGCCAGGGGGAGGTCGGCGATCTCGTCGAGGAATAGCGTGCCGGTGTTCGCCACTTCGAACAGGCCCGGCTTCGCGGCATGCGCGTCCGTGAACGAACCGCGCTCGTGACCGAACAACTCCGACTCGATGAGGTGCTCCGGGAGCGCTGAGCAGTTGATGGCAACGAATGGGGCGTCGCGGCGCGGTCCGCCGGCGTGCAGTGCTCGTGCGAGCAGCTCCTTCCCAGTGCCTGTCTCGCCGACGATCAGGACGGTCGCGTTGCGGTGCGGCAAGAGGCGGGCGGCTCGAGCCAGCACTGTCTTGATGGTGTCGCTCTCGCCCACGATCGCGGCGAACGCGTCCTCGCGCCCATCCGGCGCCGGCCCGCCCCGCGCCCGTCCCCGGGTTACCGCGCCAGCGACGGCGGTGCGGAAGATCTCGAGATCGTCCGGCAGCGCGAAGTAGTCGCTCGCCCCCCGAGCCACGAGCTGCATCGCCATGCGCCGCCCCGGATCTGTACCGACGACCAGGGCGGGCAGGCCCCCGTGGACTCTGTGGGTCTCGAGCCACTGGGTGGCGTCCCGCTCGGCGCCCCCCGCGGCGACGATGACGGCCACCGTCTCGGGCCAGGACGTGACGGTGTCGGCAGGGCCGACGAGGTCGATCGCGGCGCCCACGTCCAACGCGAGGTCATTCCAGAAAGCCTGGAACGCCTGTGACAACGCGATCACGCTCAGTCGCGACACGGCAATACCTCCTCGATCACACAATTGCCCCCGCGGCCCTTCGCCTGGTACAACGCCCGATCGGCCGCCGCAATCAGCCGCGCTTCGGAAGCGCCCGTCGCGGCGGGAGAGAGCTCCGTCAAGCCGCCACTCACCGTGACGTTGATCGAGGCGTCAGACGTCCCCACCTTGGCGCAAATCCGCTCGGCGACAAGTCGCGCGGCCCGGGCGTCGGTATCCGGCAGAATCACGGCGAATTCGTCGCCGCCGTAGCGGGATCCGATGTCGCAACCGCGCAGGCTGTCCTTGATTGCCGCTGCCACGCACGCGAGCATCTGGTCCCCCGTCTGGTGTCCCCACCGGTCGTTCACGGCCTTGAGCTGGTCGACGTCCAACAGCAGCAGCGAAAGCGGCGACTTGTGGCGCAGGCACCGAGCGGCTTCCCGTTTGAGCGTCGCTTCGAAGTGATACCGGTTGAAGAGCCCGGTCAGCGGATCGGTCACCGAGCGGTGCTCGAGCACCTCGAGGATCTCGTGTTCGACGATCGTGGGAGCGATCAGGTCGCCGCTGATATTGAGCAGGTAATCGAGGGCCGCGACCGCCAGGCCTACGTTCCGCCCCAGCCGGGCGCTGAGATCACGCTGATGCGCCGCGATCGCCGCGGTACGCTGCGCCGCTTCGCTCTCATTAAACCGGGCATGGGGCAACAAGCGCCCGAGGGGAACCGGCTCCGGGTGCCGCGCCGCTCGCTCGGTCACCGTGCCGAGCCAAACGTCGTGGCTCGGGAGGCGACGGTCCCCACCGCTGCGCCGCTCGCTACCGCGGCGGCGTTCCGCGGCCGGGCTCAGGGACATCCCGTTTTTTCTGGCTTGACACAGGCCGGCATGCGCGACACCTTAGGGTCATTGTAGCAGTTTTTCGGACCATCGCTGGGCCCGTGATGTCGCTAATCTGGAGTCGAATTGGCTTCTGTCAAGACCGCAAATAGATCTGAATTGGGCCCGATAGGGGAGCGTCTCGCCACCCTGCTGGCTGTTTTCAGTCCCTGGGAAGGTATCTCGTTGACGTATCGGCAGTTCGCCGCTGAGCTCGGGAAACCGGTCACCGAAGCCGCCGTGAAGAAGTGGCCCCAGCGCAGGCACTTCCCGGCGGATGCGGCGCGTCTCAT
>QHUU01000110.1 GCA_003222155.1 Gemmatimonadota bacterium | reverse complement strand
TTCTTCCGCATCAGCCTTTCGGACCTCAAATCGACACGTATGGCCGGCGCGCGTGCGCCGGTCGTACAGCTACCGACCGAAGGGAGAGTCCGGACAGGGCGTGGGCCCGGTCGCCCGTGGGAGTTCTAACCTACGCCTCGCCGGTGAGGTCGTCAACATGGCCGAAAGTGAGCTACATCACACAACCCACGGGATCACCCCTGGGGCAGGCGAGGCTTGGGAAAAAGGATAGGGGGCTTCCGGACCTGCCGGCCGGCGAGGTCCAATGTGTTGAGATCGAGCAGCCGTACGCTCGCCAGGGGCTGTGACGGGGGGGGGCCCAGGGTGTCCCACACGGTCTGCGCGGTGGTCGGCAGAAACGGCTGCGCCAGCACTGCGAGCCGGCCCACGGTGCGCGCCAGGTTGGCGAGCACGGAGTCGAGCTCCGCCGCCCGCTCCGGCTGCTTGGCGAGCTTGTACGGCGCGGTCTCCTCCACGTAGCGGTTGGCCGCGCCGGCGAGGGCCACGAGCTGGGCGGCGCCTTCCTGCACGCGGTTCGCGTCCATGCCGCTCGCGTACGCCGCGAGCGCGCCGCGGGCCGCGCGCTCGAGGGGCGTGTCGTAGTTGCACGGGTCGCGCGGCACGACGCCGCCACGGTAGTTCGCGATCATCGTCAGCGAGCGCGACACGAGGTTGCCGAGCGTGTCGGCGAGCTCGGACGTGTAGCGCGCATCGAACCGCTCCCACGTGAAGTCGCCGTCGTTCTCGAAGCCGACCTCGCGCAGCAGGAAGTAGCGCAACGCATCGGCCCCGTGATAGTCGATCGCCTCGCCCAGGCTGACCGCCGCGCCGGCGGTCTTGCTCATCTTGGCGCCCGACCATTGCACGTAGCCGTGCGCCCACACTGCGCGCGGCGGCGGCAGCTCGGCCGCGAGCAGCATGGCGGGCCAGATCACGCAGTGGAAGCGGGTGATGCCCTTGCCGATGACGTGCAGATCGGCGGGCCACAGCCGCTCGAATCGCGGGTCTGGAAAGCCCGTGGCCGAGAGGTAGTTGATCAGGGCGTCGAACCAGACGTACACGGTTTGCTGTGTGTCGCCGGGGAAGGGGATGCCCCACGGTTGGCGCTGCCGTGAGATCGAGATGTCCTGTAACCCGGCCTCGAGCAGCCGTACCACCTCGTTGCGACGGATCTCGGGCTCGACCCTGAGGGCGCCGGACCGGATGCGCTCGAGCACCGCGTCGCGGTAGGCGCTCAACCGAAAGAAGTGGTTGCGCTCCCGCGTCGGGATGAGCTCGAGCGTGGGGTGCTCCACGCAGTGCCCGTTCACGATCTGCGCCCCGGTTTTGAATTCCTCGCAGCCGGTACAGTAGAGCCCCTCGTACTCGGCTTCGAACAGATCCTGAGGACGCCGCTGCCGGATGCGCTCGAGCAGGGCGGTGACCGAGCGGGCGTGCCGCGGCTCCGTGGTCCGAATCCAGTCGTCGTGGCTGCAGCCGAGGCGGCGCCAGTACGCGGCGAACGTGTCGGCCATGCGATCGACCCAGGCTTGGGGCGTCACGCCCGACCGGGCGGCGGCCTGGATCACGGACTGGCTGTGCTCGTCCATCCCCATGAGGAAGTGCACGTCGTCGCCGCGCAACCGGTGGTAGCGGGCGATGCAGTCCGCCCCGACCTTCTCGAGCGCGTGCCCCAGATGCGGCTCGCCGTTCGAATAGTCGATGGCCGTCGTGAGATAGAACTTAGGCAACGGGGGGCTCCACCCGCGCCATTTCCGCCGTGAGCTTGTCGAGCGCCACCACGCGCGTGTCGCCCCCGCCTTCTCCGCGCAACGTCACGGTCTGGCGGAAGATGTCCACGGCGAGCACGCGCTCGGCGCCCAGGGCGGTGCGCACGACCCTGCCCTCCTTGGGGAAGCGCTTGCGCGTCTGCACGTAGAAGTCGTGCTCGTAGCGCAGGCAGCAGAGCAGGCGCCCGCATCCGCCCGAAATCTGGGACGGGTTGAGCGAGAGGTGCTGATCCTTGGCGAGCGACAGGCTCACGGGCCGGAGCTCCGGCAGCCAGCTCGAGCAGCAGTACTGGCGGCCACACCGGCCTACGCCGTCGAGGCGCTTGGCTTCGTCGCGGGCCCCGATCTGGCGCAGCTCGATACGGGTGTGGAACAGGCTCGCCAGGTCGCGCACCAGGGCGCGGAAGTCCACCCGCTGCTCGGCGGTGAAATAGACCGTGAGCTTCTTCTTGTCCCACTGCCACTCGGCATCGGAGACCTTCATCGGGAGGCTGTGGTGGCGCACGCGGTCCATCACGGTGCGGCGCACGTCCGCTTCGTCGCGCTCGAGCGCGGTGGCGATGGCGGCGTCGCCGGCGCTGGCGCGGCGCAGGATGCGGTGTGTGACTGGGGGAGGAGGCGCGGCGAGGCTGCACCCGCCGCATCCGGCGCCGCACTTCTTCGCCGCCACGGGCCCGAGCGCCGACACCCGGCCGAGGTCCTCCCCGCGCTCGACCTCCACGATCACGGCCTCGTGCAGGGCGAGCGGCTCGGGAGCGGGCCAGGTGAAATATTCTTTGCGGTTCCCTTTGAACCGGACTTCGACGACGTCGATCAACGGATCAACTCACTTCTCGCTCAGCGCACCCATCGAAAGGTACTTCTCTTCACGCCGTTTGAGGAGCTTGTCGATCTTGATCTTGCGGAGCTGGCGCACGTGGCGCCGCAGCGTCTCGCCCAACGCCTCCGCCGCCGCTTCGGGATCGGCGTGGGCCCCGCCCGGGGGCTCGGGGATGATCTCGTCGATCACCCCGAGCTCCTGCAGGTCCTCCGCGGTGATCTTCAGCGCCTCGGCGGCGCGCTCGCGCTGGCTCGCGTCCTTCCAGAGGATGGCGGCGCAGCCCTCGGGGGAGATGACGGAGTACACCGAGTTCTCGAGCATCACCACCCGATCCGCCAGGCCCACGGCGAGTGCTCCGCCGGAGCCGCCTTCGCCGATCACCGCGGTGAGGATCGGGGTTCGCAGCGTGGCCATCTCGACCAGGTTGCGCGCGATCGCCTCGGCCTGGCCTCGCTCTTCGGCGCCGAGCCCGGGATAGGCGCCGGGCGTGTCCACCAGCGTGATCACCGGGGCGCGGAACTGCTCGGCGAGGTGCATGAGCCGCAGCGCCTTGCGGTAGCCCTCCGGATGGGCCATCCCGAAATTGCGTTGCAGGTTCTCCTTGGTGTCGCGACCCTTCTGGTGGCCGATGACCATGACGCTCGTGCCGTCGAGCCGCGCCCACCCGGCCACGATCGCCGGATCGTCGCGGAACAACCGGTCGCCGTGCAGCTCGACGAAGTCGGTGAACACGGTGTTCAGATAGTCGAGTGTATAGGGCCGCTTCGGGTGGCGCGCCACCTGGACGCGCTGCATCGGCGTCAGGTTCTTGTAGATCTCGGCGCGGAGCTCGGCGAGCTTTTTCTCGAGCGGGGCGAGCTCTTTCGAGACGTCGACGGCCGTCTCGCCGGCGACGCGCTTCATCTCGTCGATCTGGCGCTCCAGCTCGAGCAGCGGACGCTCGAAGTCCAGCGTGTGGGTCGGCATTCTCAGGTCGTCCGGACGAGACGCACGTGATCGGGGCCGAGCAGGTCCCGCAGGGCCGCGAGCAGATCGTCGTTCACCTCCACCCGCAGTGACCGGCTGCGTAGTCGGGTGGCACTGACCCCGGGCGCAAGCCCGGGGTGATCCCCATCTCCGTTGTGATCCTCGCTCCATTCCACCAGCACCGGGGCCGGCCCCGGGTGCGCCGCGCACAGCGCCGCCACCGCCCGGCTGGCCCCGGGCGGCGGCGGCGTGAGCGGGGACCAGCGGAGCGCCACGCCGACGGCGCCGGCGGTCTTCAGCTCGTCCAGCGGCTGCGCCGCCTCGACGATGAACGGCGCCTGCTCCTCGTCGCGGTCGCGCCCGCTGTAGCCGCCCGACAGGAGCAGCGCCCCGTCCGGGCGGATCACCGCGTTCAGCTTGGCCCACGCTTCGGGGAACACCAGCGCCTCCGCCGTGCCGTGAAAGTCCTCGAGCGTGAGCCGCGCGTATTCGGCGCCCGACTTCTTGGAGATCTGTCGCTTCACCACCGTCACCACCACCGCGATCCGGACCTTCTGGTCGCTCCACTGACCCAGCGTGGCCGTCGTGCGGGTCCCGAAAAGCTCCACCTCGGCGCGGTACCGGTCCAGGGGATGCCCGGAAATGAAGAACCCGAGCACGGCTTTCTCGCGCGCCAGCCGTTCGTGCTCCGACCGGGGAGGGACGTCGGGAAGCGGGGCCCGGGGCCCGGGGCCCGGGGTCTCCCCCGCGAACAGCGGATGCTGACCCGAGTCCCGCTCCGCCTGGCGAGCCTGCGCCTCGCTGAACGCGTTGTCCAGGGCGGCCACCAGTTGCGCGCGGTGGCCCCCGAGGGAATCGCACGCGCCGGAGTCGATCAGCGCCTCGATCACCCGCTTGTTGCAGAGCCGGAGGTCGATGCGCTCGCACAGCTCCACGAGCGACCGATAGGGCCCGCCCGTCTGCCGCCCCACGAGGATCGACTCGATCGCGCTCTCGCCCACGTTCTTGATCGCGCCGAGGCCGAAACGGATGCGTTGGTCGCCCACCACCGTGAACTTGAAGCCCGACTCGTTCACGTCGGGGGGGAGGACCTCGAGCCCCAGCTCGCGCGCCTCGTTGATGTAGCGCACCACGGTGTCGGTGTCGCCGATCTGCGACGACAGCAGCGCGGCCATGAACTCGGCTGTGTAGTGCGCCTTGAGCCAGGCCGTCTGGTAGGAGAGCACCGAGTACGCTACCGCGTGCGATTTGTTGAACCCGTAGCGGCCGAACGTCTCGATCTGCGCGGCGATGTCGTCGATGGCCCGGCGGTCGTGCCCCAGCGCCGCCGCGCGCTCCGCGAAGCGGCCGAGCTCATGCTGGATCAGCTCTTTGTCCTTCTTGCCCACCGCCTTGCGCAGCACGTCGGCTTCGGCGAGCGAGAAGCCGGCGAGCACGTTGGCGATGCGCATCACCTGCTCCTGATAGGTGATGACCCCGTACGTCGGCTTGAGGATCTCCTCCAGGGCGGGATGGGGGTAGCGGACCGGCTCGCGGCCCAGCTTGCGGTTGATGAAGACGAGATGCATCCCGGTGTCGAGCGGTCCGGGTCTGAGCAGCGCGTTGGTCGCGACCAGGTCGTCGAACCGGTCGCATTTCATGCTGCGGAGACAGTCGCTGGCGAGCGGCGACTCGAACTGAAACACCCCGGCCGTCCGCCCCGATCCCAGCAGGCGGTAGACCTCCGGATCCTCGAGATCGAGGGCGTTCATGTCGAGGGTGGTGCCGTGCCGCGCCGCCACCATCCCCACCGCGTCGTGGATCACGGTCAGCGTGCGGAGGCCGAGCACGTCGATCTTGAGCATCCCCACCTTCTCGAGCGCCACCATGTCGTACTGGGTGATGATGGCGTCCGGCTCCTGGGGAGCGAGGCATACGGGGACGTAGTCGGTGAGCGGGCCGGGCGCGATCACCACGCCCGCCGCGTGTACCGACGCGTGGCGCGCCAGTCCCTCGATCCGCGTCCCCAGCTCGAGGATCTTGCGCACCCGCTCGTCCTGGCGGACGAGCTGTTTCAGCTCCGGGGATCGCTCGGGGGCATCCGCCAGCGTGATGCTCACGCCCGGCCCGGCGGGAATCAGCTTGGTGAAGCGATCGACCTCGCCCGGCTCCACCCGCAGCGTGCGCGCCACGTCGCGGAACGCGGCGCGCGCCTTGAGCGTCCCGAAGGTGATGATCTGCCCGACCGAATCCCGGCCGTACCGCTCGCGCACGTACTGGATCACCTCGCCCCGACGCTCGAAGCAGAAGTCGAGGTCGATGTCGGGCATCGAGACGCGCTCGGGGTTCAGGAAGCGCTCGAACAGCAGGTCGAATTTGAGGGGATCGATGTCCGTGATCCCCAGCGCGTATGCGACCAGCGAGCCCGCCGCCGAGCCGCGCCCGGGCCCCACCGGGATGGCCCGGTCCTTTGCGGCCTTCACGATGTCGTAGACGATCAGAAAGTAGCCCGCGTACCCGGTGTGCGAGATGACGCTCAGCTCGTAGTCGAGCCGCTCCTCGACGGGACCGGGGAGGGGATCGCCGTAGCGGGCCCGGGCGCCCCCGCGCGCCAGGTGGACGAGCAGGTCGTTGTCAGAGGCGAATTCCGCCGGGCGCGGGTACTGCGGCAGGAAATAGCGCTTCTCGAAGTCGAACTCGCACAGCTCCGCGACTCGCGCGGTCTCGGCCAGCACCTCGGGCCGGTCCGGGAAGAGCGCGCGCATCTCCGGCTCGGACTTGACGTAGCTCTCCTGGCCGAAGAAACGGAAGCGGTTGGGATCGTCCAGATCTTTTCCCGTGCCGATCGCGAGCAGCACGTCGTGTGCTTCCGCGTCCTCTTTCTTCAAGTAATGGGCGTCGTTCGTGGCCACGACGGGGAGACCCAGCTCGGCGGCCAGCTGGAACATGCCGGCGGAGACGATCCGCTCGTCGGCGAGCCCGTGGTCCTGCACCTCCAGCCAGAAACCGTCCGGCCCGAACAGGCGCGCGAAGTATTGGGCGCTCGCCTTTGCGGCTTCGTAGTTGCCCTGCCGCAGGTACAGGGCGATCTCGCCCGAGAGACAGGCGGCGAGGCCGATCAGGCCCTCGCGATACTGCTCGAGCACCTCGCGATCGATGCGGGGCCGGCGGTAATAGCCTTCGAGGAAGCCGATGGACGAGAGTTTGACGAGGTGCCGGTAGCCGGTGCGGTTTCTGGCGAGCAGGACGAGGTGCGAATAGGCCGCGGGGGCCTCGGGCGCGCGCTCGCGCTTGTGCCGGCTCCCGAACGCGACGTAGGCCTCGAAGCCGAGAATCGGCCGCAGCTTCCGCGACCGCGCCTCGGCGTGGAACTGCCACGCCCCGTGCAGGTTGCCGTGATCGGTGATGGCGAGGGAGTCCATGCCCAGCGCGTGGATCCGGTCGAGCAGCTCCGGAATCCGGTTGGCGCCGTCGAGGAGGGAGTACTCGCTATGCGTGTGGAGGTGGACGAACGCCATACGGCTAGGGGAAGATATCGGCGCTCGCGCGCATTGTCAAAACCGCGCCGCGCCGGATATTTTGCGCCCGATGCGAGGGCTAGCGAGCCTGTTCGCACTGGGCCTGATGATGGCTCTCTTTCATCGGGTGACCGCAGGCGCCGCGCTCGAGGCGCGGGCCACACTCGCGCTCGGCTTCCTGCTGCTCGCCGCGTTCGTGAGCAGCGATCTCGCCCGTCGCGCCCGGCTGCCGCGCATCACCGGCTATCTCCTGGTCGGGTTCGCCGTGGGCCCGGCGTGGCTCGGCCTGGTGCGGCGCGACGAAGTGGACGCGTTGCGCTTCATCGGCGACGTCGCGCTCGGCGTGATCGCGCTCGCCGCCGGCTCGGAGCTCGCGCTGCAACGCGTGCGCGACCAGCGCGTCTCGCTGGCACGCGTCGTGGCGGGCGGGATCGCGTTTCCGTTCGTCGTCGTGACCAGCGTGCTCGTCTCGGTGAGCCCGTGGTTCCCGCTCACGGTGCACCAGCCCCTCGGCGACGCCGTCGTCGTGGCGCTCGCGCTCGGCGCGCTGTCGGCCGTGTCGTCCCCGGCCGTGGCGATGGGCGTGCTCGGCGAGCTCGAGGCCCGCGGCCCCTTCGGGCAGACCCTCCTGGCCGTCACGGTGCTCAAGGACGTGGCCGCGGCGATCCTGTTCACGCTGCTGCTCGCCGCCGGCACGGCGTTCGCCAGCGCGGGCGCGCTGCGCGCGACCGTCGCCGGCAGCGCGCTGCTGACGCTCGTGGCCTCGCTCGCCGTCGGCGCCCTGCTCGGGTACGGCCTGAGTGGCTATCTCCGGCTGATCCAACGCCACGTCGCGTCGTTTGTGGTGGCGGTCGCCGTGGTCGCGGCCGAGGTGGCGCGACTCGTGCACCTCGAGACGATCGTCGTTGCGCTCGCCGCGGGGCTCTATCTCGCGACGTTCGCGCCGGTCGAAGGCGAGCGCGTGCGTCACGAGCTGAAACGCGGGTGGCAGCCTGTCTACATCTTATTCTTCGTCCTGGCGGGCGCGGGTCTGCGCCTGGGCGCATTGGCGGAGCTGTGGCCCTGGGTGCTGTTGCTGGTCGGACTGCGGGCCACGAGCATGCGGTACGGACTGCTCTGGGCCGGGCGGCATCCGAGCGTGACCTCCGCGCTCGCACGCGAGGGTTGGCTTGGCCTGGTGCCACAGGCGGGGAGCGCGCTCGGGTTGGTGCAGGTGGCCCGGCGCGCCTTTCCCGAGTGGGGGGTCTCGCTCGAGACCCTCGCGGTAGCGATCATTGGGGTGCACGAGCTGGTGGGGCCGATCTGCTTCCGGCGGGCGCTCCGGCGCGCCGGGGAAATCACGGAGGACATCGCTGATGCCGAGGGGTCTCCTGGCGGGGCTGTCGTCGCTCTGGGCGGCGGCCTGTAGCTCGAGCAGCACGCAGCCCAAGCTCGCACCGTGCACGGCGGCCAGCGGAGGGCAGGTGAGTCTCGCCGTCGCCGCAGACACGGCGATCGATCCCACGCAGTCGGCGGGGTGCGCGGTGTTCGGCCCGAACGCCTCCGCGTCGGCATATGAGTATCTCCTGATTCCCCAGGCGGTCAGCGGCGCGCCGGACGATTCGTCGGGGTTCCTGTTGCGCGGGGCCACGGTGCCCGCAGCTGCTGCACCGTTCGCCGCCCCGCTCAGGAGTGCAGCGGCCATTCCGGCTCAGCAACAGTTCGATCTGACATTGCGGCGGGCGGAGCGGGACCTGGCCAGCCGCGTGGGCGTGCGCCACCGCCCGCCAGCGGCGCCACCGCTCTTTCAGACGCCACCCATGGTGGGTGACCGACGCGTCTTCCAGGTTTGTGGCAATGCCGACTGCACGACGCACCCGAAGGTCGTTGCCTTTGCCCGCAACGTGGGAACGCATATCGCGGTGTTCCAGGACAGCGCGGACGAGGCGAACGGGCGTGCGCTCTCGACCTTCGACTTCGATACGCTCCGCGCGGTGTTCGACACGCTCTTGTACGCGGCCGACACGGCCGCGTTCGGGCGAGAATCGGACATCGACGGGAACGGTGTCGTCATCGTCCTCCTGACCGGCAAGGTGAACTCCCTGGTCCCGAGCCCCTGCACGGGAGGCTACATCGCGGGATACTTCTACGGGGGCGACCTGCTCCCGCCGTCCCGGCAAAATCCGGACACGAACCAGGCCGAAATCTTCTACTCGATAGTCCCCGATCCCAACGCGACGTTGAGCTGCGTGCACTCGGCTACCGGTGTGAAGCGTGCCGTGCCGTCGACGTTCATCCACGAGTTCCAGCACATGATCAGCTTCAACCAGCACGTCCTGCTGCGGGGCAGCCGCACCGGCGAGGACCTCTGGTTGAACGAAGGGCTGTCGCACTACGCCGAGGAACTGGGCGCGCGCCTGTTCCTCCCCGGCGACAGCACGACATTCTGCTACTTCATCTTCGGCGATCTGTACAACTCCGCCCAGTACCTCGCGGCTCCGGAAAGCCACTTGCTGGTGGACACGGTCGGGATCGGAGGACTGGCGAACCGCGGTGCCTACTGGCTGTTCGTGCGCTTCATGGTGGACCAGTTCTCGAGCGACACGTCCAGGCCGGCCGCGAACGTGGTGACACGCGCGCTCGATCGCACGAACTTCATCGGCATGGCCAACGTCAGCAACGCCACGGGTACGCCGTTCGCGACGGTCGTGGAGCGGTGGGCGCTCGCCAACTATGTTTCTGACTTGCCGACAATCACGGCGCCCCCCGAGCTGCAGTACAAGCGTTGGCGATTCCGGACCGACTATCAGACGATCCGCAACGCCTGCATCGCGCGGATATCGAACCCCCCTCAGTTCCCGAGCGCGTACCCCCTCTTCCCCCCGTCAGGCGACGGCAGCGCGATCAACCTGAGCGGCACGCTGCACAGCGGGTCGGGCAGCTATTACATCGCCCAGCAGGCGGCCGGCGCCGCGGGCTTCACGCTGCTGTTCTCGAACGGCACAGGATATCCCCTGCGGGCGTCCCTGGCGCCGCGCTTGAACGTGCTGCGCCTGCAATGACAAAAAGGCGTCGAGCAAAGACGTCGCGCGGAGGCGTCACGCGACGGCGTCGAGCGTGACCGTGTCCAACGGTTTCGTGCGACGTCTCTGCGTGACGATTTTCCTCGACGTCTTCCTGGTGTCGTCGTCGCTCTCGGCCCAAGCCGGGAGCGTGCTGGCGGTGCTTCCCGGCTCCGCCCGCGCGGCAGGCATGGGTGGCGCCGGGGCGGCCGTGGTCGGCGACGCCGGCGCCGTGTTCACGAACCCCGCGGGACTCGCCACGATTCACCGGCTCGCCGTGGAAGCGTCGTACGAGTCGTATCCCTCGGGCGGCACGCTTTCTACCGGGGCCCTGGCGCTGCGCGCGGGCCGGTTCACCTGGGGAGCCGGTGCCGCGGCGCTGGGGCGGGCGTACACGTCGGCGGATCTGCTCGGCGTGTCTTCGCTCGTGTTCCGTACGGGACTCGCGGCGATCGGCACCTCGGTCAAGTACGTGCGCGAGACCGTCGCGGGCACCCGGGCCGACGCCTGGGCCGGCGACGTCGGGCTCGCGATCGCCGTATTCGACCTCATGGCTCTGGGCGCGAGCGTGCAGAATATCGGCGGCGACCTGGGCGGCGGGTCACACCTCTCGCGGCGCACGCGCGCCGGCTTCACGATGAACTACGTGGATCCGCAGGGGAGTTACCGCCTGCTCACGACGGTCGAAGGCCAGTGGCCGTCGCGGGGGACCGGCGGGGGAAGCCCGTTTCTCGTGCTCGGCGTCGAAGGCGGGGTGGTGACGCCCGGCCTCGGCCTCCTGGCGCGCGTGGGGTACGTGGGCCACTCGGTCACGACGGCGGCCTCCCCGTTCACGTGGGGAGGGAGCCTGGAGCTCGGCCGCCTCCACCTCGACTTTGCCTATCGGGCGGACGACGCGCTTGGCGCGCGGCAGCGCATGGGGCTGCGATGGACCCCTTGATCGAGCGGCGGTCTCCCAATTGGGGCCGGGTGGTGCGGCGGCTGCTGGCGTGGGTGGGGATCGGCGTCCCCACGGTGCTGGTCATGGCGTTCGCGACGAGCGCCGACGCGCGCTATCTCGCGCGGGCCGGCGTGGAGGAGGCGCGGATCCTGTTGAGGCGCCACCCGATCGCAAAGCTGGTGGCGGATCCTCGGACCAGTGCACCGCAGCGCCAGCGGCTGGCGCTCGTCCTCGCCGCGCGCGCGTTCGCCGGCGATTCGCTCGGGTTGCTGGTGGGCGAGACCTACACGAGTTACGTGGACGTGGGTCGGGATACCCTGCTGCTGGTGCTCTCGGCCGCGCGCCGAGACCGGTTGCGCGGGTACACGTGGGAGTACCCGATCGTGGGCACGGTGCCATACAAGGGGTTCTTCGACTTCGCGCAGGCGCGTGCGGCCGCGGCGGATCTGGAACGCGAAGGATACGATACCTACTTACGTCCCGCGGGGGCGTTCTCGACGCTCGGCTACTTCGCGGACCCGCTGCTCTCCACTGTGATGGAGCGCGACACGATGGAGCTGGTCGCCACCGTCATCCACGAGCTGGCCCACAACACGCTTTACCTGAAGAGCCAGACCCCGTTCAACGAGAGCTTCGCGAGCTTCGTGGGGTACCGCGGCGCGGAGGCGTTCTTCCGCTCCCGTCACGACTCGATGGACGCGAAGCGCGCCGTGGCACGGTGGCGGGATGAGCGCACGCTCGACGTGCTGTACGCCGAGCTGGCGCGGCGCCTCGACTCCGCCTACGCGGCGGGGTCCGTCGGCCCGGCGCTCGAGCGCACTCGGGCGACGGTGTTCGGCTGGGCGCGGGCCCAGCTCACGGGGCCGGTCGGACAGACGCTCGAGACGTACGACTGGCGCTGGTTCGCCCGCGCGCCGCTGAACAACGCGGTCGTGATCGCGCAGCGCCTCTACCGGATGAACTTGAACCTGTTCGAAGAAGTCTACGTTCACGCCAACGCGAATCTGCGGGAGACGGTCCGGGCGATTCAGGTTCGCGTGTTCACGCAGCCGGGGCAGGATCCCTACCAGGCGCTGTATTCGCGGCCGGGGCTTCCCGCGGACTAGTTCCCCCTCAATCGCTCCGCCTCCGCGACCCGTTGCAGCGCGATCGCATACGCCGCCGTCCGGAATGTCACGCCCTTCTCCTTGGCCAGGTCGCGCACACCGACGTAGGCCTTGGTGATCGTCGCCTTGAGCTCGTCGTTCACCTGCTGGTGGGTCCAGCGGTACTGCTGCAGGTTCTGCGCCCACTCGTAGTAGCTGACGGTGACGCCGCCCGCGTTGGCGAGGAAGTCAGGGATCACGGCGATGCCGCGCTCCTCGAGGATCCGGTCGGCGGTGGGCGTGGTCGGCTCGTTCGCCCCCTCCACCACCACCTTGCAGTCGACGGTGTGCGCGTTCGTCTCCTTGGTGATGACGCCGCCCAGGGCGGCGGGCACGAGCCAGTCGCAGGGGACCGTCCAGAGCTGCTGGTTCGTGATCGCCTGGCCGTGCGGCCACTCGGACACCCGTTTGCCGGCGGCGGTGTGCGCCAGCAGCGCCGGGACATCCAGCCCGTGCTCGTTCGCGACGCCGCCGGACACATCCGAGACCGCGACCACCTTCGCCCCGGCCTCCGTGTGCAGCAAGCGCGCGAGGTTGCCGCCGACGTTCCCGAATCCCTGGATCACCACGCGGCCGCCGCGGACGGGAATGCCGAAGTCTCGCCCGTATTCCGTCATCACGTACATCACGCCCCGGCCGGTCGCCTCCTCGCGGCCGAGCGAGCCGCCGAGCGAGACGGGCTTTCCGGTCACGGCGGCGGGGGTGTATCCGTGGCGGCTCGAGTACTCGTCCAGGATCCAGGCCATCACCTGGGCGTTGGTGTTCACGTCGGGCGCCGGGATGTCGCGGTAGGGGCCGAGCACGATCGAGATGCGCTGGGTGAAGCGGCGTGTGAGACGCTCCAGCTCGAGCTTGGAGAGCTTCTTCGGGTCCACCGTCACGCCGCCCTTGGCGCCGCCAAAGGGGATGTCCATGAGCGCGGTCTTCCACGTCATGATCGCCGCGAGGCCCAGCACCTCGTCGTGGTCCGCGTCCGGGTGGTAGCGAATCCCGCCCTTGCAGGGCCCACGCGCGCCGTTGTGCTGAATGCGGTAGCCGGTGAACACCTCGATGCGGCCGTCGTCCATCCGCACCGGCACTTCCACTTGCACCTCGCGGAACGGGTGCATCAGGACGTGCCGCATGTACTGCTCGAGGTTGATCAGGTTGGCGGCGCGCTCGAACTGGCTCGCGACGATGGACTTCCCCGACATCGTGCGGGACGATGGGCCGGTGGCGGTCACCGCACCTCCGCTGGATTCAGGCGATCTTGAGGCGGCGGCCCGCCAGGCGACTCGCCGGATGGAGTGCTTCGGACAACGCGTGGCCGCCGTTGACCTGGCGCGTGCGACGCCCGTCGGCGTCGGCCAGCACGCCGATCACGTCCGCGCCCGCGCCGGCCGGCTCGGTCGCCTGCTCGAGCACGAACACGAGGCCCGTGGCGTACTCCGCCACGGCGCGGGTGATGGTGCTCCATCCCGCGTCGGCGGGTTGCGGGCGCTGGGCGACGACGAGTGGACAGGCCGCCGGGTCGAACCCGGTGCGGGTGACGAGCGGAGCACTCAGCGCGTCGGCCAGGGTGCGCCAGACGGGGAGGGCCGGACCCAGCGCAACGATCTGGCCGAAGCGCCACCCCGAATCGCGCGCCAGGTCGAGGAATGCGGCTGCGAGCGTCGCGTCATCCGGGGCATCGCTCGCGCTGTCGGAGGCGAGCACGACCGTGCCCGTCTCGGCGAACCAGCGCTCCGCCGGGGTCAGCTCGTCCGGCCGGCGGGGGGCGTAGAATGCGTAGCGGCGCGTCGCGGCGATCTCGCGCTCGGCCGACGCTCGGAGCTCCCGGTGCTCGGCCGCCTGCGCCGCCCCTTCGTACGCGACTTCGGCGGCCTGATACCGACCCGCGTCCCGCAGGATCCTCCCGCGCAGCCGCAGGGTCTCGGTATGGGGTTCGAGCCCGAAGGCGCGATCGAGCGCCAGCAGGGCGCGGTTCCCGTCGCCCAGCCGGAAGGCGGCGTACCCCAGCTCGTGCCAGACCAGGGCCAGGTCCGGATCCGCTGCCACCGCATGCTCGAGCGTGGCGAGCGCCTCGCGGTAACGCTCCAGCTCGATCAGCGCCGCTCCCTTGAGGGCCAGGGCGAACGCCGAGTCGCCGAACTGGGCGCGGGCGCTCTCGGCGAGCCGGAGCGCGTCCTCGCGCCGTCCCTGACTCCGCAACAGCTCGAAGCACTCGGCCCAGCCGCCCTTCAGGTCGGGATGCTCGGCGAGCACGTCGCGGTACGCCCGCTCGGCGTCGACCAGCCGTCCCTCGCGCGTGAGGTAGCGGGCACGCGCCATGACCCGCTCGCTCGGTGCGTCCGGAAACAGCTCGAATGACGCGGTGGTCCGCATGGCGTGCGAATATAGTCGCTCTCCCGTCGCTGGCTAGGCGCGCCTTCCCCGTCTAAATTGTCCGCGCCATGGATACCGACCGTCTGCTCCGCGAGCTCAGCGACTTCCTGCGCATCCCGTCGATCTCCACCAACGCATCGCACGACGCCGACTGCCGCGCCGCGGCCGAGTGGGTCGCCGGTGAACTGCGCCGGCTCGGTTGTCGCGACGTGCAGTTTCTGGCGAGCGACACCCATCCGGTGGTCTGGGGCGTCGGCCCGGAAGTGCCCGGCGCACCTACGCTCCTCGTGTACGGTCACTACGACGTGCAGCCTCCCGATCCGCTCGACGAATGGACCACGCCCCCGTTCGAGCCAGCGGTGCGTGGCGGCAAACTGTTCGCACGCGGCGCCGCGGACGACAAGGGCCAGGTGTTCTGCCTGCTCAAGGCGATCGAGGCGAACGGCGCGCGCCGCGGGCCTCCCGTCAATTTTCGCTTCCTCATCGAAGGAGAGGAGGAATACGGCAGCCGCGTGTTGTTCGAGCTGCTGCGGCGCGAGCCCGAGCGCACGCGGGCGGACGCGGTGCTCATCGCCGACATGGCTTACGTCGCGCCCCGCTGGCCCGCCGTGTACACGACCCTGCGGGGACTGTGCTACGCGGAGATCACGGTTCGCACGGCCAAATCGGATCTCCACTCGGGCGAGTTCGGCGGCGCGGCGCCCAATGCGCACGAGGAGCTGGCTCGCCTGCTCGGCCGGCTCAAGACCCCCGACGGCAAGATCCACCTGCCCGGTTTTTACGCCGCGGTGCGACGCCCATCCAAGCGGGAGCTCGCCACCTGGAAACGCCTACCTTTCAAAGAGAGCGAGTTTCTCAAGCACCGCGTCCAGGCCAAGGCCCTCACCGGGCTCAAGTCGTATTCCGTGCTGGAGCGGCTGTGGGCCCTGCCCACGTTCGAGATCCACGGCATCACCGGTGGGTTCACGGGCAACGGCGCCAAGACCGTCATCCCCGCCGAGGCGACCGCGAAGGTGAGCCTGCGCCTCGTCCCGGACCAGAAGCTCAAGGTCGTGGAGCGCCAGCTCGCGGCGGCCGTCAAGCGCCTCGCCCCGAAGCACGTCCGGACCAGCGTCCGCTTCCTGCACGGTGCGGATCCCGCGACCGTCGCGGTGACGCACCCGGCATTCCAGCTGCTCGACCAGGCGTTCAAGGACGTCGTGGGGCGCGGCACCGTCCCGGCGCGCGCCGGCGGCTCCATTCCCGTGGTGCCCGCGCTCGGCAAGGGGGGAGCGCCCGTCATGCTGACGGGCATCGGCCTGCCGGACGACCGGCTGCATGCGCCGAACGAGAAGCTTGACCTGCAACAGCTGTGGGATGGGATAAATGTGTTTCGGAGGTTCTACGACCTGCTAGGTGACAAAGGCGTCTAGACGCTTTTCTTGCTTAGGTTCCGCAGGCGATTGATTTCATGCTGCGTAATCGCCCTGCCACCGTATCGTTCTTCCTTCCACGGATCGCCCCGCATATGGTAGCCGTTTTGCTCCCAGAAACCCGGCACGTCCGCGTCGAGCAGCGTGAACCCCCGGACCCACTTCGCGCTCTTCCATAGATAGAGGTGTGGGACGAGCAGCCGGGCGGGCCCGCCATGCTCCGGCGTGAGCGGCTCCCCGTTCCATGTGAGGGCAATCAGGTTTTCGGGCCGA
This sequence comes from Gemmatimonadota bacterium, assembly GCA_003222155.1. Classification (GTDB taxonomy): domain Bacteria; phylum Gemmatimonadota; class Gemmatimonadetes; order Gemmatimonadales; family GWC2-71-9; genus AG41. Next base: position 2,931 of record QHUU01000110.1, on the reverse strand, counting down.
TCGAGATCCGCGAGCGGCAGGTTGGTCGTGAACCCCTGCTCCGCGGCGACGAGGCAGTACTGCGCCGGCGGCTTGACCCCCGCGCGCTCCAGCACCAGCTGCACCGGCACGCCCTCGAAGGTGTTGTCGAGTCGGCTCCACCGCGTGACGCAGTGCATGTCGCAGATCACCGTCTTCCGGGGCAGCGCGAGGAGCTCCTGGTAGGTGAGCGCGAGCGGCCGCTCCACGAGCCCCGTCACGTCGAAGGTCCAGGTGGCCGTGTCCACCTTCGGCACGTTCCCATAGTGCAGCACGGGCCATTTCGTGGTCAGCACCTGGCCGGGCGGCAGACGATCGGTCATAACCCCGCCGAGCGACGGCGTCGCGCGAATTCGTCGCGCAAAGGCATCTCGCGATACCGTACTACGGTTCTGTTCGACGTCGTTAGCTCGACGCTGTCGCGTGACGTAGCTGCGGGACGTCGTTTTGCATCTCTGCCTTGACGCCGAAGGCATCCTCGAAGCCGCGCACCACCGCATCCAAGGCGTGGGCCCACAAGTCCTCGGCAACCGGCGCTGTCGCTTCTCGCTCGATGGAGGTCATCTCGACGCCTTCGATCCCGCACGGGACGATGCGCTCGAACTCGCCGAGGTCCGTGGTGACGTTGAGGGCAAAGCCGTGCCACGTGACCCACTGCTTCACATGGATCCCGATGCTCGCGATCTTGCGCCCCCCTCGCGTCCAGACGCCGGTGTAGCCCGCGTTCCGCTCGGCGGGAACGCCGAGCTCCGCGAGTGCGGCGATGAGCGCGTCTTCGAGGGTGCGGAGATACCAGTGGAGGTCCTGCCGGTAGCCGCGCAGGTCGAGGATCGGATAACCGACCAGCTGCCCGGGCCCGTGGAACGTGACGTCGCCGCCGCGCTCGACCTCGAGCACGTCGACGCCTTCCGCGTGCAGCAGGTGGGCCGCCCGGGCGGTGCGGCCCAGCGTGACCACGGGAGGGTGCTCGAGCAACAGGAGCAGGTCCTCCGCCAGCCGACCGTCGATCCGCGCCTGGGCAAGCGCACGCTGCCAGTCGAGCGCCTCGCCGTAGGGGATGCGACCGGCCTCGATCACCTGCACGCGGCGTTGGGTCACTCGCCATCCCTCAACGCGTCGTCCCGGCTTCCCCGCACGGACCAGGCACTGCCCGCGGCCCCGAGCACGAAGCTCGCGACGCCCCACACGGCGAGCCCCGGGATGCCGAGCAGATGGTCGATCGGCCAGGCCAGGAAGGCCACGAGCAGCGCCCCCACGGCCGACAGGACGCCGATAACGCCGCGCTGCCACAGGTTGTCCAGCCAGCGACTGCGATGCCAGCCGAAGGTCGCGCCGACGGCGAGGCCGGCGAGCGTCCCCGCCAGGACCGGATCGGCGGCGCTCTCCTGCGTGCTCGAAGGGTTCACGTGGTGCTCCAGCGTCCGCACGATGACGAGCGCGGCCACGATGGTCCCTCCCCCGAATCCGGTGCCGCACGCCAGGCCGCCGAGACCGATCGCGAGGGGATCCTTCACATGTCCACCACGCGACCGAGCGAATCGAGCGCCGCCTGGGCCACGGCTTCGGACATGGTCGGGTGGGCGTGAATCGCCAGCTCGACCTCTTCCACCGTGTACTCGTTCTCGCGCGCCACGGCCAGCTCGTGGATGATCTCGGAGGCGTGCCCGCCCACGATGTGGGCGCCCAGGATCTCGCCGTACTTCTTGTCGCGCAGGATCTTCACGAACCCTTCGGTCTCACCCGTGCCGCGCGCCCGGCCGTTCGCCGAGAACGGAAACCGCCCCGCCACGTACTCGAGCTTGCGCTCCTTGCACTGGTCCTCCGTGAGGCCGATGCTGGCCACTTCGGGGTGGCAGTACGTCACGCTGGGGACGTTGTCGTACCTGATGGCGTGGGGTTTCTTGCCCGCGACGAGCTCGGTGACGGTCACTCCCTCCCGCATTCCCTTGTGGGCGAGCATGGGCGGCCCCGCTACGTCGCCGATGGCGTAGTAGCCGGGTGCGGTCGTCTGCAGGCTCGCGTCGACCTTGATGAAGCCTCGCTCGGTCACCTGCACGCCGCACTCAGCCAGGCCGATGCTCTCGGTGTTCACCGCGCGGCCCGCGGCCATCAGCACGGTCGCCACCTCGAGCTTCTGCGTCGCGCCGCTCGCCTCGACCTCGAGGGTGACCTTGTCCTTTCCGGCCGTTCCCTTCTTCACCTTGGCGCCGGGGATCACGTCGATGCCGCGCGTCTTGTAGCTCTTCGCGAGGGCGTCCGAAGCCTCGGGGTCCTCGAGCGGCAGGATACGGGGGAGTGCTTCGATCAGCGTCACTTTGGTGCCGAAGGCGTGGAAGATATCGGCGAACTCCATGCCGACCGCCCCCGCGCCGATGATCGCGAGCGACGCCGGCGCTTTCTCGAGGAACAGGGCCTCGTCCGACGAAATCACGGTCGTCTTGTTGATCTCGAGCCCGATCTGCGGCAGGCCTTTCACGCGCGAGCCCGTCGCGATGATCACGGCCTTCTTCGCTTCGTACGTATCGCCCGCGACCTTCACCTTGCGTCCGGGCAAGAGCACGCCACTGCCTTTGACGACGGTGACCTTGTTCTTCTTCATGAGGAACTCGACGCCCTTCGAGTTCTGGTCGCTCACTTTGCGGGAGCGCTGCATCGCGACGCCATAGTCGGTCTTGACGGCACCGGCTTCGACGCCGAACTCCTTCGCCTCCCGCAGCAGCCGCGCGATGTAGGCGGAATGGAGCAAGGCCTTTGTGGGGATGCACCCGATGTTGACGCACACGCCGCCGAGCTTCTCTTTCTCGATCACGGCCGTGCTCATACCGAGCTGGGCCGAGCGGATGGCGGCGACGTAGCCGGCGGGCCCTCCCCCAAGGATGATGACGTCAAATTGACTCGCCAAAAGCCCCCCTC
>QHUU01000109.1 GCA_003222155.1 Gemmatimonadota bacterium | reverse complement strand
CGTTCTCGCTCGAAGGGTTCGCGTTCTTTACGGAAGCGATCTTCCTGGGCGTCTACCTGTATGGGTGGGACCGCATCTCGCCGCGGGCGCATCTTGGCGCGGGCGTGGCGGTGGCGCTGAGCGGCGCGGCGTCGGGGATCTTCGTCGTGATCGCGAACGCGTGGATGAACGCGCCCACGGGCTTCCAGCTCGTCGCCGGTCGCGCCGTGAACGTCGACCCGGTCGCGGCGATGGCCAGCTCGGCCGCGTTGCCGCAAGCCCTGCACATGACGCTCGCGGCCTACGCCGCCACCGGGTTCGCGGTGGCGGGCATCCACGCGTTTTTCCTGCTGAAAGACCCGGCGAACGCGTTCCACCGTCGCGCCCTCGAGATCGCGCTGATCGTGGGCGGGCCCGCGGCCGTGCTGCAGCCCATCTCCGGGGACATCGCGGCCCGCCACCTCGCGCGGCACCAGCCGGTGAAGCTCGCCGCGGCGGAGGCGCTGTTTCGCACCGAGCAGGGCGCGCCGCTCTCGCTGGGGGGCTGGCCGGACGTGGCCCGGCGGGAGACCCGCTTCGCCCTCGAGATCCCGCGCGGGCTGTCGCTGCTCGCATTCCACGACCCCAACGCGCGGGTGCAGGGGCTCGACGCGGTGCCGCAAGACGATTGGCCGAGCGTGCCGGCGGTGCACCTCTCCTTCCAGCTGATGGTGGCGCTGGGCACCTACATGGCCCTGGTCGCCGCCTGGGCTGGATGGCTGGCGTGGCGCGGGACCGACCTGGCACATCACCGGTGGTTGATGCGGGCGCTCGCGCTCGGTGCGCCGATGGGGTTCATCGCGGTCGAGGCGGGATGGATGGTGACGGAGCTGGGTCGTCAGCCGTGGGTGATCTATGGGGTCTTGAGGACGCGCGACGCGGTCACGCCGATGCCCGGCCTGGTCGTCCCGTTCTTGACCTTCACGCTGCTGTATTGCTTCCTGGGCGTGATCGTGTGCTGGCTCCTGTACCGGCAGATACTGCGCAGCCCCGCGGTTCCGGAGTGGCGGGGGTTTTACATGCCGCGGGGTGCTCCGTGACGCTCGCCGATCTGCTCGCGGGCGTGATTTTCGTCGCCCTCAACGCGTACGCGCTGCTCGGCGGTGCCGATTTCGGCGGCGGCGTGTGGGATCTCTTCGCGACCGGCCCGCGCAAGCAGCGCCAGCAGCAGCTCATCGCCGAGGCGATCGGTCCCGTGTGGGAGGCCAACCACGTCTGGCTGATCCTCGCGATCGTGCTCCTCTTCACCTGTTTTCCGCCGGCGTTCGCGCGCCTCGGCACGCTGCTGCATATCCCCCTCTCGCTCGTCTTGATCGGCATCGTGTTGCGCGGCTCGGCGTTCACGTTCTGGCGGTACGGCGGCACCGAAGACAAGGAGCTGCGCCACTGGGGCGTGCTGTTCGCCATCGCCAGTCTCGTGACGCCCGTGCTGCTGGGCACGACGGTGGGTGCGATCGCATCGGGAGCATTGGGGGATGGGGGACGGGGGACGGGGGACGGGTTCGTCGGCACCTACGTCCGGCCGTGGCTCAATCCTTTCACGCTGTCGGTCGGGCTGTTCGCCCTTGTGGCCTTCGCGTTTCTCGCGGCCGTGTACCTGACGCTCGAGGCGGAGGACCGCGAGCTGCGGGCGGACTTCCGGACGCGCGCGTTGGGCACCGGGGTGGCGTTGTTCGGTGCGGCCGCCCTGGCGCTGCTCCTGTCGGCCCGCTACGCGCCGCTCGTGCGCAACGGACTGATCTTCGCGGGCTGGGCCGTCCCGCTCCACGCGTTCACCGCCGTCGCGGCGATCACAGCGCTGGCGGCCCTGGCGCGCGGCGCCTGGCGCGTGGCCCGCATCGTCGCTGCGATTCAGGTTTCGCTGATCCTGTGGGGGTGGGGATTGAGCCAGTACCCGTACATCCTTCCGCCGGACCTCACGATCGCGGACGCCGCGGCACCGGCCGCGACGCTGCGGCTCGCGCTGGGCGCGCTGGCACTCGGGGCCGTGGTCCTGCTGCCGTCCTTGGCCTATCTCTTTCGGGTCTTCAAGAAGGGTCCAGCAGCGCCTGCATGAGCGCCCCTGTCACAGCCCCACGATTGCCAACAGCACCTGCTTCAGCACCCAGAGGGCGAGCCAAGCGGCGAGCGGGCTCCAATCCATCGTGCCGCCGGCCGGGAGCAGGCGGCGGATTGGCTCGACCACCCAGTCGGTGAGGACATAGGCCGGCCGCAACCACCAGGTGTAGCGGAACCGGCCGAACCAGCTCGCCACCACCCGCACCACGAGCGCCACGAAGACGACGTTGTAGGCGGCGACGATGAGAAAGGCCAGCGCGACGCGCGGGCCACCGGCGAATGCCGCTCCGGCGCCGGACAGCGTCCCCGCCAGCCAGTTTAAGAGCGACAGCAGGACCACACCGGTGGCCGCGACCCCCACGACCAGCCACCATCCCGCGTGCACCGGATTGCCGCCGGCCCGGACCAGTCGCCGCTCGACGGGCCGGATCAACGGCTCGCTCGCCGCGCGCAGGGTGCGGCCGAGCGCGCCGAACGGCGACACCCGCTGGGTGCGCACCAGCCAGGAGGCGAACGCCGTGACCAGACTCACGGCGAACACGCCGATTACGGCGTAGCGCGCTACCGTCTGGATCTCCGGCATGTCAGGGCACGAACACGTCGACGACGTCCGTCTGCGCGAACCCCGCCCTCGGGCCCCCGCCGATCACGTAGAGCCGTCCGCCGAGCACGGCGGCGGCGAGCCCGTGACGGGCGAACGGCAGCGCCGGCGCGACGCGCCAGCGGTCGGTCGTGGGATCGTATACCTCGTGGTTTGCGAACACGCCACTGCGACTCTCACCGCCGACCGTGTGCACCGTCCCGTCGAGCACCGCCGCCGCGAGGCCTCCGCGCCGGCTCGGCATCGCGGCCCGGGCCGTCCACCGGTCGGTCGCGGGGTCGTAGGCTTCGACCACGTCGTAGTTGCGGTCGGGATCGAGCGGCCGTCCCCCGATCGCGTACACGAGACCACTCAGGGCCGCCGCGGCGAGGTGGTCGCGGGGCGTCGGTATGGGGGCGACGTCGCGCCAGCGGTCCACGCCGGGATCGTAGATCGCCGTCGCTTCCACCAGGCGACGCTTGAGACCCCAGCCACCGAGGACGATCAGCCTCCCGTTCGCGGCCGCGGCCGCGGACGCGCCGCGCGGCGCGGGCAGCACGGCCCGTGACTCCCAGCGGTTCGCGTCTTCGCGGTACAGCCAGAGCGTGTTTTCCGGAACGAAGCTCTCACCGGTGAGACCGCCGACGGCGTACAAGCTGTCGCCCACCACGGCGAGAGGCATGTGGTGGCGCGGGGCCGGGAGGTCGGCGATGCGCTCCCAGCGATTCGCCGTGGGATCGTACCGGAACGCCGCGGCGCTCGCGTGATCGGTCCGATCGATCCCGCCGGCGACGTAGATCCGGCCGTGCAGCACGGCGGCGGAGAGCTCCTGCATCGGCTGGGGAAGGGGAGCGGCAGGGGACCAGTGGCCGTCGCTCTGGAGCAAGGTCGTGGCGACAGCGAGCACGAGGGTCGGGTACGGGCTGGATCTCGCCGCTTCAGCGGCAGCGCCGAGCCGCGGCCTCAGCCGCGACTCGCGCTCACGGTGCAACGGTCCACGTCCCCTCGCGGCGCAGCAGCGCCCCGAGGTCGGCGGGCTCGCCCGTGAAGCCCGCGGCCCGCGCTTGCGCGTACACCTCCGCCTCGTAGGAGGCGGCGGGATTGCAGTACAGCACGCCGAGCGCCACGGGGAACGCCGGGGGCTCGAGCGCCACGAGCAGCTGCGCCAGCGCGCGGTTCGTTTCGTCGTGTACCAGGATGTCACCGGGCGGCACCCCGCCCTCCCCCACCGGCACGACTTCGAGCGCGACCGTCCCGGGCTTCAGTCGCAGCCCCCGCTCCCGGTTCCGCCCAAACACCAGCGGCTTGCCGTGCTCCACGTGGAGCTGTGTGTCACTCGCCACGTCTTTCGACGTGAAGTGATCGAACACCCCGTCGTTGAAAACAACGCAGTTCTGGAACACCTCGACGAACGACGCCCCGTGATGCGCATGAGCCCGTTTCAAGAGCGCCACGACCTCCGGCTGCTGTGTGTCCACGGCCCGGGCGACGAAGCGCGCTCCGGCGCCGAGGGCGAACGCGCACGGCGACACCGGAGACTCGATCGAGCCCTGCGGTGTGGAGGGTGAGTGCGTGCCGCGCCGCGAGGTGGGTGAGTACTGTCCCTTGGTGAGGCCGTAGATCTCGTTGTTGAAGAGGATGATCTGGAGATCGACGTTGCGCCGCAGCACGTGCAGCATGTGGTTGCCGCCGATCGAGAGACCGTCCCCGTCGCCGGTCACCACCCACACGTCGAGCCCGGGATTGGCGAGCTTGATGCCGGTGGCGATCGCGGGCGCCCGACCATGAATGGTGTGGAATCCGTACGTGGAGAGGTAGTACGGGAACCGCGCGGCGCAACCGATCCCCGAGACGAACACCGTGCGCTCGCGCGGCGCCCCCAGCTCCGCCAGCGCCTTTTGCACCGCTTTGAGAATCGCGTAGTCCCCGCACCCCGGACACCACCTGACTTCCTGGTCCGACGCGTAGTCCTTCGGCGCGAGCTCGGCATCGGTGATCGTGGTGACCGTCATGGCTGGCCTTTCAGCGTCGATTCAATCGCCTGCACGATCTCCGACACCTTGAACGGCTTGCCCTCGACTTTGGAGAGTCCTATCGCAGGCACGAGATACGCCGCCCGGAGCAGCTGCACGAGCTGGCCGTCGTTCATCTCAGGGACGAGAATGCGCTCGAACCGCGAGAGCAGCTCGCCGAGGTTGCGCGGGAACGGATTCAGATAACGCAGGTGGATGTGCGAGACGTCGCCGCCCTCGTCGCGCGCTTCGCTCACCGCCCGGTGGATCGCGCCGTAGGTCGAGCCCCATCCCACCACCGCGACCGCGCCGTGGTCGTCTCCCAGGGCCACCCGTTGCGGCGGGATGCCGCTCGCGATTCCGGCGATCTTCGCCGCGCGGGTGCGGGTCATGCGCGCGTGGTTGTCGGGATCGTACGAGATGTGCCCCGTGTCGTAATCCTTCTCGAGCCCGCCGATGCGGTGCTCGAGGCCCGGCGTGCCGGGTACGGCCCATGCCCGCGCCAGGGTGACCGGATCGCGCAGGAACGGGTGGAAGTCCGCCGGATCCGTGCGGAAGTGTACCGGGAACTTCGGCAGCGCCGTCGCGTCGGGGAGGCGCCAGGGCTCGGCGGCGTGCGCGAGGTAGGCGTCGGAGAGCACGATGACCGGAGTCATGTACGTCGTGGCGATGCGCACCGCCTCGATCGCCACCTCGAAACAGTCCACAGCCGTGGCCGCGGCGATCACGGCGAGGGGCGCGTCCCCGTTCCGGCCGTGCACCGCCTGAAACAGGTCGGACTGCTCGGCCTTGGTCGGCATGCCGGTGGACGGGCCGGCCCGCTGCGAGTTGATCACCACGATCGGCAGCTCGGTGGCGATCGCGAGACCGAGCATCTCGGTCTTGAGCGCCATCCCGGGGCCGGAGCTCGAGGTGACGCCCAGCGCTCCGCTGTACGCGGCTCCGATCGCGGCTCCGATCGCGGCGATCTCGTCCTCCGCCTGGAAGGTGACGACGCCGTAGGCCTTCAGGTTCGCCAGCGTATGGAGCAGCAGCGAGGCGGGAGTGATCGGGTAGCCTGCGAAGATCATTTTCTCGAGGCCGGCGGCACGCATGCCCGCAATGAGACCCCAGGCCAGCGCCTCCGTCCCGCTCACGGTGCGATAGCGCCCCGGCTCGACGGGCGCACTCGGGACCGTGTAGCCCACGAGGTGCTCCGACATTTCGGCGGTCTCGCCGAACGCATGGCCGGCGTTCACGGCCGCGACGTTGGCCTGGGCGAGCTCGGCCCGGTCGGCGAACTTGCGGTGCAGCCACTCGATCGTCGCCTGCCGGTCGCGGCCGTACATCCACAGCATCAGGCCCAGCGCCCACATGTTGCGGCAGCGGTGCGCCTCCCGGCTCGACAGGCCGAATGGCTTGACCGCTTCCGTCGTGAGCCGCGTGATGTCGAACGTCAGGACCTGGTAGGGGGCGAGGGAGCCGTCCTCGAGCGGGTTGGCGGGGAACCCCGCCTTGGTGAGGTTGCGCTCGGTGAACGCTCCCGTATCGACCAGGATGGTCCCGCCGCGGCGCAGGTCCTTCACTTCGACCTTGAGGGCGGCCGGGTTCATGGCCACGAGTACGTCCACCGCGTCGCCCGGAGTCACGACGTCGCGCGCGCCGAACTGGATCTGGAACGCCGAGACGCCGAACGTCGTCCCGGCGGGGGCGCGGATCTCGGCGGGGAAATCGGGGAAGGTCGTGAGGTCGTTGCCGGCGAGGGCCGTTTCGACGGTAAAGCGCGACCCGGTCACCTGCATGCCGTCGCCCGAGTCTCCCGCGAAGCGAATGACGACGGCCTCGCGTGCCTGCCGCGTCCGGAGAGTCGAGGTGGTGTCCATTCAGGGAAAAGTTAGCGAGGCGGCGGACTGAACGCCGCCCCCACGATCCGCGCCTGCTCCGCCTGGTGCGCCGCGGGGTAGCCCTCCGCCGGGCTGGAACGCTCCGGCCGGCCGATATCGCGCACGGTCACGCCCTGCGCGACCAGCTCGCGCAGCTGCGGCAGCATGAACTTCTGCGGCCCCATGTTGCGGGGCTCCTCCTGCACCCAGACGATCTCCGTGACCTTCGGATACAGACCGATCAGCTCCGCGAGCTGGGGCGTCGGGAAGGGGTACAAGAGCTCCACCCGCCCGATCGCCACGTGGGCGGCCGACGCGCGCAGGGGCGACAGCTGGAGGTCGTAATAGACCTTGCCGCTGCACAGCACCAGCCGTGTCGCGTCGCGGCGCGTGGCGCCCGCGGGGTCGTCCAGCACCGGCCGGAAGGTCCCCGTGGTCAGCTCCTCGACCCGGGCCGTCGCCTGGGGAAGGCGCAGCAGGCTCTTCGGCGTGAACAGCACCAGCGGCCGCAGCTCGGCGTGGCGTCCCTGGCGCCGCAGCAGGTGGAAATACTGCGCCGGCGTGGTGCAGTTCGCGATGCGCAGGTTCCCCTCGGCCCCGAGCGCGAGGAAGCGCTCGATCCGGGCGCTCGAGTGCTCGGGCCCCTGGCCCTCGTAGCCGTGCGGCAACAGCAGCGTGAGCCGAGACGTCTGCCCCCACTTGGCGAGGCCGGCGATGAGGAACTGATCGATGATCACTTCGCCGCCGTTGGTGAAGTCGCCGTACTGCGCCTCCCACAGCACCAGCGCGTCGGGTGCGGCGGCGGCGTAGCCGTACTCGAATCCCAGGCACGCGAACTCGGAGAGCGGGCTGTTGTGCAGCTCGAAGGGGGCGCGGGCGCCCGGAAGATTCTGAATCGGCGCGTAGCGGCGCCCGTCCCCCGCGTCGTGCAGCACCAGGTGCCGCTGGCTGAACGTGCCCCGCTCCGTGTCCTGCCCGGTCAGGCGGATCGGCGTGCCCTCGACCACGAGCGACGCGAACGCCAGCGCTTCCGCGTGCGCCCAGTCGATCTCGCCGCCCGTGAGCGCGGTGCGCCGCCGCTCGAGCTGCTTCTTGAGCTTCGGGATGACCGTGAATCCTTCGGGGACTTGGAGCAGCTGCTCGTTCAGCGTCGTGACGAGCGACGTCGACACGGCGGTCTCGGGCTCGGGTGCCGGACGCCCCTGCTCCGCCGAAATGCGTTGCGGCTCTTCGCCGGCCCCCGCCTCGCGCAGGTTCGCCTTGAGCGACTGCTGGATGTCGGCGAGCCGCTGGTAGGTCTGCTCGGCTTGGGCGGCAGCGGCGGCCGCTTCCACCACCCCCTCCCGCGCCAGCTGGTCGGCGTAGCGTTGCCGCACGGTAGGCGTCTGCCTGATCCGCTCGTACATCACCGGTTGGGTGTAGGCGGGCTCGTCTCCTTCGTTGTGACCGTGCCGCCGGTAGCCGACCACGTCGATCACCACGTCGCCGTGAAACTTGTCGCGGTACATCATCGCGAGCCGCGCGGCGGCGAGACACGCCTCGGGGTCGTCGGCGTTGACGTGAATGATGGGCGCGTCGAATCCCTTCGCGAGGTCGCTCGAGTAGTCGGTGGAGCGTCCTTCCTTCGGGTCGGTCGTGAACCCCAGCTGGTTATTGGCGATCAGGTGAATGGTGCCGCCCGTGGTGTAGCCCTTGAGCCGCGCCAGGTTGAACGTCTCCGCCACGACGCCCTGCGCGGCGAAGGACGCGTCGCCGTGAATCAGCACGGGAAGGGCGACGCTCCCGTCGTGGATCGCGTCCTTGCCGCGGCGGTTCGTCTGATTGGCGCGCGCCCGTCCCTCGACGACCGGGTTCACCGCTTCGAGGTGGCTCGGGTTCGGGCTGAGCGAGATGTTGACCGGCTTGCCCGCAGCGGTCTGGTACACGCCGTCGGCGCCGTGGTGGTACTTCACGTCGCCCGTGCCGCCTTCGGGGGTGAGCGTTTCCTCCACGTGCCGCCCGCCCTCGAACTCGGCGAAGATCGTCTCGTACGGCAGCCCCACGATGTGGGCGAGCACGTTCAGGCGGCCGCGGTGCGCCATGCCGAGCACCACGCGACGCGCCCCGCTCGCGCCGGCGAGCTCGACCGTCTGGTCGAGTATCGGGACCAGGGCGTCCAGCCCCTCGATCGAGAAGCGCTTCTGGCCGAGATAGGCCTTGTGCAGAAAGCGCTCGAGCGTCTCCACCGCCGTGAGGCGGGACAAGAGCTTCCGCTTCTCGTCCGCGCCGAGCGGGTGGCGGTGCTCGCCCGACTCGATCACCTGCCGCAGCCACACGCGCTCCTGGTGGCTGCCGATGTGCTCGACTTCGTACGACATGGTGCCGCAGTACGTCTCCTGCAGCCGGGGATACGCGTCGGCCAGGGTCCGGCCGGGCACGTAGATCCGCAGCAGCTCGGCGGGGATGCGGGCCATGGCCTCGGGCGTGAGTCCCAGGGGCCCGGGATCGAGCGCCGGATCGCCCGGCGCCTCGGAGCCGAGCGGGTCGAGACGCGCCGCCATGTGGCCGAAGTTGCGGAACGCCTTCACGAGGGCCATGGCCGCGGCGACGTGCTTCGACTCGTCGGGACTCGGGGCTCGGGGCTCGGGGCTCGGGAGTGCCCGCGCCACCGCCGTTCCGAGGCCCGAGTCCCGAGCCCCGAGTCCCGTTATCCCCAGAGACTCCGCTACACTCTCGTAGAACCGCTCCTCTCCCTGGAGCAGGGCGTCCAGTCTGCGGAGAAACATGCCCGACTCCGCGCCCTGGATGATGCGGTGGTCGTACGTCGAGGTGAGCGTCATGATCTTGCCGGACCCGACCTGACGGATCGCTCCCGTGGCGATGATCGAGCCCTGCCCCTTCAAGAGGCGCGGCACCGAAGCCACCGTGCCGAGCGTACCGGGATTGGTGAGCGTGATCGTCGCGCCCGCGAAGTCGTCCGGGAGGAGCCGGTTGGCGCGCGCCTTCTCGACCAGCGTCTCGTACGTCGCGTGAAACGCCGCGAAGTCCATGGCCTCGGCGTGCTTGATGACCGGAACGACGAGGGAGCGGCTGCCGTCCTTCTTCTCTACGTCCACCGCGAGACCGAGGTTGACGCCGTGCGGGTCGAGCCGGTGAGGCTTACCCTCCACCTCCTGGAAGGCATGGGTCATCACCGGGTACTCGCGTGCCGCGCGCACGATGGCGAACCCGACGAGGTGCGTGTAGGAGATCTTCCTGCCGGTGGCCGCGAGCTGCGCGTTCAGATCTTTGCGACGCGCGTCGAGCACGTCGACCGTGACGTCGCGGAACGACGTAGCGGTCGGCACCGAGAGCGAGTCGGCCATGTTCTGGGCGAGGCGGGCCGCAGGCCCCGTGATGAGGGTCAGTGCCTGGGGAGGGGGGACGGGAGACGGGGGACGGGTGGCCGGCGCCGCGATCGGCCCGTCCCCCGTCCCCCGTCCCTCTTCGCGAAGCACCTCGGCCCGATCCGTTGGGATAACAGGCAGCTCGGCCAGCCTCCCGTTATCGAACAGCTTCCGCCACTCCTCGCCGACCGAGGAAGGCTCCCGCAGGTACTGCTCGTACATCACCTGCACGAACGCAGCGTTGTGCGTGCCGAACACGAACTCGCTCACGAAACAAATCTAATCAAGCGTATATTGAGCGCCATGAAATGCTTACGCCTGGTCGCGCTGCTCCTCGCCGGAACCCCGGCGGCGGCGGCCGCTCAGCAGGCGATCGGGTTGCGTGCAGCGCTCGAGGCGCGCATCGCCCGTGCCCCCGCCCGTGCCGTCGGCCTCTATTATCGGTCCCTCGCCCGCGCCGACTCGATCCTGATCGGCGCGAATCTGCGATTCCACGCCGCCAGCACCATGAAGCTGCCGGTGATGATCCAGATCTTCCGGGATGCGGACACCGGGCTGCTGGGGCTCGATGACTCGCTCACCGTACACACCGCCTTTCCTTCCCTGGTGGAGGGAGCGTTCGTGGTCGGCAAGGAAGACGATTCGGATTCGACCCTGTACGCCCTCGTGGGCCGGAATCGCGCGGTGCGCGATCTGCTCGAGCGGATGATCACCCGCTCCAGCAACCTGGCCACGAACATCCTGATCGAGCGCGTGGGCGCGGCACGTGCGCAAGCGTCGGCGCGCTCGCTCGGCGCGTGGTCGATACAGGTGCTGCGTGGCGTAGAGGACGGCGCGGCCTACCGGGCCGGGCTCAACAACACCACGACCGCGCGGGACCTGGGCGTCCTGCTCCAAGCGATCGCCACCCGCCGCGCCGCGAGCGGCGCCGCGTGCGACTCCATGCTGGCCATCCTCGGTCGCCAGGAGTTCAACGAAGGGATCCCCGTGGGCCTGCCGCCGGGTACCCGCGTGGCTCACAAGACGGGATGGGTCGGCGAGGTCGTGTACCACGACGCCGCCGTCGTCTTTCCCCCCGATGGGGGAGGCTACGTTCTGGTCGTGCTCACCGGCGGCATCAAAGAGGACAGCGTCGCCCACAACCTGGTCGCGGACCTGTCGCGCCTGGTACACGACGGGGTGAGGCGCTAACCCGCTCCCTGTCGCCATGGCGCACCAGGGGAGCGACTCCCGCCCCTCCGTTTCCCCTACATCCCGTGCCGCAGCTGGCGTTGCATGCTGGCACGCTCCTTGTCTCAGCGAGCAGCGTCCCGCTCGTCTCGGCGCCCCGACCCATGCCCTACGCCCGCTCGTGACCGCGAGCACGCCGTTTCCCAACGACCCTTCACTCCCCGCCCTCGGGGTGATTCGCGCGGTGGGCCTCGCACGGGCGATACCGAGCCTGGGTCTCCCGGATGATCCCATCGAACTGATTCTGCGATCCTACAAGCCGGCCGCCCGCGCTACCTTCGAAGCCCGCGCCGGAGACCGGCGCTTCGCGGTCAAGGCGTACGCATCGGATGCGATTCCGGAAGCCGAGCTGTACGGGGCGTTTCACGGCGCCGGGCTCGCGGGCGATTCCGGGCCCCGCGTGCCGCCGCTGCTCGCATTCGAGCGGTCTCTGCACGTGATGGTCATCGGCTGGCTGGAAGGACCGACGGCCAGCGAGTTGGTGAAGCGAGGAGAAGGGCGGCGCGCCGGTGAGCTGGCCGCGTCCTGGGTCCGGCGCATCGCCGCGCTGCCGGTCACCCTGGGCCCCCCGCGCGGCGCCGCGGACATTCTCGTTCGGATGCGGAAGTGCGCGGCCAACCTGCGTGCGGCCGACCCCGTGCTCGGCGCCGCGGCGGGCGTCGTCGCAGGCCTGTTGGCGCTCACGGAGCCGAAGCCCCGGTTGCGGCCGGTCCAGAGCGGGCTGGGCGCGCTGGTCGACGCCGTGCGGGAACGGGGTCGCGGATGGGTGGCCGGCCTGCGCGCATCCGATCCGGCGATGCGATTCGCAGCGGCCGCACTGCCGCCCGCACCGACGCGGACGCGAGCGAAGGAATCCGCCCCGGGCCTGGTGCACGGCACGCTCTACGCCCGCCACGTCATCGACCTGGGCGATGGGCCCGGCGTCATCGACTGGCAGCAGTTCGGCCAGGGACCGGTCGAGTTCGACGCGGGCACGTTCCTCGCCACGGTCTGGCGCATCGGTCGGAAGGACGCGCGCCTTGAGCCCGAGGCGGCTCGGACCGAGGAAGCCTTCCTCGCCGGGACCGCGGGCCTGTTGAACGCGCAGGCCGTGGCCTGGTACCGAGCCGCCATGCTGCTGCGTCTGGCCGACAAGTACGGGCGTCGCGGCGGCGCCGAGCTGGTCGACGCCCACGCACTCCTGAGCGAGGCCGTGCGCCAGACGGGAGCCGCCGGGTGAGAGCGCGAACCGAGATTCCCGAGGACCCCGCGCTCCCGGGGCTGGCGGCGATTCGCGCAGTGGGACTCGCTCGCGCGGTACCGGTCCTGGGGCTCGCCGACGATCCTGTCGAGCTCGTGCTGCGGGGCTACACGCCGGGCGAGCGGGCGACGTTCGAGGCGCATGTCGGGAGTCGCCGGCTCGCGGTCAAGGCATACGCGTCCGACCCGGCGTCGGAAGCCGCGCTGTACGGCGCACTCCACACGGCGGGGATCGCCGGCCCCTCGGGCGTACGTGTGCCGCCGCTGCTCGCGTGGGAGCGCGGCCTGCGGGTGCTGGTCATCGGGTGGCTGGACGGACCGACGGCAAACGAGCTGGTCAAGCGCGGCGAGGGCAAGCGCGCCGGTGAGCTGGCCGCGCTGTGGGTGCAGCGGGCCGCCGGGCTGCAAGTGACACTCGGCCCGACGCTCGGGGCGCCCGCATTCCTCGGCCGGGCGCGCCGGTGGGCGACCGACATGAGCAGAGCCGATCCGGCGCTGGGGGGCGCCGCGACCGTCGTGACCGGCATGTTGGCGCTCACAGCGCCGCGCCGACGGCAGCGGCGGCGAGCCGGGCTCGGCGGTGTGGTCGAGGGCCTGTGGGAACGGGCGCGCGCCTGGGCGGCCGACCTGCGGCCGGCCGACCCCGCCCTGCGATTCGTCGCCGCGGCGCTGCCGCCGCGGCCGACGCGCGCCCGAGCGGTGGAGTCCACCCCGAGCCTGGTCCACGGCACGCTGTACGCCCGTCACGTCGTCGACCTGGGCGACGGGCCCGGCGTCATCGACTGGCAGCGCTTCGGGCAGGGGCCGCAGGAGCTCGACGCCGGCACCTTCCTCGCCACGATCTGGCGTATCGGGCTGAAGGACGAGGGACTGGCGTCGGAAGCCAGGCTGGCGGAGGAGACGTTCGTCGCGCGGACGGCGGGTTTGCTGAACGGGTGCGCGGTCGCGTGGTACCGAGCGGCCGTGCTGCTGCGTCTTGCCTGCAAGTGCGTGCGCCGCCGCAGCGACTGGCTGGCCCACGGGCACGCGCTGCTGCGCGAGGCGGTGCGGCAGACCGAGGCCGCTGGATGACCTCAATGCACCGGACGGTACCCGGTGCCTTCCAACAGAGAGTCGGGAATCGCCGGCCGCACGTCGTCGGGAGTGCCCGGCTTGCCGTCGGGCCCGAGCGCGAAGAGATCGTAGCTCGACCCGTCCGCCGCGAGATGATACTCGTAGACGCGAGGGAACACGAAGACGCCCGCCGTCTGGTCGTAGATGTTGAGCAGCCGAACGGGAATGGGCTGGCCCACGAGCTGCTGTAAGGTGGCGGGGTATCTGCCCGATCGGCCGCGGTAGCGCTCCAGCTCCCACACCACCGCCCCGAGGTCCCGCCGCGTCATCTCGATGCGCGATTGCTCGACGACGGGCGTATGTTCGAACCGCTTGATCAGCACGGCGCCGCCCAACAGATTGAGGAGCGCCCCCGCTCCTCCGAGCATCACAGCCCACTTGGCCCGCGGGCGATCGGACACGAGGCCCCAGGTGACGGCTGCGGCGCCAAACAAGACGCCGAGACCGGGGACGAAGGCGCACGCGCCGAGCGCCAGCAAGGGCCAGCTGCGCTCACGCAGCGGAGTGGCGAGCCCGCTCACACGGGCGAATCTAACCGGGCGCCGGCCATCAGTATATTCTTTCCGGCCATGCCCATCACGCGTCGGCAGTTTCTCGCGGGTTCGACTGTTTCGCTGGTGGGGCTGGCGCGCGGACGCCCTCCAGCGGTGTGGCTCCCAGGCCGCCTCTTGCAGTCCCCGACCGCGGCTGACAAGCCCTGGTACGCGACGATGCGCCGCTGCGGCCAGCTCAACTTGAACGAGCGCGACCCGCTCACGCTCGACGTCGGCTCCTGGATCGACTACTGGGCTTCACTCGAGCTCAACGCGCTGTTGTTGAACGGCGGCGGCATCGTCGCGTTCTATCCGACGGACATTCCCTACCACCACAAGAGCGAGTTTCTGGGATCGCGTGACCTGCTCGGCGAGCTGGTCAGGGCCGTCACGGAGCGACACATGCGGGCCGTCGCCCGCATGGACTGCAACTACGCGTACGAGGACGCGCTCACGGCGCATCCCGAATGGTTCGAGCGCAACCAGGATGGCTCGCCGCGGCGGCACGACGAGTCACCGTGGCTGTTCCGGACCTGCATGTTCGGCCCTTATTTCTCCGAACAGATGCCGGCGATCTACCGCGAAATCAACCAGCGCTATCCCGTCGCCGGCTTCTTCACGAACGGCTGGCCGAGCACCGGGGCGTTGGGCGTCTGCTACTGCGAGAGCTGTCAGAGAGTGTTCCGTGAGCGGGTCGGGGGCGTGCCCCCGGCCGACACGAATGCCACGAGCCCGCTGTACCGCAAGTATTACGACGCCTACATGGACCGGGTGCTCGAGGTGTGGCGGCAGTGGCAGGGAGTGGTGACCGAGCGCGGGCGTGCCTCGGTGTACGTCGGCAATCTCGGCGGCGGCATCCGCACCGTGAAGAACGTCCGGCGCTTGGGCGAGGTGGCGGCGTGGTTCAACGCCGATCATCAGGGCCGCTCCGGCGACACGCCGATCTGGGATTGCGCCCAGCAGGGGCGCGTCGCGCAGGCTGTGATGGACGGCCGGACCATCACCAACGTCACCGGCTCGTACGCGAACAGCCGGATCACGTGGCGCCACGTGGCGAAGCCCGCGGCCGAAGCGACGCTGTGGATGGCCCAGACGACGGCGAGTGGAATGGTGCCGTGGTTCCACTGGCTGGGCGGCGCACCGGAGGACAACCGCTGGCGTGCGGTGGGCCGTGACTTTTACCGCTGGCTCGCGCAACACGAGCCGCACTTCCGGAATCGTCGCTCCATCGCCAATCTGGCCGTGCTGTACCCGCAGCGCACGATCGCGTTCTATAAATCGGGCGAGGGCCCGGGCAGCTGGCGCGGCGCCGACCGGGCGCAGACGTCCGACTACCTCCAAGGTCTGTATTACGCGCTGCTCGACGGGCGCTTCCTGTTCGACTTCGTGCACGAGGACGCGCTCGCGGCCGAGACGGCGCAACGCTATCGCGCGCTGCTGGTCCCCAACGCCGCGTACCTGGACGACGAGCATTGCCGGCGGATTCGCGACTACGTCGGAGCCGGCGGCTCGCTCTTGGCGACTTTCGAGACGTCGCGCTATACCGGCTGGGGCGACGCGCGGCCCGACTTCGGGCTGGCCGACCTGTTCGGCGCGGGCGCCGCGGGCGAGACGATCGGCCCGGTCGGGAACAGCTACATGCGCCTGGAGCAGCGCCACCCGATCACCGCTGGATTCGAGGGGACGGCGCTCCTGCCCGGGCCCGAGAGTCGGGTGCCCATTCGTGCGACCGGAGCGCACGCGGCGCCGTTGACCGTGGTGCCGTCCTACCCCGCGTTTCCGCCGGAGATGGTGTTCCCGCGGACGCCGCGCACCAACGAGCCCGCGGCGGTGCTGCGCGAAGTGGGCCAATCCCGCATCGCGTATTTTCCCGGCGATGTCGATCGCAGCTGCTGGCGCTCGGGCAGTCCCGATCTCGCCCGCCTGTTGCAGAACACCGTGCGGTGGCTGCTCGGCGACGCTCCCGCGCCGGTGACCATCGCCGGCGACGGCATCGTCGAGGCGTTCGCGTGGGAAACCGAGCCGGGATACGCGCTGCACGTCCTCAACTACACCAATCCCAACATGACGCGCGCTTTCATCCAGCGGTTCTATCCGATCGGGGCGCAGCACGTACGCTTCGCGATCGCGCCCGGACGCCGCGTCAGAGCCGTCCGGGCCTTGCGCGCGGGCCACGCACTGACGTTCGCCCAGCGCGACACGATCGTCGAGTTCGACATTCCGTCGGTCGTCGACTATGAGGTTGTGGCTTTGACCTGAGCGGAGCGGTGGAGCTCGCTAGCTCACCCGCCGCGTCTTCCGGCGCATGAAATCCATCAGGATGAACTGCCCGAGCGTCATCGTGTTCGTGAAGTACGCCTTCCCCCGGCAGATCGCGCTCACTTTCTTCACGAACTCCACCAGGCTGCGGTCCCGGGCCAGCATGAACGTGTTGATCAGGATCCCCGAGCGCCGGCACAACGCCACTTCGCGATACGTGGCCTGGAGAATCTGGGGGTCGAGGCCCATCGAGTTGACGTAGATGCGCCCGTCGGGGAGCGTGAGCGCCGACGGCTTGCCGTCGGTGATCATGATGATCTGACGCATGTCCTTGCGCTGCGACATGAGCATGCGCCGCGACAGTTTCAGCCCCTCGGCGGTGTTCGTGTGGTACGGCCCCACCTGCGCGCGCGCCAGCTGGGCGAGGGGGATTTCCTCCGCCGTGTCGTGGAACAGCACCACGCGCAGCGTGTCGCCCGGAAACTGGGTGCGGATCAGGTGGGTGAGCGCCAGGGCGACTTTCTTGGCCGGCGTGAAGCGGTCCTCGCCGTACAGGATCATCGAGTGCGAGCAGTCGAGCATCAGGACCGTCGCCGATGACGACCGGTACTCGGCCTGGTGCACCATGAGATCGTCGTACTCGAGGTTGATCGGCACGCCCAGCCCCTCGCGCTGCAAGGCGTTCGTGAGGGTGGCGTTGACGTCGAGGTTGAGGGTGTCGCCGTACTCGTACTGTTTGCTCACCGCTTCGGCCTCGACGCCGGTGGCGAGATGCTCTGTTTCATGCGCCCCGAAGCTCGATTTGCCGATGCTGCCGAGCAGGTGCTTCAGGGTCCGGTAGCCGAGGAAGTCGATCCCCTTCTCGGTGAGGTTGAACTGCACCTGCTGGGCGGCTTCTTTGGCCATGCCGCCCGGGCCGAACAGCGGCTGCTGTCCCGAGGGGACCTTCGGCGCTTCGGTGACGTTCAGGTACCCCTCGTCGATCAGCTTCTGGACGATTTTGTCGAGCAGCTCGGAGAGCTGGCGCTCGAGATCGGCGTCCCGGGTCGCGTCGCCGGTGGACTCGCCGCGCAGCAGCTTGAGCATCTCGGGCGTGAGTTGCCCCGAGTCCATGAGCGCCTGGAGGATCGCCTGCCGCAGCGCGTCGAGCGAGCGGTCGGACTCGTCCTCGCCGAACTCGCCCCAGAACGGGTGCGAGTACGCGCCTCCGGCGAAGCCCGACTGAAGGAGGAAATCGGCGAGCTGGTCGAGCAAGGCCTGGAGATTGAGCGTGTCGGCCAGCTCGGGCAGGTAGCGCGTGTACGTCGTGTATTTCATCGGCTCCCTACCCGAAATATCGGGAGGCGGCGAGCTTTCCCGCAATGGACGACCCCGCGCGCCGGTCCTTTGGGGCGCTCGCCCACCGCAACTTCCGGCTTTTTTTCCTCGGACAGGGCGTGTCCCTCATCGGCACCTGGATGCAGAACATCGCGCAGGGGTGGCTGGTCCTCGAGCTGACGAATTCGCCCTTCTACGTCGGCCTCGTCTCCGCGCTGGGCTCGCTCGGCGTGCTGCTGCTCACGCTCTACGCCGGCGTGCTCGTCGATCGCACCAACAAGCACCGCCTCGTCATCCTCACGCAGTCGTTGTCCATGCTCCCGGCCTTCGCGCTCGCGCTGCTCGTGTGGAGCGGAACGGTCGCCGTGTGGCACGTGGCCGCCCTCGCCGCCTTTCTCGGCGTCGTCAATGCGTTCGACATCCCGGCCCGGCAGGCGTTCATCGTCGACCTGGTCGGCAAAGAAGACCTGATGAACGCGATCGCGCTCAACTCGTCGGCCTTCAACGCGGCGCGGGTGATCGGTCCCGCGATGGCGGGCGTGCTGATCGGAGCGCTGGGCGTGGGGGCGTGCTTCTTCGTGAACGGCGTCAGCTACCTCGCGGTGATCGCGGGGCTCCTGGCGATGCGGCTGCCGCCCTACACCCGCGGCCCGAGGACCGGGTCCGTCTGGGCGGGGCTCTCCGAGGCGGTCGCGTTCATTCGCGGCGACCGGCGCGTCTCGGCCCTGGTCCTGCTCATGGCGCTGTTCAGCGTCTTCGGGTTTCCCTATTTCGTGATCATGCCGGTGTTCGCGCGCGATGTGCTGCACCGCGGCGCGGCGGGCTACGGCCTGATGATGACGGCGGTCGGGATCGGGGCGTTGAGCGGCGCGCTCGCGGTGGCGGCGCTCGACCGCCGCATCCGCAAGGGCCCGACGCTCATCGCGGCGGGCGGGTCGTTCGGGCTGCTGCTCGTCGCGTTCGGCCTCTCGAAGGTCTATCTCGTGTCGGTGGCGCTGCTCGCGCTCACCGGCGCGACGATGATCGTCAACAACGCGCTCACCAATGCCACGATCCAGGCCATCGTGCCGGACGCGCTGCGCGGGCGGGTGATGGGATTCTACTCCTTCGTGTTCGTGGGGCTCGCCCCGTTCGGCTCGCTGCAGATGGGGGCCCTCGCCGAGCGGATCGGGCCGTCGGCCGCCGTGGCGCTGGGCGGCGCGGCGACGGCCCTGGCGGTGGGAGCGGCCGTGTGGCGGGTGCCTGCGCTACGCCGTACGGCGTAGCGGAGGTTGGGGAGGTTGGGGAGGTTGGGGAGGTTGGTGGAGGTTCGGGAGGTTGGTGGAGGTTCGGGAGGATGGTGGAGGTGGAACACGGAGCAGCCTCCCCCAACCTCCCCAACCTCCACCATCCTCCCCCAACCTGCAGTCAGAGCAGCCGTCGCAGCCGTAGTGCGACCCGGATCGTGTCGGCCTCGCGCCGCAACAGGAGCTGGTGGATCGCTCCGTCCACCCGCAGGATCTTGCGTACGGCGCTCAGGTCCGCCTCGGCGACGCCGCGCCCGTCGATCAGCAGCAGCTCGTCCCCGGCCCGGATGCCCACGTCCGCGCTCGGGCTCTTCGGCACGACGTAGTCCACCATGACGCGGCGCAGCCCAGGCCCCCGCGACACGAGTCGCAGCCCGCTCATGTCGTAGTCGCACAGCGAGCCGCCGGCGACGCGCGGCTCGACGATGACGCGACGCCGGGCATAATCGACGATCAGGCGCGACCCCTCGAACACGGCGTTGCCGATGACACCGTCGATGTCCGTGCGTCCGAGGAAGCCCTTGCTCTCGCCTCCCAACCCGGTGGTCGGGGACGCGATCCGCAGGTGGCCGAGCTCGAGCTGCTGCAGCCGCACGATCGTGCCGTGCAGCTCGCCCACCAGGCCCGTGCCGATCGGCGCCTCGATCGACGGCGACACGCTGGCGAGTCCGTGCTGCTCCACGAAGGGTGCGGTGAGGATGAGGCACAGGCCCGAGGCGCCGGTGTCGAGCAGCAGCCGGGCCGGAATGGCACGCCGCCCACGCGCCTTGATCTTGGCACGCAGCAGCGGCAGGTCCGCATCCGGCGTGAACGGGACGGCCGTGCCAGGGCCCGCGTAGCGAAACGACGCGGCATCGAGCAGGCGCACCCGGCGTGTCGGGTAGTCGATCTCCACGGCGAAGCGGTGGAGCACGTCGTGCCCCACGAGTCCCTGCTGCAGCCGCCCGCTCGCCTCGCTCAGGCCGCCGAGGGGATACAGCGCCGTCTGGTAGCGGTCGAGCTGGAGGTCGCCCAGCCGCAACGACCGAACGACGGCAGTAGCGCTCGTGTCGGTTTCGGACGTCGCGCCGACGCTCTTGGCCCAGTCGCGATCGAGCCCGGTATGGGACAGGCCCGTGTCGAACATCAACCACGCGGAGTCGCCGTTGACGATCGCGGGGACGTAGATCGCCCCTCCATAGGGATCGAACGGCATCACCGCCACGGCGGCCGGGGGCACCACTAGTGCTGTGTGGAAGCACCCCGCCAGACATGCCAGCAGCATGACCGAGCGCGTGACCGGGTACGACGCGCATGGGTGCGGCGCGCCTCGGTCACGACCAGCGCCGTCGGGCAACGACCACTCGGTCACGGACCGCACTGATCGCCCGTCGCGTTCTGCGCGAAGCTGTTGTGCAGGGTGGTGTCGGTGTAGTCCGTATTCGTCGGGGCAGGCATCCAGGCCCGCAGGACGCCACAGTAGCCCGATCGCCGGATCGTGGAGTTCGTGATCAGGGCAGCCAGCCCGTTCGGCCGGACCACGACCTCGCCGTTCCAGGGGAACGTGGCGTTGAACCCCCCGCCCACCTCGACGATGGCGTAATCGAGTTTGCTTCCCGCCACCGCCGAGTCCCCGAACACGACGCCGTTCCACGAATCGGGGTACTTGAGCGGTGCGGCGTCGGGGGAGGTGAACAGCACGGGCGCCGCAGCGGTTCCCGCCGCGACGAGGCCGCCCGACGCGGTGGTGCCGACCGACAGGCCGGTGAAGCGATCGAACTGCAGCTCGAGCCCGGCCGCCAGTGTGAGCACGGGGACGTTCGGGCCGCCTACCACGATGGTGTTCGGGACGAAGTACGGGACCCCCAGATTGTGCCAGGTCTGGCCGTCCCGCACGACGCTGTCGCCCAGGCCGACCTGAGTGCCGACGCGAATACGGTTATCGAGGTTGCCGCTCAGCGTGGTCGTCGCGGGGATGGTG
>QHUU01000108.1 GCA_003222155.1 Gemmatimonadota bacterium | reverse complement strand
CCATGATCGTCGAATCGGGGCTCGACGTGCCGAACGCCAACACCATGCTCGTGAGCCGCGCGGACCAGTTCGGCCTGGCCCAGCTGTACCAGCTGCGGGGACGCGTGGGCCGGAGCCATCGCCGCGCCTACTGCTACCTGCTGGTGCCCGACCTGGTCGATGCCGAGGCGGAGGAGCGCCTGCGGGTGCTCGAGCATCATACCGACCTGGGCTCGGGCTATCGCATCGCCCTGCGCGATCTCGAACTGCGGGGCGCGGGCAATCTGCTCGGTGCCGAGCAGTCGGGCTACGCGCAGGCGGTGGGGTTCGACACGTATCTCCGCTGGCTCCAGGAAACGGTCGAGGCCTTGAAGACGGGGGATGCGGAGCGGGGCGCGGGGAAGGGGACGCCACCCGAAGTCGTGCTCGACCGGCCCGCGCATCTCTCCGACGAATACGTGCCGGACGAAGCGGCGAAGCTCGAGCTGTATCGACGGCTGGCGCGGGCCGAAGCGGCTAGCGAGATTGAGGCGGTGCGCGAGGAATTGCGCGACCGTTTCGGGCCGCTCCCGGACGACGCGCAGCGCCTGCTCCTCGTGTCCGAGCTCCGCGCGCTCGGCGGCCGAGCGGGACTGGAGATGGTCCTCGTCAAGGGCGACGAAGCGCGGCTCACGTTTCGGCGGGACGCGACCCCGCGTCTCGCCCGGCTCACGGCGGCGCTCGACGCGGTGCAGTTTGAGGCCGAGGTGCGGCGCGCGGCCCCGCTCTCCCTGCGACTCCGGCGGCTCGGCGGCGAGGCGATCGGCCCCGGCTTGGTCCGCGCGCTCACCGCCGTGCTGACGGACGCCCATGACTAACGGGAGACTGACGGGAGACTGACAGGAGATGGCATGCGACGGCTGAGTGTGCTGACGATGGTGCTGGCGCTGGCGGCCTGTAGCGCCCTGCGGGACGCGTTCTCGGCCCATGCCGAGGTCGCCGGCAGCGCGGCGGGCCAGACCCTCGCGGTCGAGCGTCTCGCGAGCCTGGTCGGGCGGGCGCCGCGCATTCCGGTGCGGGCCGACGTGCTCACCGGCGTCGCGAACGTCTACCTCGACTACGCCGTGCTCGCCACGGCACTGGGCCGCGGGCGTGACCTGCACGATTCCTCCCTCGCGCTGGCGGCGGAATGGCCACTCGTGGTGCAGCTCAAATGGGAGCATTACCACCAGAAGCTCCTCGCCGGCCGTAGCCGGATGACTCCGGCCGACGCGGACTCGACGTATCGGGCGGGCAGCGTCCGCCTGTTCCAGCACATCCTGATCCGCGTGCCGCCGAGCGCGGTACCGATGGTGGAAGAGCAGCAGAAAAAGAAAGCGGAAGGCGTGTTGCGACAGGCGGCGGCGCGAAGTGGAGCCGGCTTCACGCAGCTCGCCCGGCAGTACTCGGAGGACCCGGGCTCCAAGGCGCGCGGCGGCTACCTCCCGGCGACGCCGCGGGGGCAGTTCGTCGCCGCGTTCGACAGCGCGGCGTGGGCGCTGGCCCCCGGTGGGCTGAGCGGCGTCGTGCGCTCACCGTTCGGTTTTCACATCATCCGCCGGCCGCCGCTCGCGGAAGTGCGCGATTCGTTCCGGGTCGATTTGGAGAGCTCGCGTGCGAACCGACTCGATTCGCTGTATTTCGACAGCCTCACAAAGGCGCGCCAGCTCAAGGTCGAGAGCGGCGCGCCGGCGCGGGTGCGCCAGGCGGTGCCGCAGATCGTCACCGCCCGTGACGACGGGCACACGCTCGCCACGTTCCGGGGGGGCACGTTCCGTGTGAAGGACCTGGCGCGCTGGCTGCTGGCCCTCGATCCCAACGACGTGCGCGGCATCGCGACCGCGTCGGACGACCAGCTCACCCAGTTCGTGAGACTGCTCGCCCAGCGCGACTTGCTGCTCGAGCAGGTCGACTCCGCCGGCGTGGGGCTCACCGCCGACGACTGGCGCCACGTGCGCGCCGAGCACGATTCGGGCGTCGGCCGGCTCGAGGGGCTGCTGCGGCTCTCGCCCGAGCTCCTCAAAGACTCCGCCGCGACCCCGGAAGCGCGCGTCCGGCTCGCGATGGCGCACATGGACGGCTACCTGGATGCCGCGGTCACCAGGGGAAGCGCCGCCTTCCTGCCGGTGCCCCCCTTCCTGGCCGCGGCGCTCCGGCAGGGCGAGACCTGGTCGCTCAACGAGGCCGGCATCGCGCGCGCGCTGGAGCGGGCGCAGGCCATTCGGGCCGCTGACACGACCGCTCGGCAGGCTCCGGCCACGGGCCTGAAGCGCGCCCCCGGCCCGCCGCCCGTCGCGGGCGACAGCGCCGCCAAGCGGGCGCCGAGCTGACATGCGGCCCACCCGGGTGACGCTCGCGGCCGTGGTATGGGCCGCGCTCGTGGCACCGCCGGCGACGGCGCAGGGCCGCTCGGCGACGGCGCGCGCCGTGGACCGCGTCGTCGCGGTGGTGGGGACGAAGCCGATCCTCGCCTCGCAGGTCGAAGAGCAGCTGGTGCTGGCGCAGTCGCAGGGGGCGAAGGTCCCGGAAGACTCCGCGGGGCGGGACGCGGCGCGGCGCCAGATCCTGTCGCAGATGGTGGATGAAGAGCTGCTGGTGCAGCAGGCCGAGCGCGACACCACCATCAAGGTGACCGATCAGGAAGTCCAGGACGCGGTCGAGCAGACGGTGCAGAACGTGCGCAAGCAGTTCACCTCGATCACCGAGTTCCAGGCACAGCTGCGCGCGGCCGGGTTCGTGTCGGAGGAGGAATGGCGCCGCTGGCTCGCCGACCAGCAGCGCCGCTCGATCCTGCAGCAGCGCCTGATCGAGGCCCTGAAACAGAAGGGCAAGCTGCGGCCGATCCCGCCGTCCGACGCCGAGATGCATGCCTTCTGGGAGGCGAACCGGGGGCAGCAGTCGAAGCGTCCCGCCGCCATCTCATTCCGCCAGATCGTCATCGTGCCGAAGCCCGATTCCGCGGCCAGCGCGCGCGCGCTGCAGCTCGCCGAATCGGTGGTGGTGGCGTTGCGCGGGGGCGCCAACTTCGCCGAGCTCGCGAAGAAATACTCGGCGGACAGCGCCTCGCGCGAGCAGGGCGGCGAGCTGGGCTGGTTCCGCCGCGGCCTGATGGTGAAGCAGTTCGAAGACGTGGCGTTCCGGCTGCGTCCCGGCGTCATCTCCGATGCGGTGTCGACCGAGTTCGGCTACCACATCATCCAGGTGGAGCGCGCGCAGCCCGCGGAGATCCTCGCCCGCCACATCCTGATCCAGCCGACGATCTCGGCGGGCCAGCTGGCGATCGCGAAGCGGCTGGCGGATTCCGTGCACGACGCCCTGGCCCATGGGGCGCCGTTCGATTCGCTCGCTCGCCTGTACGCCGACCCGAACGAGCCCAAGCTGGCCGACGCACTGCCCGTGTCGCAGCTCCCGCCCGACTACGAGAAGGTCGTGGGCAGCGACACGGTGCCGGGCCTCAAGCCCGTCTTCGAGATGGGCGCCGGTACCGCGCGGCCGCGCTTCGTCGTATTCGAGCTGGTCAGGCGGCTCCCCGAGGGCGACCTGTCGTTCAACGAGGTCAAGGACCGCATCCGCGACGGCTTGGCGCAGCAGCTCGCCGTCAAGCACTACCTCGACCTGCTGCGCCGCACCACCTACGTCGACGTCCGGTTCTAACGGCGTGGCCCCCCGGCTCGCCGTGACGCTCGGCGACCCGCGGGGCATCGGGCCGGAGGTGGTGGAGAAGGCGCTCGCCTTGGGGGCGCTCGATGCGGAGGTGGTGATTGTCGGGAGCGGGGAGCAGGCTCGCCGCTCCCTGCGGCCCGAAGACGCCGGCCGGATCGCTGGCCAGGCGGTGGAAGAGGCGGTTCGACTCGCCCTGGCCGGCGAGGTCGACGCCATCGTGACCGGCCCCGTGCACAAGCATGCCCTTCACCTGGCCGGCTTCCGCTATCCCGGTCTCACGGAGTTTCTCTCCCATCTCGCGGGCGATGTGGACGTCGCGATGATGCTCGCCGCCGGCCCGCTGCGCGTGGTGCTCGTCACGACCCATATCCCGCTCAAGGACGTCCCCGCCGCCGTGACGACCGCGCGCGTGGTGGCGTGCGGGCGGATCGCCGAGCGGGCGCTGCGCGAGTGGTGGGGGATCGCCGCGCCCCGGCTCGCGCTGTGCGCACTCAACCCGCACGCCGGCGAGTCGGGCTTGTTCGGCGACGAGGACGAGCGGGTGCTCACGCCCGCCGCCCGCGCCCTGGGGGCCGCGGGTCCGCTCCCCGCCGATACGGTGTTCGTGCGTGCCCTCAAGGGCGAGTTCGACGCCGTGCTCACGCCATATCACGACGTGGGCATGACGGCCGTGAAGGTCGCGGGGTTCGGGAAGGGTGTGAACGTCACACTCGGCCTCCCGTTCCCGCGCGTCGCCCCGGACCACGGGACGGCGCTCGACATCGCCGGGCGCGGGATCGCGGACCCCGGGTCGATGCGGACGGCGCTCGAGCTCGCCGCTCGGCTGGCGCGGGCCGGCCGCTAGCTCTCGGCCTTCACCTCGCGGGCGTCTCGGCGCCCACGGTGCGCCGCACCACGCGGACCTTGCCGACGCGGCGGCCTTCCATCTCCAGGATCTCGAACACCGCGCCCTTGACCGCCACCTGGTCGCCGACCTTGGGGAGGCGGCCGATCGCGCCGAACAGGAATCCGCCGATGGTGGTGTAGTCTTGCTCGTCGAGCTCGAGCCCGAACACCCGGTTCACGTCGCGCAACGGCGTCGCGCCGGAGATGATCGGGGCCGCGCCCGCGGGCGCGACACGCAGCTCGCCGCTGGGCTGGTCGTACTCGTCGTAGATCGGACCGACGATCTCCTCGAGCAGATCCTCCATCGTGACGAGGCCCGCCGTGCCGCCGAACTCGTCGAGCACGATCGCGAGGTGGATCTTCTGGCGCTTCATGTCCGCGAGCACGTCTTCGACCTCCCGCGTACCCGGCACGAACATCGCGGGCCGGAGCACGGCGCGCACGGTCCCGCCCTTGGCCGAGCGGAGGCCCGCCAGGATGTCCTTCGCGTGCACGACGCCGAGTATGTCGTCGAGCGACTCGGCGTACACCGGGTAGCGCGAGCGGCCCGCGACGGCGACCTGGTCGGCCGCCTGCTCGAGGGTCAGGTCCGCCGGCAGCGCGACCATCTCGGTGCGGGGCGTCATCACTTCGCGGGCCGTCTTCTCGCTGAACTCGAACACGCCCTGCAGCAGCCGCGCGTCGTCGGCGTCGAGCTTGCCGCGCTTCCGGCTCTGCTCGACGAGCATGCGCAGCTCCTCCGGCGAGTGGATCTGCTCGAGCTCGGCGGTGGTTCCCTTCAACCCCAGCAGCCGCCCCACCCGGCCCGCGCTCCAGTTGAGGAGATCGGTGAAGGGCCGCGTGATCCAGGAGAAGAAGATGAGCGGGGCCGCCACCCAGCGGCTCGTGCCTTCGGGATGGGTGATGGCCCAGGCCTTGGGTGCCTGCTCGCCGAACACGACATGCAGGAACGACACCACGGCCACCGCGACGGTGGACGCCACGCCGCCGCGAGTGAGGAAGTCGAGCAGCGGCGGCAGCGCCGCGAACCAGTCGCGGAACAGGTGCGCGACGGTGTCCTCGGACACGTAGCCGAGCAGGATGGACGCGACCGTGATGCCGAGCTGCGCGGCCGAGAGCTGGCGGTAGAGGTCTTGGAGGGCCGCTTGAACTGTTCGCGCCTTGCGGTCGCCGCGCCGCACCATCGCCTCGATGCGCGTGCGCCGCGCCGCCACGAGGGCGAACTCCGCCGCGACGAAGAACGCATTCGCGAGCACCAGCGCCACCACCGCGAGCAGGCGGAGCCCGAGCGATTCCATAGAGGCGGGAACATAGAGCGTGTTGCCCGGCGGCGGAACGGCCGGATATTTTGTAGGGAAGCGGGACGAGGGAAGAAGGACGAGTGAGCGCTACACTGCCGATCGACGTGCAATGCACACATCGCGCGCCGCTGCGGGCCGAGAGCCGCCGGCGGCTCTCGCTGGTGCTCGGCATCACCGCCGCCGTGATGGTGGCGGAAGCCGTGGGGGGATGGCTGGCCCATTCGCTCGCCCTGCTCGCCGACGCCGGTCACATGCTCGCCGATGTGGCCGCCCTCGGTCTGTCGCTCGTCGTCGCCCACCTCGCTCAACGACCGGCCACAGCGGAACGGACCTTCGGCCTGCTGCGGCTCGAGATCGTCGCCGCCCTCGTGAACGGCGCGGCGCTGCTCGCCATCTCGCTCGGCATCGCGCTCGAGGCGTATCACCGGTTTGGCGCGCCGCAGCCGGTCCGTGGCGCCCTGCTGCTCGGCGTCGCGGCCGTGAGCCTCGTGGCCAACGCGGCGGGCGCCGCCATCCTGCATCGCGGGCACCGCCACTCGCTCAACCAGCGGGGCGCCTACCTCCACATCGTCGGCGACGTGCTCGGCTCGGCGGGCGCGCTCGCCGCCGGCGCGATCATCCTTGCCACCGGGTGGGTGCAGGCCGATCCCCTGATCTCGGTCCTGATCGCGCTCCTGATCCTGGGCAGCGCCTGGCGCCTGGTGAAGGAGAGCACCGCCATCCTGCTGGAGGCCGCACCGGCACACATCCCGCTCGCCGACGTCCACGACTGCATCGCGTCCATTCCCGGCGTGGCCTCGGTGCACGACCTGCACGTCTGGACGGTCACGAGCGGCGTGATCGCGATGAGCGGCCACCTCGTGGTCCAGAACCCCGGCGACAACCAGCGCGTGCTCGAGGCCGTGCAGCAGCGCCTCGGGGGCATGGGGATCGGGCACGTGACGGTACAGATGGAGAGAGACCCGACGTGTGAGTAGAAGGCGGTAGCCCTCTACATCCTCAACCGTCGACCCCACTTCTGGTGATCTGCCGGCTTGTCTTTTCCGAGGCTCCTTCCTATACTGCGCCCCTCACAGCCGGCCCCCCACACACAGGTACTGTCAGGACCTAGCCCCTTGCAGATCCGCAACATCGCCATCATCGCCCACGTCGACCATGGGAAGACCACGCTGGTGGACCAGATGCTCCGCCAGTCGGGGGTGTTCCGCGCCAATCAGCAGATGACCGAACGGGTCATGGACTCGAACCCGCTCGAGCGCGAGCGTGGCATCACGATCCTCTCCAAGAACACGGCGATTCACTGGGGGCAGACCAAGATCAACATCGTCGACACGCCCGGGCACGCCGACTTCGGGGGCGAGGTGGAGCGGATCCTGCGGATGGTGGACGGGTTCCTACTGCTGGTGGATGCCGCCGAGGGGCCGATGCCGCAGACGCGGTTCGTGGCGGGGAAGGCCCTGGCGCTGGGCCTGAAGCCGATCGTCCTGGTGAACAAGATCGACCGGCAGGACGCCGAGCCGTTGCGCGTGCACGACGAGGTGCTCCAGCTGTTCCTCGACCTGGAGGCCACGCAGGACCAGTTCAACTGTCCTTTCCTTTATACATCGAGCCGCGCGGGCACCGCGACGGTCGACTTGCGGAGCCCCGGGACCGATCTCAAGCCGTTGTTCCAGACCATCCTGGACACGATCCCTCCCCCGGTCGCCGATCCCTCCGGCCCGTTCCAGATGCTCGTCTCCACGCTCGACTATTCGTCGTATCTGGGACGCATCGCCATCGGGCGGATTGAGCGCGGGCGGGTGCGGGTGGGCGAGACGGTAGCGTTACTTCCGCTGGGCGCCCCCGGTCCTGTGGGAGATGGGGCGTACGAGCAGGCACGCGTCGTCAAGCTGTTCTCGTTCGACGGGTTGGAGCGGGTCGAGGTGCAGGAAGCCTCGGCCGGCGACATCGTGGCGCTCGCCGGCATGGTGGGCGTCGAGATCGGCAAGACCGTGACGGCGCCCGACTATCTCGAGCGGCTCGCCGGAATCGCAGTCGAGGAGCCGACGATCTCGGTGGACGTCAAGGTGAACGACTCCCCGTTCGCGGGGCGGGAGGGGAAGTTCGTCACCGGCCGCCAGGTACGCGACCGGCTGTTTCGGGAGCTCGAGAAGAACGTCGCGCTCCGGGTAGAGGAAACGGACGACCCCCAGACGTTCACGGTATCGGGCCGGGGGGAGCTGCATCTCGGCATCCTGATGGAGACGATGCGGCGCGAGGGGTTCGAGTTCCAGGTGAGCCGCCCGCGGATCATTCCGCGGGAGGGGCCGAACGGCGAGCGGCTCGAGCCGTACGAGGAGCTGATGATCGACTGCCCCGAGGGGTATCTCGGCGTCGTGATGGAGAAGCTGGGCCCCCGCCGGGCGGAGCTCCTGGACATGAAGAACCCCGGGGTGGGGACGGTGCGGATGCGGTTCAAGATTCCGGCGCGGGGTCTCCTGGGGTACCGCTCGGAGTTCCTGACGGACACGCGCGGCACCGGGGTCATGCACCACCGCTTCTTCGACTACGGCCCCTGGGCGGGGCCGTTGCAAGGGCGGAGCCGCGGCGTGATGGTGGCCGACCGCGAGGGGGTGGCGGTGGGGTTTGCGCTCTTCAATTTGCAGGAGCGCGGGACGATGTTTGTGAAGCCGGGCGATGCGGTGTACGAAGGGATGGTGGTGGGGGAGAACGTCCGGACCGGTGACATGGACGTGAACCCGTCGAAGGAGAAGAAGCTCACGAACATGCGGACGACCGCGTCGGATGAGATGATCATTCTGGAGCCGCCACGGCAGGTCACGCTGGAGCTGGCGCTCGAGTACATCGAGGACGACGAGTTGATCGAAGTGACGCCGTCGTCCATCCGGTTGCGCAAGCGCGCCCTCGGCGCGACCGAGCGCCGCAAGCTGGCGCGCAATGCGCGGGCGGCGGAGGAGTCGTAAGAGGAGTCGGATAGCTCGTTCACACCAATGCCAACCTCAGCTGGGGGTGACAATGTTGTCCCGTGAGACGTCGGACTGGTCGCTCAAGCGTCGCAGCGACAGTCTCGGCGACGAAGAGTTCGAAGACTTCGAAGAGGACAAGGACCTGGACGAGGACTTCGACGACGAGCTGGAGGAGGACGAGCTTGACGAGGAGGAGCTGGACGATCTCGACGAGTACGACGACCTGGACGACGAATTCGACGACGACGAGGACGAGGAGTTCCGCCCCAAGAAGGGGCCGAGGCGGGACTGGGAATGAGCGACGGACAGGGCCTGTAGCTCAGGTGGTTAGAGCGCACGCCTGATAAGCGTGAGGTCAGTGGTTCAACTCCACTCAGGCCCATAGGACAAAAAGACGTCGAGCAACGGCGTCGCGGGGAATCGTAGGATCGGTGCTCCGCGACGCTTTTCTGTAGGCGGGCTAGTTGCCGAAGCAGCTGCCAGAGCCGCACACGATCAGAAGAGCGACACCCAGCGCCGCGGGGCCGCCCACGCCCACGATGGTTCCCGGTGCCGAAGCCAGCCGCCCGCCGGCGAAAACGGCGACCCGCATGCTTCGGTCGACGTCGAACTGCTCCGGCCGCAGAGCCACCACGTGCAGCGTAAGCCCGGCGTAGTCGGCGAAGCTCAGCCCCGCGTGCCCGCTGAAGCCCGGGGCCCCCGAACCCGCGACGACGATGCCGGGAGCGATGTCGATGCTGGTGGTCTGGCCGGTCCAGAACCGCACCCTGGGGCGAACGCCAACGGCTACGCCTTGACCGGTTTGATCGCTACCCCATAGGATCGCTTGACTAAACGCCGCCACGCCGAATGCATGGCGTGTGCCGTGGTTGACCATCCCACCCAGCTCCCACGTGAATAACGCCCCTCGACTCGCAGCGTTGGGATTGGACGAAATGGGAAGGGCCGCGCCGAACTCGGTGAGCCAGAAAACATCGCAGCGCGGTTTGGGACGCCCGCGGAAGCACCAGTGTGTGGTGGACTCAGTCCCGCCGGTGGTGGGTGCCGCGCTTGGGTTCTGGGCCGGGAGGACAGGGGAGTAGAGTAACGCGCACAAGGCGATCGCCCGTACTGCTGCGTTGCGAATCATGATGCCCACCCACCTTTCGATATCGGTCCTCTGGTATCTCGATTCGTCTCTAACATGCGGGCAAGTGGAGGCGAGCGATAGGCCCGGCAGCCCAAAGGCATTTGCCGCGACGGTATCGGCCCGTACATTGACGCTGGCCCTCTCACCTTCGCTCTGACGCCTCTTTCCGACGCCCCCGAGTCTGAGATCGCCGATCCCGTGTCCGCGCGGGTCCGATCCCACCCTCAAAGAGATGGCGTGCCCATGCGACCCTTCAGTGAGCTTCTCAGCGCGACTGCACTTGTGGTGTTGGCATCCGGCGTTGCATGTAAGAGTGACTCGGGTGTGACCGGCCCGACGACCCTGGAAGGTCAGTACAAGGGGACAGTGGCTGGCGAGTCGTCCCCCAGCTTGAGCACGTCGCTCGCTCTGACCGTGGCCGCCAGCACGACGGGCACGATCACGCCCGTGGGCGCGGCGCCGATCACCGTGACTGGGACCTACGTCCCCTCGACCAAGGCCGTCGCGCTCGCCGGCGGAGGCTACACGATCGCCGGGACGATCGACGACGCCGGCAAGCTGCTCGGTACCTACACCCACTCCACGGCGGAGGGCAGCGTCGTGGCGTACCGGCACACGACTGCCAATCCGGTCACGGTGTACTGCGGTACCTACACCGGCGACGCAGACGGCATCTGGAACTCGGTCCTTCGGGGCACCTCCCTCTCCGGCGCGTACGACAACGTCGACGGCTCGGACGGCTATTTCACCGGTACCGTGAACGGGAGCAACGTCACCATCACCGAAATCACCGCGAGCCCTGGCGGCACCGCCACCGGCACGATTTCCGGCACGACCTTGTCGGGCACGTGGTCGGGCCCGGGATTCGCGGGGACCTGGACCAGCGACGCGACCTGCTGACCGTGACGCCGCTCCGTCACGCTTCGTAGCCGAAAGGCCGTGGCCCAGCCCGGCGTGGAAAGTCCGTTGCGGGGGCGCCACACCTCCGCTTAGGGAACACGCCTGACCCTGGAGCTAGGCCTGGCCTGTGTCTTGCTCGGCGCTTGGGACAAGCTGACCGCTGAACGCGAGAAACCGCTATGCGCCTGGTCATTCTCACAGCCGACGGCCTGGAGCACCGGTACGTCGCCAATGTGCTCTCGCGCGCCTTTCCGGACGAGCTGCGGGCGATCGTGGTCGCGCAGCCGGCCCGGCGCTCGTTCCTCGGGCACGTCCGGGTCTGGTGGCGTCGATACTCGGGCCGGCAACTCGCTTCGCGGATCTGCGCGCGGGCGTATGCGCTGCTGCTCGGCCGTTCGCGCCGCCGACGCGCCACGTACGCGCGATATCTGTCGCCCGGGGGCCCGCTCGAGTGGGACCGCGGCGATCTCGTGCGTCGTGTTCCCTCCGCCAACGGCGACCAGTGCCGTGCGCTCCTGCAACACCTCGCGCCCGACGTCATCGCCGTGTACGGGACCGCCGTGATCAAGGCGCCCGTCATCCGTCTGGCCGGCAGAGCGATCCTCAACATGCACACGGGGCTGTCGCCGCACTATCGGGGCGCGGATACGATCTTCTGGGCGCTGCACAACCAGGAGCCGCAATCGGTGGGAGTCACCATACATGCGCTGGACGAGGGCGTCGATTCAGGACCGATCGTGCGCACGGGTCGCCCCGTCATCGCGCGGGACGACGACGAGGACTCGCTCTTCTGCAAGTGCGTGATCGTCGGCGCGCAGCTGTACGAACGGGCGATCCGGGAGGTGGCGACCGACGCCCGGCGCTACGCTCCACAGGATCTGCGGCAGGGACGCGAGTACCGGTTCGTCGACCGCACGCTCGCCGCCGAGCGCCGGGTACGCAGGCTGCTGCGAGGTGGCCTGCTACGGCGGTTTGCGGAGGCCCCCAATTGATCCGGTTGTTGGCGCAGATGCTCCGCTGGAGCGGGATGCTGCTGTACTGGTTGCACCTGCATCCGCTGGTCATCTGGCTTGCTCGCCGCCGTACGCGGATTCTGCTGTACCACGCCTGCGAGCCGACCGAGAGTGATTTTATCCGCGACCTTGAGTCGAACACCCCTCCCGACCGGTTCGACGCGCACCTGAACTTCCTGGTTCGCCACTACCGGGTCGTGCCCCTCGACGCGCTCGAGCGGGGCGCGCCGGGCGATCGCGCCGTCGTCATCACCTTCGACGACGGTTACGCCTCGGTCTACGCGAACGCGTTCCCGCGGCTGAGGCGCCTGGGGCTCCCGGCCACGGTGTACCTCACGACCGACGTCGTGGACAATCGTGCCTTGATCTGGATCAACGAGCTCAACTGGCTGCTCCGCAATCATGGGGCGGTCGCTCGCCCGTTGGCCGAGACGGTGTTCGCCTGCGCGCGACGCGCCGCCATCCCAGCTGTCCTGAAGCGGGCGTGCGAGCGCTACGAGCCGTCCACGGTTCGCGATCTCCTCGACGCGATTCGAGCGCGGGCAGGTCTCGATGGCGGGTCGACCGCGGCCGGCGCGCGGCTGTACTTGACCTGGGAAGAAATCCGCGAGATGGCCCGGGCCGATGTGACCTTCGGCAATCACACGGCGAGCCATCCCAACCTGGCGCGGCTTCGCGAGGCGGCGCAGGCCGACGAAATCGGTCGCGCTCAAGGCGCGCTCACGTCGCACCTCGGGCCACCCACGTCGCTCGCCTATCCGTTCGGGCTGCACGACGCGGCCAGTCGCCGTGTCGCCGCGGACCTGGGGTTCGCATCTGTCATGGAGGTGGGTGGCATCAACGACGTCCCCGCGACGCTCGATCGCGTGGCCCGCGTGCCCGCGGGCGACTGGAGCTGTGCCGCGCTCTTCGCGGAGCTCGAGATCGTCGCCCCGGCCAAGGCCCGCGTGCGGCGCTTGCGGGACGGAGTCAGGCGTCTTGTGCCTGACTTCTTGTGCTGGTAGACCGAGAAGGCACACATCGAGAAAGGGCTAGGGCCGGTCTAACGCGCGCCATCCGGTCTCCCAGCGTCGTCAACATCGAAGACCTGCGTCGGCTCGCCCGGCGCCGCCTCCCCAAGGTGGTCTTCGACTACCTGGACGGCGGCGCCGAAGGTGAAGTCACCCTGCGGGAGAACCGCCGCGCCTTCGACGCCGTCACCTTCCGGCCGCGCCACGCGGTGGGCTTACCCGGCGTCGACTTGCGCACCACCGTGCTCGGCCGGGAGCTCGCGTTCCCCATCCTGCTGGCGCCGGTCGGATACAGTCGCGTCATGCACGTCGCCGGGGAGTCCGCCGCCGCGCGCGCGGCCGGCGCGGCCGGCAGTGGCTACGTCCTCTCCACCATGTCGGGGCACGCGCTCGAGGACGTGAAGGCGGCCTGCGCCGGCCCCGTCTGGTATCAGTTGTATCTGCTGGGCGGCCGCGCCGCCGCCGAGGCGGCGATCCACCGCGCCCGCGTGGCGGGCTACTCGGCACTCGTCGTCACGATCGACACCGCCGTGGCCGGTCTACGCGAGCGCGACGTCAAGAACGGCACGGCGCAATTGCTGGGCGGCACGCTCCGCGCCAAGCTGCCGTTTCTGCCGCAGCTGCTCACGCACCCGCGCTGGCTCGCGTCGTTCCTGCTGGGCGGCGGCGTTCCCCCGCTCCCCAATGTCGTGCTCCCCGGTCAGGGGCCGATGCCGCTCGTCGACGTCACCACCGCACTGGCCCGCGCCGCCGTCACGTGGGATGACCTGCGGTGGCTGGGGGACGCCTGGCGCGGCCCGATCGTGGTCAAAGGGGTGCTGACGGGAGAGGACGCCCGCCGCGCCGCCGACGCCGGCGCCGCCGCCATCGTCGTGTCCAATCACGGAGGACGCCAGCTCGACGGCGTCCCCGCCGCGCTGCGCGCGCTCCCGGAGGTCGTGACCGCCGTGAACGGGCAGGCCGAGGTGCTGATGGACGGGGGCGTGCGGCGCGGCGGCGATGTGATCAAGGCCGTTTGCCTCGGCGCCCGGGCCGTGCTCGTCGGTCGCGCCTACGCCTACGGCCTCGCGGCCGCCGGCGAGGCGGGCGTGACGCGCGCGCTCGAGATCCTGCGGGCCGACATGGAGCGGACGCTGCAACTCTTGGGATGCCCGGCGATCACCAAGCTGGACCGGTCGTTCGTGGGCGCTCCGGCGTAGGGGCGCCGGGGGCGGCGTGCTCTCGTAGGTGCCCGACCAGGTCGAGCCCGGTCTTGAGGACCACGAGCACGGCGACCGCCGCGACCGGCGCCCCCAGCGCCTGGACGAGAAACCCGCCCCCCAGGATCACCACGTGCAGCACCATCACGCGACCGTACGGGCGTGTCATCAGCTTGGCCAGCGCGGCCGTGCGGTACTCACCGGCTCCGATGTAGTTGAACGCAAACGACACGCCATGACTTGCCGCCAGGGCCAGCGCCGCGGGCCAGATCCCGGCGCCTTGCACCGCGTGGAGAAACGCTGTCGGGCCCGGAAGCCCGCGCTCGTGGACGCCGCCGAACAGCGTGAGCACGAACGCTCCGTGGACGGTCGTGAACATCCCGTAATGAACGATGAAAAAAGGGATCATGCCGGCCTTCGCCACCCACATCAGCGGGTTGTCCGGCTGTGCCAACGCCATGCGCAAGAGGTTGAAGGCACCCACGATCACGTTCTCGACCCAGAACAGCAGCAGCGTCGCGAACACGCTCCAGCCGAAGAACAACACGCCGGCCAGCGGCACCAGATTCGCTGCGATCAGCACGACCGCGCTCGGGGACAGGCGCAGCCCGGCCATGGCGGCGGACGGAGTCGGGGTAGGGTCAGGTTGGGTCACGGTGCCCCAACGATGCAGCGCGGCTGCGGCGCCGCCAAGGACTTGCCGGCCCGCCGGCACCCGAGGATCTTGCCCGGGTGAGTAACGTAAGGAACAACCTGGCCGTGGTGGGGCTGTCGGGCAGCCCGGCCGCGAGCTCCAAGTCGCGCGTACTGGTCGAGTACGCCTTGGCGCGAGCCGCGACGCGCGGGGCTCGAGTCGAGCTGGTCGACCTGGCGGCGCTGCCCGCCGATGCGCTGCTCGGCCGCGGATCGGCTCCCGCCATCGCGGCGGCGCTCGATGCGGCGAGCCGGGCGCGCATCGTCGTGGCAGGCACACCGGTGTACCGCGCCACCTACAGCGGCCTGCTCAAGGTGTTCTTCGATCTCTTGCCGCAGGACAGCTTGCTCGGCAAGATCGGCGTTCCGATCGTGACCGGTCACGATCGCGGCCATTCGCTCGCGGTGGATCACGGGCTGCGGCCGCTGTTCGCGAGTCTTGGCGCCACCGTGGTCGCGGGCGGTGTGTACGGCACCAGCGCCCAGTTCCAGGACGGGAAGGCCGCACCCGAGCTGCTCAAGGCGGTGGACCACGCGGTCGACGAGGCGCTTGCCCTCGCCGGCGCAGGCATCACCTGAGGAAAGCAGGACGTCTCATGAGCGCCACGCCAGAGCACCCGCTCGCGATCTATTACGAGCACCCCGACTGGTTCCGTCCGTTGTTCGAGGAGCTGGATCGCAGGCGCGTGCCGTACGTGCGTCTCGACGCCGCGAGCCATCGGTTCGACACGGCGGACGGGCGACCGCCTTACTCGCTCGTCTTCAACCGGATGAGCCCGTCGGCCTACCTGCGGGGAGCGGGGAATGCGATCTTCTATACCCTGCATTACCTGGCGCATCTCAAGCGCCACGGCGTGCGGGTGATCAACGGCTACGACGCGTGGGTCACCGAGACGTCCAAGGCGCTGCAGCTGTCGCTGCTGGAGCAGCTGGGGCTGCCGTTCCCCCCGGCACGGGTCATCAATCACGCGGCCCAGGCGCCCGAGGCGGCGCGCGGGCTGCGCTTTCCCGTCGTGCTGAAGCCCAACATCGGCGGCTCCGGGGCCGGGGTACGGCGGTTCGAGACCCCCGAGCAGCTCGAGCAAGCGGCGCGCGCCGGGACGCTGGAGTTGGGCATCGATCACACGGCGCTGGTCCAGGAATACATTCCGGCGGCCGACCAGCGCATCGTGCGGGTCGAGGTGCTGGGCGGACGCTACCTGTACGCGATCCGCATCTACACCTCGGGCGACAGCTTCAACCTCTGTCCCGCCGATGTGTGCCAGACCGTGGGCGGCGCCGAGCTGGTGCGCGGGGCGTGCCCCGTGGACGCCCCCAGGAACAATCTCCGGGTCGAGGGCTACACGCCGCCCCCGGAGATCGTGGCCCAGGTGGAGTGCATCATGCAGGCGGCGCACATCGACGTGGGAGGCGTGGAGTACATGATCGACGGGCGTGACGGCCGCCTGTACTTCTACGATGTCAACGCGCTGTCGAACTTCGTGGCCGACGCACCCCGGGTGGTGGGGTTCGATCCCTTCGCCCGGCTGGTCGATTACCTGGAACGGGAGGCCGTCTGACCATGCGCTTCGGCTACTGGCTCCCGGTGTTCGGCGGCTGGCTGCGGAACGTCCCCGACGAAAAGATGGAGGCGAGCTGGGAGTACGTGCGCCGACTGGCGCAGCGGAGCGAGCGGATCGGCTTCGACCTGACCCTGATCGCCGAGCTGAACCTGAACGATATCAAAGGACCGAGCGCACCCTCGCTCGATGCCTGGAGCACGGCGGCGGCCCTGGCGGCGGTCACCGAGCGGCTCGAGCTGATGGTGGCGGTCCGGCCCACCTTCCACCTGCCCGCGCTGCTCGCGAAGCAGGCCGCGAACATCGACAACATCAGCGGCGGCCGGGTCACGCTGAACGTGGTGTCCTCCTGGTGGTCGGGCGAAGCCAGGCAGTACGGCGTCGCCTTCGACCAGCACGACGCGCGCTACGCGCGCACGGCGGAGTGGCTCGAGGTCGTGACGGGCATGTGGTCGGAACGGCGCTTCAGCTTCGCGGGCAAGTACTATCGGGTGGAGGACGCGATCCTCGAGCCCAAGCCGCTGGCGCGCCCTCGGCCGACGCTGTATGCGGGCGGAGAGTCCGAGACCGCGAAGGATCTCATCGCGCGCGCGTGCGACGCCTATCTCATGCACGGCGATCCGCCGGAGCGGATCGCCGCCAAGGTCGCGGACATGCGGGCGCGGCGCGAGCGCCTGGGGGGGGGCCTCGCGCCGCTCGCGTTCGGAGTCGCCGCGTACGTCGTATACGCGGAATCGGAGGCGGCCGCTCAGCGCGAGGTGGCGCGCATCACCGACGTGCGCCAGAGCGCCGCCGGCTACGCCAACTATCAGGACTGGCTCGCCAACACCCAGCTCGAGCAGCAGGTGAGCCTCGAGGACTACTCCGTGTCGAACCGGGGCCTGCGTGCGGGACTCGTGGGCACGGCGCCGCAGATCGCCGAGCGCATCCGCGAGTTCGAGCGGGCGGGGGTGGATCTCCTGCTGTTGCAATTCAGCCCGCAGTACGAGGAGATGGAGCGGTTCGCGGCAGAGGTGATGCCGCTCGTCGAGACGGTTCCGGCCGGGCCGCGCAGCTGACCAATCCCCCCTTACAGACCGCGCCGCAGGCGGCCGACGCCTCCGGCTGGTGGGCCACGGTCCGCCAGGCGCTGCGCGGCTCGCACCACGATTACACCGCCGGGCCCCTGGGCCGGGCCATCATCCTCCTCGCTATTCCCATGGTGATGGAGATGCTCATGGAGTCGCTGTTCGCCGTGGCGGACGTGTTCTGGGTGGCGCACCTCGGCGCCGACGCGTTGGCCACGGTGGGCCTCACCGAGTCGCTGCTTACGCTCATCTACACCGCCGCGATGGGACTGTCGATCGGGGTGACGGCGATGGTGGCCCGGCGCATCGGCGAAAGCAACACGGAGGGGGCCGCGGAGGCCGCGGTGCAGGGGATCGCCCTCGGGTTGCTGGTGGCGGCCGGGATCGGGATGGTCGGCGTGTCGCTCGCGCCCCGCCTCCTGGCGGTCATGGGTGCCACGCCCGCGGTCCAGGCGCTGGGCTCGGCCTACGCGCGCGTCATGCTCGGCGGAAACGTGGTGATCCTGCTCCTGTTCCTGATCAACGCGATCTTCCGCGGCGCGGGCGATGCGGCAATTGCGATGCGCGTGCTGTGGCTTGCGAATGGCATCAACCTCGCGCTCGGGCCCTGCCTGATCTTCGGCGTCGGGCCGTTCCCGCGCCTCGGCGTGACCGGCGCGGCCATTGCGACCACCCTCGGGCGCGGCACGGGCGTACTGTACCAGTTGTACCGGCTGTGGCGCGGCGACGCCCGCGTTTCGATCCGGCGCTCCCTGCTCACCCTCAAGCCCGCCGTGATGCGCACCATGCTGCGGCTCTCGGGCACGGGCACCATCCAGGTCCTGATCGGCACCGCCAGCTGGATCATCCTGATTCGCATCGTCTCCAGCTTCGGGTCCGATGCCGTGGCGGGATATCTCATCGCGATCCGGATCGTCGTGTTCGCGCTGCTGCCGTCGTGGGGACTCGCCAACGCCGCAGCCACGCTCGTGGGACAGGGGCTCGGCGCCCAGAAGCCGGACCGGGCCGAGCGGGCCGTCTGGCTCGCCGGATTCTACAACATGCTGTTCCTGGGCACCGTGGGCGCCGTGTTCGTACTGCTCGCCGGGCCGATCGTCGACGTGTTCACGCGCGACCCCGCCGTCGCCCCGGTGGCCGTCGTGACCCTGCGGACCATCAGCTACGGGTTCCTGTTCTACGCCTACGGCATGGTCATCACTCAATCGTTCAACGGCGCGGGCGACACGTGGACCCCGACGTGGATCAACCTGGGATGCTTCTGGCTGTGGGAGGTGCCCCTGGCCTATTGGCTGGCGCGCCATGCGGGGCTGGGACCGCGCGGCGTGGCGCTCGCCGTCATGATCGCCTTTTCGTCAGTGGCGGTCGTGAGCGCTGCGCTCTTTCGACGCGGTCGTTGGAAGCTGCGTCACGTCTGATCGGCCCGCTGCTGCAGCTGTTGCGTCGTCGCTACACCCATCGCCGCTTGACAGAGTACCGGCATCCCCACACCGTAGTGCTCCTGAGCAGCGTCATCGGCCCCGTTGCGCCCGCGATACGGCCAACGGGGCGTCGTTTTTTTTGGGGGGGGGAAGGCATGGACGCGAAACTCCTGTTGGACAATCTCGAGTTCGGCGTGGTGGCGATCGCGCCCGACTGGACGATCGCGGCATGGTCTGCGGCGGCCGCGCGTATTACCGGCCTGCCGGTCGAGCGCGTGCTGGGTCAGAGCTTTTGGGTCGCGTTCCCGGCGGCTAAGGCCACCCATATCGAGCGCATGCTGCAGGAGGTGCTGCACGATGGCAAGGCGC
Source organism: Gemmatimonadota bacterium (assembly GCA_003222155.1). GTDB lineage: Bacteria > Gemmatimonadota > Gemmatimonadetes > Gemmatimonadales > GWC2-71-9 > AG41. Next base: position 8,993 of record QHUU01000108.1, on the reverse strand, counting down.
AGACGTATCTGGCACCTGCGGCCGCCACCGATTTCCCGGGGATGGTGTTCGAGACCCACGTCAGCCGGGGGCCGCACAATCATCTGATCATGGCGTTCCGGCAGGTGCGCGAGCAGCTCGGACCGGAATCGCGCGCCGCGCACCTGATGAGCGCGCTCGAGACCGAGCGCCGTCTGTACGCGCAGCTGTTCAGCTCGCTGCCGACACCCGCCCTGGTGCTCACCGTGGACGGCCAGATCCTGGAGGCGAACCCGGAAGGCGTGACGCTGCTGGGCGCCTCCGATCCGGTCGCGTTGCGGGGGCGTCCCATGGGCGACTGGACCCCGGCCGCTCACCGTGCGCCGCTCGCGGCCGCGCTGCGGGACGCGGTCACGCAACGGCAGGAGCTGCGCCTCACCGTGGAGTATGCGGGCGAGCCGCCCCGGGATGTGCGCGCCGTGATCGTGAACGTGGATCCGATGCGGCAGGCGCCCAAGCTCCTGTTCCTCGCGCTGGACGTGTCGCGCGAGGCGCTGCTGCAGCAGCGCCTGCTCCAAGCAGACCGGCTCTCCCAGCTGGGCGCGCTGGTCTCGGGCGTGGCGCACGAGCTGAACAACCCCCTGGCCGCGATCGCCGCGTTCGGGGAGGCTCTCACCCTGGATCCCAACCAGGCCGACGTGGAGGAGAGCGCGGAGGTGATCCGGAGTGAAGCGATGCGCGCCGGCCGCATCGTCCAGACGCTGCTCGATTTCGCGCGCCAGCGGCCGCGCGTGCAGACCGCCGTGGATCTGGGGGAAATCGCCGACCGCGTGCTGGCCTTACAGCGGAGCGGGTTCAAGAAGGCGCGGATCCGGGCCAGCGTGTCCGTGGCGAAGGACGTCCCCGCCGTGGCGGGCGATCCCCAGGAGTTGCAGCAGGTGCTCTTGAACGCCGTCGTCAACGCGCGCCAGGCGATCGAAAACAGCGGCCGCCCGGGCCAGATCGTCATCGCGGCCCAGGCGACCGGCCACCACGTCGTCGTGACCGTCGACGACACCGGGCCGGGCGTGCCCGCCGAGATCCTCGATCGCGTGTTCGAGCCCTTCTTCACGACCAAGGCCGAGCAGGGCACGGGCCTCGGCCTGGCGATAAGTTTCGGGCTGGTGCGCGGGATGGGCGGCCGGATGTGGATGCAGAACGTGGAGGGCGGCGGGGCGCGGCTTTCGTTCGAGCTTCCGGTGGACGCGGGCGACGCGGGCGCCGCGTCCCAGGTCGCCTCCGGGGCGGCCAGTCGGCGCCTCTCGGTGCTGGTGATCGAGGACGAGGACAGCGTGCGCCGCGCGATGGCGCTGCTCGCCAAGCGTCTGGGGCACGAGGTGACTACGGTGGGGCGGTACGCCGACGCGACGGAGCGCCTCGCGGCGCCGAACGTCCGTTACGACGCGCTCCTCGTCGACGTGCATCTGGACGACGAACACACCGGGTTCGATCTGTTCGAGCGGCTGCGGGAGGAAGGACGGGGACGGGAGCGGCGCATCGTGTTCACCACCGGAGACTCGATCTCGCTGCACACGCGCGACGCGTTACAGCGGGCCGATCGGCCCGTGCTGCGCAAGCCGTTCAGCCTCGACGAGCTGCGCGAGATGCTCGAACGTGTGTCGGGGACCTGACGCGGGCGCTGCCCGTCTACGCAGCCGCGACGGCCGCGCGCGCGCGCTTGCGCGGCTGCGCCTCGCGCCCTGTGCGGTAGAACGCGATGGTCCGCCGCAACCCTTCCTCGAAGTGGACGACGGGCTCGTAGCCCAGCAGTCGTTGCGCCTTCGCCAGCGCCGCGACAGAGTCGCGCACCTCCCCCGCCCGTCCCTGTGTGTACACGGGTACGGTGGGAACGCCCGCCAGGGCGCGGACGTGCTCCCACAACTCGTTCACGCTCACGCCCTGCCCGCACCCCACGTTGAACACCTGCCCGGCGACCCCCGCCGCGGGCGCCCGGGTCGCGAGCACGTTGGCGTGCACGACGTTCGCGATGTACACGAAATCGCGTGTCTGCCCGCCGTCCCCAAAGATGGTGGGGCGCTCGCCTGCCAACGCGGCGGCGATGAAGCGCGGGACCACCGCGGCATATTGCGAGTTCGGGTCCTGTCGCGGACCGAAGATGTTGAAGTAGCGCAGGACCACCGTCTCCAGCCCGTAGGTCGCGTGGAACGCGACGCAGTACTCCTCGCCGGCGAGCTTGGACGCCGCGTACGGCGCCAGCGGTCGGGTCACGTGCGCCTCGGAGTTCGGCAGCGTGGCGGGGTTCCCGTATGCGGAGGTCGAGCCGGCGTACACCACACGGGGCACACCCTTGTCCCGGGCCGCGAGCAACACGTTCAACGTGCCGGTCGCGTTCACCTGATGCGTCACGAGCGGCTCGTCCACCGATCGCTGGACCGAGGTCACGGCGGCGTGATGCAGCACGCACTCCACCCCCTCGACCGCGCGGCGGCAGGTGTTCAGATCGGTTACGCTGCCACGGATGAAGCGTATCTGACGTCGCACGGCCGCGAGGTTCGTGCGGCGGCCGGACGACAGGTCGTCCAGCACCGTGACGTCGTGCCCCGCGGCGACGAGGTGTTCCACCAGGTGCGAGCCGATGAAGCCCGCACCCCCAGTGATCAGATAATGCACGCGGTTCCCTTGGTGATCGGCCTGGTTCTTGCCCCTTGCAGGAATCCGGCCAGCGCGTCCGGACACGTGTCCTGCTCCCCTGCCCCCCTGCGGGACGCCACCTAACCTGTGGCGCTCGGGCAACAGGTGTCTCACGAGCGGGTGGGGAGGTCCATGGGGTTCACGATCACGACGGTCAACCCGCTCGATCACGCCGACGAGATCAAGCAGCTGTTCGTAGCCCATGGCCGGCCCGAATTCCCCGGTTTTTTTGCCAGAGCCTACGAGCCCGCGGTCCGCGCCGGGGGCGTCAGCTGGCTGGGGCGTGACGACGCCGGGCAGGTCGTGATGCACGTCGGCTGCTTCCCGCGGCGGTTCCGCTTCGGGACGCGCGACGTCGTAGGCGGGTTGCTGGTGAACGCCCTGGTCGCGGAGTCCTATCGATCGTTCTTCCCTGCACGCGCCCTGATGCGACGGGCCCGGGGCGACATCGAGGCCCGGGGCGACATCGATTTTCTCTACACCGACCCCAACGATCAGGCGCGCGCCGTGCTCGAGGTCTCGGGCTTCCGGCGGATCGGGACGCTCGCGCGGCTCGTGCTGCCGGTCGGCGACCGCCGCTGGTTGGTGGACGGCGCGATCCGGCTGCTCCACGCCCGAGCTCGCCTGCCGCGACGGGTGCGCGCGGGCCCCGACCCGACGCCGTGCCGTGCCGCGGAGCATTCGGCGGCGGCGTTCGAGGCGCCGTGGGGCGATTCTCCGCGTTTGCGACCGCATTACGGGAGTGCGTTGTTCGCGGCACGGCTGGAGGGGTACCCCGGTCCCCGCGACACGTGGTTCACCTTCTCCCAGAATGGCGGGGGGAGTGCGCCGACGGCGGGGCTGCTCGTGCGCGGCCCCGATCCGTCGGGTGTCGCGACCCTCCACGCGATTCGCCGCGAACCGGAGCTGTCGCTCGGGTATGTCATCCCCGGCCTGGTCCGGACACTGCGCGCAGCCGGCTGTACGCGGCTGCAAATCGTCACGGTGGCGGAGTCCGAACTTGCCGCGGAGCTGCGGCGCGCCGGATTCTTGGCGCGGCGGGATGCGGCGTCGGTGATCGCGGCACCGCTTACCCCGGCCGGCGAGGCGGTGCTGGGCGCAGTGCGCCAGTGGGAGATCACGGACCTCGATTGCGATCGCTAGCAGCGCGTCAGACGGGTCCGACGACTGAAAGCCACGCCGCGCGCGCGCCATTTCTGCAGGCACTTGGCCACGCTGTCGCGCACCCGCGACAACCGGCGTGACCAGTCGTGAGCACGATGGCTCCCGTCCTTGTTGCACGGCTTGACGGCACGCCCGTTGCCCCTGGGGTATAACGAGCCCACTGCGTACTCGACCTGACCGACGGGGGTAACGTGCGGACCAACCCGGAGCAGACCCGCTGATGCATCTTTCTTCCTCTAGTAGAACCAGAACGATCGTGTCTGCCCCCCGGGGGAGGCCTCCTGTCCCGATGGAACGAGGATTCGTGTCGGGGCTGCTGAGCCGGATCAGCCGAGTGCCTGATCGGCTGCTGCACAACGGCCGGCGGCGTGCGGCGTTGGCGGCGCTGGCCGGGGCGGAGCGAGCGCCAGCGTCGCTGCTGGTGATCTGCAACGGAAACATCTTCCGGAGCCCCTTCGCGGCCGCTGTTCTCCGTCGAGCGCTCGAGCTCCGCGGCCTCGGGCGCGTGCGAGTCGACTCGGCGGGCTTCGCAGGCCCGGGTCGACCGACGCCGGGCGACGCAGTCGCGGCCGCGGCGCGGCGCGGCGTCGATCTCACCAGCCACACCTCCCAGCTCGTCATGGCCGATCTGGTGCGGGCGGCAGATCTCATCGTCGTGATGGACGGACTGCAGCGCCGCATGATCTGCGAGCGGTTCGGTCGCAGTTCGCGTGGTGTGCTGCTGCTCGGGGACTTCGATCCGCTGCCCGTCGCCTCTCGCGGCATCGAGGATCCGGTGGAGCAGGGGCCCGAGGTGTGCGCCCGAGTGTACGCGCGCATCGAGCGCTGCGTGGAAGAGCTGGCCCAGGCGCTCGCCTTGATCGCCCACCAGCCCGCTGGACGCTAGACGCCCGGCCTCGGGCCCGTCCTCGACGTACCCATCCGCAACACCTCGGTTGTCGCCACTGCGCGACAGCTTTTATCACAGCGCGTGGCCGGCCGCTTCGCTTCATTCCCTCCCTTACTCATGAGCGGCGTACCAACCCGTATGGACGACGCGGCGATCGCTGCGAAGCGGCCCCTGACGCGGGCCTCCGCCCTGCTCGGCGCGGCTGGTCTATCGGCGGCGCTGGTCGCGTGTCTGAAGCCAGCGCCGACCGAGTCGGGCCCTCTGATGGTGACGCCCGCGTCGGCCAGCGTTTTGGTGGGAGACACCGTCAAGCTGAGCGTGGCTCCCGTCGCCCTCGGAGACGCGTCCGGATCGGGCGCCGACCCGGCGGTGAGATGGTCGAGCAGCAATACGAGCGTGGCCACCGTGACGCCCGCCGGTCTCGTCACCGCTGTGGCTCCCGGTGTGGCAACCATCACGGCGACGAGTAACGGGCGCAGCGGCGCCGCCACGATCACGGTCGTCCCGCGTCCCCCTCCCGGCACCGTGGAGGATCTCACGGTCGATGCGGTCACCGACAGCTCGGTATCTCTAGCCTTCACGGAGGTGAGTGATGGCAGCGGGCGACCTGCGGCGTACGATGTCCGCTTCGCCGCGACGCCGATTTCTTGGGGCAGGGCGACGATCGTGTCGCAAGGCACCTGCGCCGTGCCCCTCAAGGGAACCGCGGTGGGCGCCATGCGCCGGTGCACCGTCCTCGGCCTCGCGGCCGGCACCGACTACAGCTTCCAGCTGGTGGCGTTCCGCGGCGCATTGAACGTGAACGCGGTGTTCGGCGACCTGTCCAATATCGCCAGGGGCACCACTGCACCATCCACGGCCCCGGTTGCGTCCCTCGCCGTCGCGCCGGAGAGCCTCACGGTCGTCGTCGGACGCACCCAGCAGCTGGTTGCGACCCTCAAGGATGCCAAGGGGAATGTGCTGCGCGGACGGCAAGTCACGTGGACGTCGAGTGCCCCGACCGTGGCGTCGGTGACGTCCACCGGCTTGGTGACGGCCGTCGCGCTGGGAACGGCGACGATCACCGCTTCGAGCGAGGGGAAGACCGGCGCGGCAGCGATCAACGTCGTGGCGAGCCCGCCGCCCGTCACGTACTACCGGACGAATTTCAACGATGGCACGCCGGGGCCACTCAGCGTGTACGCGTACGGCGGCGGGAGCTGCGTCAAGAGCACGGACTACACGGATCCGGGGAGCGCCTACGCGATGAAGTGCACGATACCCGCCGGCACGGGGGCGGCGGCGCTGGAGGCGTGGTTTGGTCAAGGCCCGCTGGCCAACCTCCCCAAAGATCCCACACTCGATCAGGATTTGTTCGAGGAGGTGCGGCTCGTGTTGGCGCCGCTAGCCGCCGCGGCGATCGGCGGTACGTCGTGCACTGCCCAAAACAGAAACTCGCAGTTCAAGGTCCACAAGTCGCTCTACGGCCAGGTGGGTGCGAACACCAACGGCTGGATAATATCGGCGATCGTCCCATGTGGCGACGGTAACATCGGCCTGTTCGCCGAAGCGGAGCGCTGGAATCTCGTGAAAGGCGACTCCGCGTGGCCGAACACCTATCCCTCGCTGCACGAAGGGAGCGTATACGATGTGGTGTATCGCTACCACCGGTACACGGCGCAGGGGTGCGGCACGGTCGCGGTGTGGGTCAACGGGACGAAGATCTACGACAGCGCGTGCTGGCCCGACATGGGGGCAACGTACGGCTCGACGCAGGGTCTGGTGTTCTGGGATGGGGCGACGTACCTGCAGTCCGGGCTGGGGCCGCTAACGGTCTACACCCTCTTCGCTCAGGCGACCAACTATCCCATCGTTCCGGCGACTGCTTCACCCTGACGCCGTGCCCCTTTCCTGTTCAAATGCGAAACGGGCCGACTGCACAAAAACGCAGCCTGCTTGCGGGTCCTGCCCTCCCAACTGCTGATCTTGCTGCTCCGCTAGCTTGCACTCTTGCGCCCGTATTGCGCCGTTGCTACCATGCTGCGTCGCGAAGGGGCAACACAGCCCTTCGTGGTGAAGGGCTAAGCACGCTGCTCAGAGCAAAGCCGTCGAAAGACGGTGACGCAGAGCTACGGGACTACGGCGACGCAAGTCGCTAGGTCCGCCGGGCCGCCAGCGACTCGAGAAGTCATCGAGATCTTGGCGGCCATTTCGTTCGTGTAGAAGTCGACACACAGCAGTTCGGCAGGGCGCAACCCTCTTCTAGGGAGCGCGAGAAAGGCAAACCCGGCGAAAGCCGGCGACGCAAAGCCACGAGGCTACCGCACGCTACGCGCGTGCCACGCCAGTCGGGCTGCCGAACCTCACTTGGGAGAGGGCAATGCATTTTCGGAGTGTTGCGGCGCTTGGCGCCGTTCTGGTGGTTGCGGCGTGCGAAGTGCCGGTGAGTTCGGGTGATCCGAGTCTCGACGTTCTTTCCGTCGCCATTCAACCAAAGATTGCTACGGTGCTCATCGGCGACAGCCTGCGATTGAGCGCCAGCATCGTCATGTCTCAAGGTAAGGTTCCTCCTGCCATCAGCTGGAACAGCTCGAACGCGGGCCTCGCCACGGTCAACCCGGCTGGTGTCGTCCGCGGCATGGCGTCGGGCACGGTGGTGATTCGAGCCGCCAGCGCGGGCAAGCAGGACTCGGCGGCCATTACGGTAGCCGTGCCGTCACCCCTGCCGGTGGCGTCCGTCAGCGTCGCACCGAGCTCGGTTACGGTCCCGGTCGGCGGCACGGTCCCGCTGGTCGCCACTCTCAAGGACGCGAACGGCAACACGCTCGCCGGGCGCGCCATCACCTGGGCGAGCAGCAGCACAGGCGTGGCCACGGTCAGTGGCGCCGGGCTCGTGACGGCGGCCACGGTCGGCTCCGCCACCATCACGGCGACGAGCGAGGGACAGAGCGGCACGGCCACCGTATCCGTGACGACCGTTCCCGTCGCCTCGGTGACGGTGAGTCCGGCGGCGGCGAGCGTGCAGGCGGGCCAGACCGTCCAGCTCACCGCGACGCCCAAGGATGCCGGCGGGACCGCGTTGAGCGGCCGCACCGTGACGTGGGCGAGCAGCAACGTGGGCGTGGCGTCGGTGAGTGGCAGTGGCGTGGTGAGCGGTGTCGCCGCCGGCTCGGTGACGATCACCGCGACGAGCGAGGGACAGGGCGGCACGAGCGCGATCACAGTTACGGCTCCGACCGTGGTCCTTCCAGGCACGGTATCGGACGTCGCGGTGCCGTCGCTCACGGATTCGTCGGCGACCCTGTCGTTCACGGAAGTGACGGACGGCGCGGGCCAAGCGGCAAGCTACGACATCCGCTATGTGCCGGGGCCGTCGCTCAGCTGGGGCGCGTCGGTGCCCAGCGTGACTCGCGGGACCTGCGCCACGCCGGTCGCGGGGACCACGATCGGAGCGAAGCGCACCTGCACGGTGCTCGGCCTCACGGCGGGCACGACGTACACGTTCCAGCTGGTCGCGTACCGTGGTACGCTGACCCTGAACGCAGTCTTCGGTAACCTGTCCAACCCGGTCACGGGCACGACGGGTGCGTCTACGGCCGCGATCGCGTCGGTGACGCTGTCGCCGGCGGGTGCCACGGTGACCGTCGGGAACGTGCAGCAGCTGACGGCCACCCTCAAGGACGCGGCCGGTAACGTCCTGTTGGGTCGCGTCGTCACGTGGACCAGCAGCAACACGGGCGTGGCCACGGTGAGCGGGACCGGGCTCGTGACTGGAGGCGCTCCCGGCTCCGCGACGGTCACCGCCACGAGCGAGGGGATCAGTGGCACGGCGGCCGTTACGGTCACCGCGGTGAGCAGCGGGGGCACGGTGCTGTTGCAGGAGAACTTTGCGGACGCGGCGTTTGCGGCGCGGGGGTGGTACGACAATCCGGACATGCCGGTGACCAGCGCTCAGCACATGCCGGGCGCCACGAGTGCGCTCGAGATCCACATGCCGCCAGGGGCGGTGTATGCGCAGTTCGGGACTGCGGCGCGGCACACGTTCCAGCCGACGTCCACGCTGTATATCAGCTACTGGGTCAAGTACAGCGCCAACTGGGTCGGTTCCGCGTCCATGGATCACCCGCACGAGTTCTATGTGCTGAGCAATCAGGACGGGCAGTATGCGCCGTTGGCGAACGATTGGCTCACGGCGTACATCGAGACCAACTTCGTGAACGGCGCCGGCGCGCCGCGGTTGACGCTGCAGGACAACCTGGCGATCAACCGGAACCTGGGTACGACCCCGCTGAACCTGATCGGGGTCACGGAG
>QHUU01000031.1 GCA_003222155.1 Gemmatimonadota bacterium | reverse complement strand
GCTGCACCATTACAGCGTGAGCACCCGCAAGCAGCCCACGGCCCTGATGAAGCGGCTCGGCCTGCAGGCGACGTATCGATACTTCGTGAAGCATCGCGGCCCAGGGTACGCGTGGGGCTACGTGGCCATCGTGGCGGCGGTGGGGCTCGCCGCGTTCGTGCTGGGGCTGGTGCGGCTGCTCGGGGGCTCGCTGAAAAAAGCGCGGCGCCGCTGGGATGAGGCACGGGTGTTCGTGGACTGGGCGTGGCGGGGGAAGAACGTAACCTATACGCTCCCCAGACTATGAGAAGCAGATTCTTCGCTGAGAAAGCAGATCCTTCGCTGAAAAGCAGATCCTTCGCTCGCGCGCGTCCCGCGCACGCTCGGTCCTCACCCCTTTGATCCCCTCTCCCTTCGGGAGAGGGGAGACTCAGGTCGTCCGTCGTTCCCCCTCTCCGCATGGCGGAGAGGGGGACAGGGGGTGAGGCTAACGAAACCGGGCGAGCCGTGTCATCCTGAGCGCCGCAGGCGCGAAGGACCTGCTTGCCCGCAGATGCGACGGACCTACCTTGGGTGAACACTGCTGAGTCCACAGTAGGGGCGTCGCTTATGGGTCGCACAACCTACAGGCTGCTGGACGGCGGCGTGCGCGCCTACAACGCGCTCATCGAGCGGCGCCGGCGGCCACCCCCGGATTCACCCGACCCGGACCTCAGGGCCATTCGCGCCAGGGCGGCGGTCGGGACCGATATTTCAAGCCACCTCGAGGCCCTCTACGTGGCTGGGCTCGCGGCGCATCCCCGCCTGATCGTGGAGCTGGGGGTGCGAGGAGGGGAATCGACCTTCGTGTTCGAGCGACTGGCACGCCGCTCAGGAGCCGACCTCGTGAGCGTCGACATCGCCGACTGCTCGACCGTGTCGCACTACGAGCGCTGGCACTGGGTCCAGGACGACGACGTGCGCTTGGGACGGCGGTTTCGGGGCTGGTGCGAGGAGCGCGGCCTCGAGCCGCTGATCGACGTGCTGTTCGTGGACACGAGTCACGTGTATGATCACACGCGCGCCGAGATCGACGCCTGGTTTCCGCACCTGAGCGCGCGGGCGGTGGCCTTGTTTCACGACACCAACATGAAGAAGCTGTTCCGGCGGCGTGACGGCACGCTGGGACTGGGTTGGAACAATCACCGCGGCGTGGTGCGCGCTCTGGAAGACGTGCTCGGCATCCGGATCGACGAGCGCCGTGCGCTCACCGGCGTCGCGGGGCCCTGGCGCGTCACCCACGATCCCATCTGCAATGGCCTGACGATCCTGCGACGGACGGGAGACGCGTAGGCCCATGAGAAAAGGCATCATCCTGGCCGGCGGCTCCGGCACCCGGCTCTACCCACTCACGCTCGGCGTCAGCAAGCAATTGATGCCGGTGTACGACAAGCCGCTGGTCTACTATCCGCTCTCGACTCTGATGCTGGCGGGGATCCGGGACGTGCTGCTGATCTCCACTCCTCAGGACCTGCCGCGGTTTCGCGCGCTGTTTGGCGACGGCGCGCAGCTGGGGCTCGACGTCCGCTACGCCGAGCAGCCGAAGCCCGAGGGGCTGGCGCAGGCGTTCGTGATCGGGCGGGACTTCGTGGGCCGCGATCCCGCCGCGCTCATTTTGGGCGACAATATCTTCTATGGGGCGGGCCTCCGTCCGCTGCTCGAGCAGGCCGGCGACCGCCCCGCGGGGGCGACGGTGTTCGCGTATTACGTGTCCGATCCGCAGCGCTACGGCGTGGTGAGCTTCGACGCCGCCGGTCGCGTCGAAACGATCGAGGAAAAGCCGAGGTCGCCCAAGTCGCACTATGCCGTGACCGGGCTGTACTTCTACGACAACACCGTCCTCGAGATCGCGCGCGGGCTCAAGCCGTCGCCGCGGGGCGAGCTCGAGATCACCGACGTGAACAACTTCTACCTGCGCGCCGGCACGCTCCAGGTGGTGACGCTCGGCCGGGGGATCGCGTGGCTCGACACGGGCACCCCGGAATCGCTGCTGCAGGCGTCCACCTACGTGGCGGCGGTGGAGCAGCGCCAGGGCCTGAAGATCGGCGCCGTGGAAGAAGTGGCGTATCGCATGGGATTCATCGACGCGGCCGCGGTGGAGCGCATGGCGGCGCCCTTGCGGGGCAACCCGTACGGCGATTATCTGCTGGCGATGATCCGCGACGCGAGCTACCCGCGCGAGGCACCGCACGCGTGAAGGTGCTCCCGACCGCCCTGCCGGGCGTCGTGATCGTCGAGCCGCGGGTGTTCGAGGACGGACGAGGGCTTTTCTTCGAGAGCTATCACGCCGCCCGCTATGCGGAGGCGGGCCTCCCCGAGCGCTTCGTCCAGGACAACCACTCCCGCTCGGCGCCCGGGACGCTGCGCGGGCTGCACTACCAGCTGCGCCAGCCCCAGGGCAAGCTGATCCGCGTGATCGCGGGCGCGGTGTTCGACGTGGCGGTGGACATCCGGCGCGGGTCGCCCAGCTTCGGCCGCTGGGTAGGGGTGGAGCTGTCGGCCGCGAATAAACGTCAGCTGTATATCCCGCCCGGGTTCGCGCATGGCTATTGCGTGCCCCGGGAGGAGAGCGAGGTGGAATACAAGTGCACCGACTATTACGCGCCCGAGGATGAGCGCGGCGTGGCGTGGAACGATCCCACGATCGCCATCGTCTGGCCGCTGACCTCCCCTCCCCTGATCTCCGCCAAGGACCAGGCCCTCGCGCGGCTCACGAGCGACCGGACCGATCTGCCCAGTTATGAGAGCCGGGGCGCCAAGTGACCACGCCATTCGCTCCCAAGTGCGTGCTCGTCACGGGTGGCGCCGGGTTCATCGGCGTCAACTTCGTGCGCTGGCTGTTCGACACCGATCTGCGCGTGCAGATCGTGAACCTGGACCTGCTGACGTATGCCGGGAACCTGGAGAGCCTGAAGGACGTGTTGGGCAGCCACCGGCACTTCTTTGTGCGCGGGGACGTGCGCGACTTCGAGACGGTGCGCGCGGTGCTGGCGGGCGAGGCGACGGAGACGCCGCACGGCGGCGCCAAGGCGCGGCGCACGCCCGTGCCCGACGCGGTGGTGCACATGGCCGCCGAGTCGCACGTGGATCGCTCCATCATGGGACCAGCGGTGTTCGTGGACACCAACGTGGGCGGGACGGTGACCGTGCTCGAGGCGTGCCGGGCCGAGCTGGCGCGCGCGCCGAGGGACTTCCGGCTGCTGCACGTGAGCACCGACGAGGTATACGGCAGCCTCGGCGCCACCGATCCCGCGTTCACCGAGGCAACGCCGATCGCCCCGAACAGTCCCTATGCCGCCAGCAAGGCCGCCTCGGACTTGTTGGTGCGGTCGTACGTGGCCACGTTCGACCTGCCCGCGATCATCACGCGCTGCTCCAACAACTACGGCCCCTACCAGTTTCCCGAGAAGCTCATCCCCCTGATGATCACGCGCGCGCTGAACGACCAGCCGTTACCGGTCTATGGCGACGGGTTGAACGTGCGCGACTGGCTGCACGTGGAGGACCATGCGCGCGCCCTGTGGGCGGTGCTGACGCGCGGGCGCCTGGGAGAGGTGTACAACATCGGCGGGCGGGCCGAGCGGCAGAATTTGGCGATCGTGCGGACCCTGCTGAAAATCCTCGCCAAACCGGAGTCGCTCATCCAGTACGTCACCGATCGGGCCGGGCACGACCGCCGCTACGCGATGAACAGCGACAAGCTGGAGCGCGAGCTGGGTTGGCAGCCGCGGCACGCCTGCGAAGCGGGGCTCGAGGCGACGGTGGCCTGGTACCTGGAGAATCGCCCCTGGTGGCAGCGGGTGCTGAGCGAAGCCTACCGCGCGTCCAACGCGCTGTACCTGCACCGCGCCCAGAGTACCCAGAGCACTAAGCGCGCCAAGTCCGACTGATGCGCGTCATGGTCCTGGGCGCGGGCGGCATGCTGGGCCACGACCTGGTGGCGACCGCGCCGCCCGAGGTGACGCTGTTCGCCTTCTCGCGCACGCAGCTCGACATCACCCACAGCGACGCCGTGGCCGCGACGCTGGGTGACGTGCGACCCGATGTGGTGATCAACGCCGCGGCGTACACGGCGGTGGACCGCGCCGAGTCGGAGGTCGCGGCGTCGTTGCGAGTGAATGGCGCGGCGGTGGGCGCGCTGGGCCGGATGGCGCGCGCCGCGGGTGCGCGGGTGATTCACTTCAGCACCGACTATGTGTTCGACGGACAGGCGACGCGACCGTACCGTGAGGACAGTCCTACGGACCCGGTGAACGCGTACGGCACGAGCAAGCTCGCGGGGGAGACGGCATTACGTGCCAGCGGGCCCGAGCATCTCGTTGTGCGCACGCAGTGGCTGTTCGGGGTGCACGGCAAGTCGTTTCCCCGGACGATGTGGGAGCGGGCGCGGGCGGGCCTCGCCACGCGGGTGGTGCGCGATCAAACGGGCCGGCCCACCTATGCGCCCGACCTCGCCGCGGCTGTCTGGACGCTGATCCGGCAGGGCGCGTGTGGCGTGCTGCACGTTGCCAACCAGGGTGAGGCCACGTGGTTCGATGTCGCCGCTCACATTTTCGGGCGGGTGGGCAAGCCGGATCTGCTCACGCCGTGCGTGACGGCCGACTATCCCACGCCGGCACGGCGGCCGCGCTACAGCGTGCTCGACACGACGCGCGCCGAGCAGGTGTTGGGGGGGCCGCTGGCGGCGTGGGAGGATGCGATGGATCGGTTCCTGTCCTCACCCATTTGATCCCGTCTCCCTAGTCCTCACCCCCTGTCCCCCTCTCCGCCATGCGGAGAGGGGGGACGAAAGGGTAGTCCGTCGTTCCCCCTCTCCACATTGTGGAGAGGGGGACAGGGGGTGAGGGCCAACCTCAGTTGCGCTCGCCACCGAGCGGCATCTCGAACCGTGACTTGAACACGAGGCGATCGCCCGCGGAGGTCGCGCCCACCCCGACGCCGAAACTCAGCAACACATCCTCACCCAGCCGCAGCTCCACGCTCGGGAAGAATTGGTGCACCTGGGCCTCGCCTGGCAGGAGCGCGCCCACGTGGCCCAGAGCGCCATAGTACTCGAGCGCGAGGGTGACGGCGCGACTCGCCGCGACGGCCGCGCGCGCCCGCGGCTCGAGCTCCCACCCCTCCGATACCGCGGGGCCGGCGAGGTCGTGCTCGATCACCGGGTCGACGTTGAATTGCCACCGCCCGAAGCGCTTCTCGAACACGGGAACGAGCTCGAGGGTGAGCGGGCTGTCGCTATACGCCGGTCGGGCCGCCTCGAGCTCGACGTTGAGGCCGAGGCGCACCGGGAGCGGCCAGGCGAGGGGGGCGCGGAGCCGCGAGCGCAGCCGCCACCCGGCGAACTCGGCCCCCGCCCCCGCGCGGTGGGCGGCGAGCAGATAGCCGGCGACCTCCCACGAGTCGGTGACGCCGTGGGTGAGTTCCGTCGCCAGGCGCACCTGACCCTGAGTCGGGGCGACTCGTCCGTCGAAGGTCGTGACGCCGAGGCGGGTGTAATTCAGGTGCGTGTCGAGCTCCCACTCCCCGCGGGCCGCGGTCTCGTAGGGATAGACTTCAATCTCAAACCGGTCCTGAGCGACGCCCCGACGTGTCAGGACCGCCAAGAGAGTAAGCGCGAGGAGGGGAGCGCGCAGCGGGGACACACAGCGCGAGATGGATCGCACGTCGGGCATACCGGCGGTCGGGGAATGCCGAGTATAAACACCGGGATTAAGCGACGCAACCGCCCGGCTGGCGTCGTCACCCACCCCTTTGATCCCCTCTCCGTTGGTCCGCCGCCGCCGAGCGTAGATTGCGGGCGAGGTTCCGCAACGTTTTGCCTGGAGGGCGCAATGGATCGGTTACCGTTTCCCGGCGGCCGCACGGCAGGTTCAGGGATGGGCCACTTCAGAGTTGCAGTCGAGGTCGGGAATCGGGCCGGCGAGCGCTTCGAGGCGATGGAGGCATTGGTCGACACCGGTGCCACGTACACGTGGATACCGCGGGACGTGCTCCAACAGCTCGGCGTGACACCGGAGGAGGAGTGGCCGTTCGAGCTGGCCGACGGGCGCGAGGTCCGATACCCGGTTACGTGGACGCTGATCCGGATCAGCGAGCGCGCGCGGCCCACGGTCGTGGTATTCGGGGAGCCGGGCTCCCCGCCAATCCTCGGCGTGGTCACGCTGGAGGAGTTCCTGCTCGCCGTCGATCCGGTGCATCGGCGGCTGATCCCGGTCCCGGGACGGCTCTAGTCTCACCCCCTGTCCGTACCGGTCCTCACCCCCTGTCCCCCTCTCCACGCCGTCTCCATAGTCCTCATCCCCTGTGCCCCGCTCCGGTCCTCACCCCTTTGATCCCCTCTCCCTTCGGGAGAGGGGAAACTCAGTCTGACCGTCGTTCCCCCTCTCCACATATGTGGAGAGGGGGACAGGGGGTGAGGACGACATCGTGGAGAGGGGGACAGGGGGGGTGAGGACTCGAACACCTTGACGCGCCGCAACTTAGCCCCCATGTTTGGGCCCCGTTCGGTATCGAACGGTTCCCGCGCCCTTGGGGGGAAGCAGCACGGATGACAACGGCTGGCGGCATCCCCGGGCTCGCGCCCGGGGTCAGTGGTTCAATTCAGTCACCGGGCGCTACCGCGCACCGCGCACTGCGCACCCTCCTGGTGGGAGGGCTGCTCGCCGCTCCGTGCGCCGCCTCCCAGGTCCCCTCCCCGGCTCAAGCCCAGTCGGCCCTGCAGCAGGCCGTGCAGCAGAACCCGGGGCTGCCGGACATGATCCGCCAGCGGCTGCAGCAGTCCGGGCTCACGGCCGAGCAGGTGCGGGCGCGGCTGTCGGCGAGCGGCTATGCGCCGAACCTGCTCGACGCGTATCTGGGCGCGGCGGCGCCGGGCCAGGGGGCGCCCGCCCCCGGAGCGCTTGAGCTGTCCGCCATCCAGGCGCTCGGCCTGCCGGTGGAGCAGAGCTACCTGCCGATCGACAGCGGGTTTATCCGGACCAGGGGGGCGAGCCCCGCCAGCCGGGTGTTCGGGGTGGACGTATTCCACCGCTCGACCACG